>JBQTHS010000079.1:0-40758 GCA_052389635.1 Bacteroidota bacterium | reverse complement strand
GGAATTTGCTGCGTATATAATTTTCGAACTGGGAATCGTAACGGTCGAGGTGGTCTTCGGTAATGTTTGTCTGGATAGCTATTTCCGGTCTGAATGTTTTGATATCATCTAACTGAAAACTGCTTATCTCTGCTACATACAATGCCTTCGGATTTACTGTCACCTGTTTTGCAAACGAGTCGCCGATATTTCCCACCATTGCACAATCCAAACCGGCCACTTTGCAGATGTGATATATCAGCGCTGTGGTGGTCGTTTTTCCGTTGCTGCCGGTAATGGCAACAATCTTACTGCTGCCCTTAAACCGGTAAGCCAGTTCCACTTCGCTGATGATGTCAATCCCTTTTACCCTTATCTTTTTGACTATCTCCGCCTTCTCCGGGATGCCCGGGCTTTTCATCACTTCATCAGCATCCAGGATTTTGCTTTCGGTGTGCTGTTCTTCTTCATAAGCAATCCCCGCCTGCTGCAATTCGTTACGATATTCATCCTTCAAAGAGCTTCCGTCAGAAACAAATACTTCATAACCTTGTTTCTTTGCCAGCAGTGCAGCACCCACACCACTTTCACCACCGCCCAGTATGACAAATCTTTTGGCCATCGCTGCTGGTCACAGTGTACGGAGATTGGTTCTTCACAAGTATTAGTTTTCAATACAACTGCACCACAATTCGGTTATTCAAAAGCCATAGTTATTGGAACGGTCTTCAACGGGGTCTGGATTCTGGGTTTTTCAGTAAGTCCTTAAATATCTTAGCTGTCAACTTATCTTGTCCTATCTTAATTTCAGCGTTACAATACTCAGCACCACCAGCAGTACCGTTACAATCCAAAACCGGTTCACAATCTTCACCTCATGGAAGCCCCTCACCTGGTAGTGATGGTGCAGCGGCGCTTTTAGAAATACCCTCCGCCCTTCACCACATTTTCTCCGGGTGTATTTGAAATAGCCCACCTGCATCATCACACTTACTGTTTCTGCAAAAAATACCCCGCAGAAAATGGGTATCAGCAATTCCTTATGTACAATAATCGCCAGCGCTGCTATCACACCTCCCAGCATAAGGCTCCCGGTATCGCCCATGAAAATTTGTGCGGGGTACGAGTTATACCAAAGAAACCCGATACAGGCGCCTATCAGTGCTGCGATATAAATGGACAGCTCACTCAACCCGGGGATATACATGATGTTCAGATAATCAGCAAACACCAGGTTACCGCTTGCATAAGCGAATATGCCCAACAGCGCACCGATTATCGCCGAGGTTCCCGTTGCCAGCCCGTCCAGTCCGTCCGTCAGGTTTGAGCCATTGGAAACTGCGGTGATAATAAAAATCACAACCAGTATGTAAAGAACCCATGTATAATCCCTCCACGATGCCGGTAACAGTTTTGAATAATTAAACTCATGGTTTTTTACAAAGGGTATGGTTGTTATCGGTGTTTTTGATTCAACAAAGTACTTTGTAGTGTCATTCACCTTCTTCTCAATTGTTGTGGGATCTTTCTTCGCATCTTCTACAGTACCCACATACTCCCTCCATATTTTTACATCCTTATGGAAATAAAGCGTAGCTCCAACCAATATTCCCAATCCAACCTGTCCTAATATTTTAAACCTTGCTGCTAATCCGTCTTTCCCGGTTTTTTTATATTCAATTCCCTTTTGCTGTGCTATTCTTTTCCCTTTCAACTTGAGGTAATCATCAATAAAACCGATGGCTCCCATCCACACTGTGCTGATCAGCATTACCTGCACATATACTTTTGTAAGATCCGCCAGCAACAGTGTGGGTATCAAAATGGCAAGAACGATGATGATGCCCCCCATGGTCGGAGTACCCCTCTTACTTTCCTGCCCGGCCAGTCCCTCATCCCGGATACTTTCGCCAATCTGTTTTTTTTGTAAGAACTTAATCAGCTTCTTTCCATAGAAAGTGGTAATGAACAGAGAAAGAAGCACCGCCAGCGCCACCCGGAAAGTGGTAAACTTGTACAACTCACTGCCCGGAAAGTTGATCCCCTGCTTATCCAACCATTCAAATAAATGATACAGCATTCTGTCCGCTGATTTTTGCCCGCCCGGATGATCCGTTCGGACGGGGTTACTGGTTTAGTTCACATCTTTTCTGCCCGTACTATAGCATTACCTACCTGTTAAACATTTTAAACAACTCTTTCACCACCTCTTTATCGTCAAAATGATTTTTCACCCCTTTTATTTCCTGGTACTTCTCATGCCCCTTTCCGGCTACCAGGATAATATCTTCCGGCTTCGCCAGGCTGATGGCCGTCTTTATTGCTTCCTTCCGGTCCACAATTGAGATATACTTTCCTTTATACGCCGGCGCCAGCCCTTCTTCCATATCTTTTATGATCTGCACCGGGTCTTCAGTTCTCGGATTGTCACTGGTGAAAATGACTTTGTCACTGTGCTCACATGCTGCTTCTGCCATTACTGGTCTTTTGGTTTTATCCCTGTCGCCGCCACAGCCCACTACTGTTATCACCTGCTCAAATCCTTTTCTTAGTTTCTTTATCGCTGCCAGCACATTCAACAAAGCATCAGGTGTATGTGCATAATCCACAATCGCCATCACTTTGTCTTTGGAAGAAATGATATAATCAAATCTTCCTTCAGCCCCGGTCAGCTCACTCAACGCCGTCAGTACTTCTTGTTTTTCTTCTCCCAAACTGACCGCTGCCCCGTACACAGCCAGCAGGTTGTAAGCATTGAACTCACCGATCAGCCTGAAGTGCACTTCCACATCATTCACCGTCATCAGCAAACCACCCAGGCTGTTATCCAGTATCTTTCCTTTAAAATCAGCCAGTGTTTTCAGGCTATAGAAATATTTCCTGGCCTGTGTGTTCTGCAGCATCACCATCCCTCTTTTATCATCTGCATTGCTGATGGCAAATGCTGATGATGATAATGAATCGAAGAAAGACTTCTTCACCCGGATGTATTCATCAAATGTTTTATGATAATCCAGGTGGTCATGGGTGATATTGCTGAATATCCCTCCAGCATACTCAAGGCCCGTTACCCGGTGCTGGTGCAGGGCATGTGAACTTGTTTCCATGAACACATGAGTGCAGCCTGCATCGGCCATTTGCTTCAGCAACCGGTTCAGGCTGACAGCATCCGGTGTGGTATGCGTGGCGGGAATTACCTCAGTGCCGGTCATATTCTCCACGGTGCTTATCAGTCCGCTTGTATATCCCAGTCTTGTAAAGAGCTTATATAATAATGTTGCAATAGTTGTTTTTCCATTGGTCCCTGTCACACCCACCAGTTTCAGTTTCTCCGACGGCCTTCCAAAAAAGTTGTGTGCCATATAACCGGCCGCCGCAGCGCTGTTCTCCACCTGCACGTAGGTGAGTCGGGACCCGATAGCTATCGGGTCGGGAGCCAGTAGTCGGGAGTCCTCATACACGATAACTGTTGCACCGTTCTCAATGGCTTTATCAATGAACTGGTGCCCGTCTGCCGCCGTCCCCCGTACTGCCACAAAAGCTGCACCTTGTTTGACTTTTCTTGAGTCGATCTGCACATCCTTTACTTCCACTGATGTACTTCCCGCTACTGACCTGATCGCCACTTTATATAGTACATCCTGTAATAACACTTTAACCTGACCTTTTATACATTAACTCAATTCCAGTATCACCGTTATTCCTTTTGCCAGTTTCATACCGGGTGAAATGGATTGTATGCTTACTTTACCTCTTCCCCGCACTGAAACTTTCACACCCATATTCTCCAATAAGTACAATGCATCTTTCAAACCCATCCCCCTTACATTTGGCATCACCTGTTTGCGAACGGATGCGGACGTAAGCACCGGTTGAAAATTATTTGCATACACAGTGCTCCATTCCTGCTGAGCAGAAGAATCGGCATACCGGATATTCAATATTCCCAGCACATTCTTTATATCATTTGCTGCACCTGCATAGAAATAAGCAGCGCTGTCTTTTACTGCGGCATACTGAGAAGAGGTTTTTCCTTCCACATACATGGCGTAAAGCTTAGTGGCGATTTCCCGGAATACCGGTGCTGCAAGAGTTCCACCATAGTGTGATGCAGCATGTGGTTTGGTACGGATCACAACAATACAGGTGTATTGCGGTTTATCCGACGGGAAATAACCCACAAATGCTGCCTGGTAAACTCCGTGGGCATATTTAACGGGCCCGTCAGATACATGCGCCGTTCCGGTTTTACCTGCGACTGCAAATGGCATTCCCTTGAAAACCCTGGTGGCGGTACCGTCAATCACCGTGGCTTCCATAGCAGCCCTTGCCGCCTGCACCACTTCCGGTTTACAAATACTTTCTTCTATCACAGTTGGCTTAAATTCTTTAAACAGGATACCATTGTTCCGAACACTGCTGACCAGGTAAGGCTTCATCATCCGTCCTTTGTTGGCAATCGCATTGCAGAGCGTCAGCGTATGCAGCGGACTTACCTGTAACCCATAACCAAAACTCATCCACAGCATGTTTCCTTCAGCACTACCCTTCTGATCAAGCGGCGCCATGGTTGGTTTGGGGACATCGGATAAGTCAATGGGTGATCTTACATCCAAATGAAACCGGTGCAAATAGTCCTTCAATTCGGCAGGTCTCTTTGCAAATGCTTTGTAAGCCAGTTTGCTCATCCCCACATTGGAGCTGTGGGCAAAACAATCCTTTACTGACAGTATGGGCCTTGGAGACCTTTCAGCATCTGTTACCATCTTTGATCCCACCTGCGCCCGGCCTGTACCTCCTACCTCCACCATATCATCAATTTTGCTGCTGCCTTTTTCCAGCACTGATAACAAGGTGGCCAGCTTGATGGTGGAACCAGGTTCGGTTGCCCGTAATGCATAGTTATCATCCTCCCAATAGGAGCCATCCGGCCGGCGGCCCAGGTTAGCCATTGCTTTGATCTTGCCGGTGTTTGTTTCCATCACAATGGCAGTACCGTATGGACCTTCACATTGCTGCATCATCCGCATCAATGCCGTTTGGGTGATGTCCTGTATGTTGACATCAATAGTGGTGAAAATATCCTTTCCATTCACCGGATCCGTTTGGGTTCCCTCAACAGGGATAGCCGTACCTCCGGCAATATAACGGACCAGTTTTTGCCCGTCATGCCCGCTGAGCAAACTGTCGCAGCTTCTTTCCAATCCTACGTTTTGTTTTTTTGCTTTGCCGTTGCTGGCAATATGTTCACGGGAAAGACCAATGGTTCTGTTGGCAAGCAACCCGAATGGCAATAACCGCCTGCTGCTCACTTCTGTAATGACCCCACTTTTATTCCTGCCCAGACGGACGAGTGGAAACTCCCTGAAAACTTTATAATCCTCAAAACTGAGTTTCTTCTTCAACGGGTAATAACGATTGCCCTTATTAAAAGCAAGTGTGAGTTCCCTTTTGTACTGTGATGCTTTTTTGTCGCCGAAGTAATTGGATAAAGCAATTGCAAATGAATCAATGTTTTCTGAAAAGCGTTTTCCTTTTTTCTCCCGCAGGCCATCTGCATTAAAGTCCATGTAGATGTCGAAGGTGGGGATAGAGGTGCTCAGCATTTGTCCATCTTCGCTGTAGATGGTTCCTCTTTCTGCGGTAAGGGGGACAAACTGCCTGTGGAGGCTATCGCTCATACTGCGCCAATGACTGCCCTGGAAGCGCTGTATGTAGAAAGCCCTGCCGAGTACTATCAGGCTCAGCACCGTGATGCCGAGAAAGCTGACGTACACTCTCCACAATATGTCCTTTTTTACGTCCACTGTTCGCTGTTACCTGCTATTGCAGTAAAAGCAGCAGCAGGTACTTTTTTAGTTGTTGTTCGTTGTTCCTTTCTTTGCTGCTTAGTTCGCAGCAGCAGTATCTCTCAGTACTACAGGTGATATGGTCAGTTCTTTCAGACCCAATGGCTCTACTGCTTTTACCAGCTCACTTTGCTTGCTCTGCCCCATCACTTTACTTTTCACATCTATGTATTCGTACTGTAATTCTTTTACTTCTTTACTGGTGCGATTGATGCTGCGTATTGTCTTGTCAGCATAGTGCCCGTTATAGATATAAATCACCGCCAGCAGTGCGAGGAACAAAAAGAACGGTACCTGTTTTACCACGGACTGATAGTTCAGCCAGCGTTTCCAGCCGGTGCGGATAGCTTCGGTTGCAAACTGCCCGGTTATCGGGCTGCTTTCTTTTGGGTTTTGCTGTTCCTGCATAAATGAGTTGTTAGCTCTTGTTTTCCCGCCCGCCCCGATAGCTATCGGGACAGCCGGATAGGGGTTTGTCTTTGTTCCGCCATTTCGGCGGAGGTTAAATCAAGGGATATAGATTTTCCGTTTTTATACCCTCTATATTTACTGTTCTGAATTTTCTTTTTACACCATCATTATTTTTTCTGCCACTCTAAGCTTTGCGCTTCCTGATCTGGGATTCAGTTTCATCTCTTTATAGGAAGGCAACACCGGTTTCTTTGTTATTATCTTCAGCTCATTTACCGGTTCGGTATTGATAAACGGGTTCTCCTCCGGTGCGTCAAATGAGCCGCTGCGGAAAAAAATCTTCACCAGTCTGTCCTCAAGGGAATGAAAAGTAATGATGGCTACTCTGCCACCGGGTTTTAACAAGGATGGGACTTGCTGCAGCATCTCTTTCAATGCGCCTAATTCATCGTTCACTTCAATTCTCAACGCCTGGAAAACACGGGCAAAGTACTTGTTGGGATTTCCTTTTACTATTTCCCGGAATGCATTCTTAAACCCGTCAATGGTTTTCAGTGATGTGGCAGTGCGGACCTCAACGATCTTTTTGGCCAATGTTTTTGCGTTCGTCACTTCACCATACTGTTCAAAGAGTTTGTGCAATCGTTGCTCAGTATAGGTGTTCACCACGTCAAAAGCCGTAAGGGATTGCCGCTGGTCCATCCGCATATCCAGTTCAGCCTTGAAGCGAATGGAAAATCCTCTCTCTGCTTCATCGAACTGGTGGCTGCTTACACCCAGGTCGGCCATGATGCCATCCACTGCCGTGACATTGTGCAGGCGAAGAAACCGTTGCAGGTGACGAAAGTTTTGGGGAATAAAAATGACCCGTTTGTCTTCCGGTTTACCTGTCAGCAAAGCAGGCAGATTTTTCCTGGCATCATCGTCCTGATCAAAGGCAATCAGCTTTCCCTGGCTATTCAATTTGGCAAGAATAGCTTTGGAATGCCCGCCACCGCCAAAAGTGCAATCCACATAGGTGCCGCCTGGTTTGATATTCAGCGCTTCGATGGTTTCGGTGAGGAGGACTGGTATGTGGTATGACTCATTCACCCATTATTAATTAATAATTATTCATTATTAATTTTCCCTCCTCCCAGCACATCTTTACCCAGATCACTTAATGCATCCGAAGAAATAGAATCAAAGAACTGTTTGTACTTATTACTATCCCAGATTTCCAATTTGTCTCCTGTTGCCATCAGCACTATATCCTTCTGCAACTCCGCATACAGCTTCAGGCTTGGCGGCAACAGTATCCTGCCTGCTGTGTCGGGTTCCACATAAGTGGCACCGTTCAGAAAAGCCCTTCTGAATTCCCTTTGCTTCGGGTCAAATTCGTTCAGGCCATTGATTTTTGCAAAGAGCGGCTCCCATGTCCTCATTGGGTAGATAGCCAGGCATTTTTCAAAACCCCTGTTGATAACAAAGCGGCCTGTTTCGGCCTCCGGCAATTGTTTTTTGAATCCTGCCGGGAGGAGGAACCGCCCCTTTGCGTCCAAGGTGGCCTCGAATTCTCCGAGAAAGCCTGTCATTATCAGTGAATTGGATCAATTTAGAATTAATTGACACAAAATAACACTTTTTCCCACTTAACTACCAAATTTTTCTGATTTTCTTTTTTCCCCATTCCTTTTCTTGCCTGAAGACAATACAGGTAAGGGTTTCAGCCCTTGTTGCCGGGTTTTTATTAAAGATGACGTGGATTAGCTGTGGATTGTGGTGGAAAACCTGTGTATTGATGATGCTAAAAGTCAAAACCAAAAAGTAAAAAAGAGGATTTACTTCGTTGTCCGAAGGACTCCTTCGGAGAAAGCTTTAACCATTGACCACTGCAGGATATTCAGGCACCCCGCTTTTAAAAAAACTTGGTATTAAACCGGAGATGAAACTGCTGTTGATAAACCAGCCGGAGGATTATTATACTTTGCTGGAAGCTGATATCAGCGATCAGTTATGCGGGAAAAAAGAGATACCGGATCTTATCCATTTGTTTATAAAATCAAAGAAAGAATTTGAAACTAAAATGAAGAAAATCAACTCAGTGATTAATAAAAACAGGGTAATTACTATCTGGGTATCCTGGTATAAAAAGTCTGCCAAAATCCCCACGGATGTCACAGAAGATGTGATCCGCAACTTTGCTTTGAAAAATAACCTGGTTGATGTGAAAGTTTGTGCCGTGAGTGAAGTATGGAGCGGGTTAAAGCTGGTGGTGCCGGTGAATAAACGATAGTCTTTCCAAAAAATAATTTGAAGTTCATTACCCAAAAACTTGCAGAGTTCCCCCAATTCTGTACATTTATTCAGCTGAAAAAATTTTTCGTCGAACCAAGTGACGATTCAGCAAAAACCTGTAGCCGTTTCCGGCAAGTTCTGATTAGTACAATCCACCTTTTTGAAGTCCGTAGTTTGCCCTGCGTAAACATTAAGGCAGAATAAAAACGATTGTGAGTTTTTATTCTTATTAATGACCGTATTCTATTACTGTTTAAAATGGAATTGCGTTTAAAGTTTTTTTTTGACAGTACAGGTCTTTGATTACAGCAAATACGATTTACTCATTTGCATTTATAATCTTAATAAGTTTTTATTATGCAACACACCAAACGAATATCCTTCTCCCAACTGCTGTTAAAGCTGTTGTGTTTCTTCGTTTTTTTCTTTCTCTGCTCAATGTATGCCATTGCTCAAAAAGACACGGTTCCGCCCTCAAAAAAAGTAGTGACCAATATCCTGAACAGGGTAACCGGTGGCAATAAAGACACAGTGCCGAAACGGGATGTCATTAGTCCCAACAGGAATGTTATTGCCAAAGACACAATGCCGAAACGGGATGTCATCAATCCCAACAGGAAGGTTGTTACCGCAAAAGACACCGTGCCGAAACGGGAGATCATCAACCCCAATGTGATCAATAACAACAATATTGCTATCCGGGTCAGTTATCCCGATACATTGATCATCGGCGCTTATTCCATCATAGTAGAATCGTATGATAAAGGCGGTGTATGGAATAATGCAAGCAAAATATATGAGCAACTCAACGGAATCGGCAGAATAAAATTCAATTGCCCTCCTGTTTTTGTTATCTGGCCGGGGTTATGGAAAGATGCTGTGCTCAAACCGGTAAAATTCAGAGTGGTGGATGCGTTTGTTTCCAAAGAAAATGAGATCAGTGTGAAAGATGCTGCCGAACTGGGAGTGAGTGCGCAGCCCGGTACAGAAATAGAACTGGATATGCCGCATTACAATAACAGGGCCATTGATATATCAAGATATATCACCGACATAAAAAAGGTGAAACCCAAGGCGCCTGAAGGTATGCGGGTGAGATTTACAGACTGTACAGTTAGTGTTATAAAAGCTGGTGCAAGCAAAGGAACTATTACATCGGGTATTGCAAAATATCCGACAGATCCTGCTATTCCTCCTGTACCATTTACATTGAATATTTCATCCGGATTTCAATTGGAGGTCAGCGCCGTTAGTTTCTCACCGGGATTAGATCCGCTGGTTACGGCTAAACTCATATTGCCTTCATCCCTTACACAGGGCAGCGCTTGCGCTGCCGGTCGTCTTGATCTCGGCAGTTTTCGTATGACACCCAACTGCGAGTTTTATAAAGAATATCCCGGTTCCAACTATGGTGTATTTGGTGTGGGTAATACAACATTAGGTATCGAAGGCAGCGGTTATGTCGTTGATTTCAGTTCAAGTCAAACATATGGGCCAACCGGCAAACCTGTTTCATGGAAAGGTGTAGTGCTGATGCAGGGTGGCTCAAAAGGATCGTCTTACGGATCTGTTATGTCCAACATCGGTTATATGCAGGCCGAATACAAATTTACCAATGGTCTTGTTGAAAGCAGTGGGTTGACGGCCAACTTTAGTTCCGTGAGTAGTTATGGATATGCTGCTGCACAGCCTTTAGGTTACCAGATAGATTTTGCCAATGCTTCAGTGGCAGTTGCTGCAAGTGATGTCACCGGCGGCAATATCAATATGGCCAAGGTCCAATTGCCCCGTTCAGCTGTTCAGACTTTCAATGGTGCGCCTATCGTGGTGACAGATGCGATGCTCAGCATCCAGAATGATATGGATGTGGTCGGATATGGAATGATTCCCACTGACCAGAATATTTACTGGGGCGATCTTATCGGGGCCGGTGGTGCCGACAGAAAATCATTCGGCGTCATAGGAATGGACCGGCAGACATGGCTTTATTTTTCTGCCACACCATTGTTGATGTTCAACCCTGTATCGGCAAGTGGAAAAAGTTTTGTTCAGCCATTTGTAACATTGAACCCGGGTGTGGTTGAGGCCAATCGTATGCAGGGAGCCAGCTTCACCAATTTCAGTTTTCTCGTTGCGAATACACCCAATATTCCTTCACCCTTACCACCGAATAACCCGAAATCTCCTCATAGCGATAACCCGGTATGGTTCCGGCTGAACAAAAAAGATTTTACCTGGATGAATGTCGTCACAGAAGGAGTGCATTGCAGTGTGAAAGGAGATATCATGGAATCACCGGGGCTACAACTCGGCGATCCTTCCAAACCATTGTATGTCGGTGTTACGCCATTTGAAACACTGACCATGCATCCCGACAGGCAAAAAAATCCCAAACCATTCAGTAGTATTCTTCTTCAGTGTGTTGAAAGCGCAGTGATCACCTGCGATTTCCGTTCTCATATTAAATTACCGGAACCTGTCGGCGATGTACTGTCCTTTAAAGAAATGGTGTTTACATCCACCGCTAACAATGCCGGGGGAAAACTTGCATTAAAACCGGGAGATTCACTGGCATACTGGGGACTTCAGCTGGTTCCTAAACCCGGTTTCAGTGATGCAGGGCTGGTGAGTGTAAAAACTGGACAGATCATTTTAACAGCGGCAGGTCTTGCAGAAACAAGGCATTTTGCTCAGCCATTCTGGCTTACCTGGGGCGAGATGCTGGCCAATGGTTCAATGGGCCGTTTGTTTTTTGATTATAATTCGGCCGGCCAGCAGTTTGATAAATTCAATTACACACATAATGCAGTTGCCTTATCCCCCATCAATCCCGATCCTGCGAAGAAGGGATTTCTGCGGGTTGGCGGTACAGCTTTCTTCCCATTTTTCGGTGCAGATTATTTACATATCGTAGATACTTACACTCCGGGAATGAGCGGGGATCCATTTAATGGAAGAACTGTTACATTAAGTAATTCAGCTTTTGGCGGCGGTTTCCTGCCAACAGATTTTACCATCGGGGGTAACTGGTCAGATGGCCTTGGCATTTTCAATTTTACGATAATATATGCTGCCAGCTCACAGGATGGATTCCTGGGTACAGGTATAAGTGCTTTGCGCAATCTTTTGGGCGGTGATATTGGTTCTACCCTGGAGATGAACAGCCGTGGTACCTGCATCCGGATTGGTACCAACTTAATGGATCAGCGGTCAATCTCTATCGGGCCTATTGCCAATATTTCGAACATCACAAGGATATGGGGATGCTTATGCATCAAGAATGACGGAATAGATAACCTCGTAATCGGGGGCGAAGTAACCAATGCTGCTAATGTAAGTGTGGCAGCAAGAGTAGGCTCTTATCTCTCGGCTATTTTACAGATCACTCCCTCACTGGCGAAAGTGACGATAGACGGGGAAGCCTATATGTCGCTTGCACTTTCATTGGATGCCCTGGTGATAGGACATATGCAACTCACCATGAACTGGGCTGAAGGTTTTATGGAAGGTGAAGTGATGGGAAAGTTCAGGGTGGCTGAGGGAAGCCTGGTATTGAGCGGAAGTTCACTGGAAGCAGAAGGTCAGTTGAACTGGCATATTGGTATCGACTTTTTTGAACTGCAGGGAACAGTAGCCTTGCGGATGATGGCATCCACCGGCGTTGCCGGATTAGGAGGGGGGTTAGGTGCGGGAGTAGGTCTTGGTGCGGGGTTTTATATTGGTTTCAATGCGCCTAAAGAAAGGGCATGGGTGCTGATGTCTCCAAGTGATCCGAGATATGCACTGAATACGGCCCCGCTGCCAGCCCGGCTTAGCGGTCTTTACGGATCGCTCTACGTTGCACAGAGTATAAGCCTGTTTATTATTTCCGGTGGATATGAACTCTATGTTGGCCTCGGTGCATTTACATTGACACCGGAGTCAGCTACTATATTGGGTGCATTAGTGGCGGGACCGGGCCTTCCTTATGTGGTAGGAAATTTCGGCGGAAGAATACATGGAGAAATATTAGGCGGCCTGGTGTCGGCAGCGGCCTGGTTCAATTTACAGATCATTGGGCCGTATCCGTTTGCTTTCCAGGGAACGGTAGGACTGGAGGCCTGCGTACTCTGGGTGATCTGCGGCTCTGTTGATATAACCGTTGGTTTAAATACAACAGAAGGATTTTATATACGATAAAAATATTCAGGGCATCTAAAACACATACCATGACTATCGCTAAAAAAATATTGTTACCGGCAATCATGCTGATGATTGCTGTTACAAACATAAAAGCACAGAATGCCGTGGCCGTTAGCAGTAATCCCGGCCCGGGATTACATGTGGCGCTTAACTGGGCGCCTTTCAGCGGCGCTGTGAAGTATAATATTTTCAGGAAGAATGAAGGCGCTGCAGCTTATCCCGGCACAGCACTCAATGCCACTCCTGTACAGGTAATGACCAACTGCAATACGATCAAATCAACACTCATCACTTCACCTGATTCCACAGACTGGAAAATTGTTGCTAAATCATTATCAGGCCCTCCCCCGGCAGGAGCCGGACTGTTCAATCCCTGTTTAATAAATACATTGACGGCCGGTTCACAGAAACATAAGCGGCTGCAGGTAATTGCCAAATCATCTATGCCCATAGCCATTGTTGCAGGTCTTGGTTATAAAGACAACAGTGTGGTAAATGGAAGCAGTTACCAGTACCGCATCGTTGCCTTGAATGCAGCCAATGCAGTGGTAGGTACCGTGGCAACCGATATACCGGTGACAGCCGGCTTATTCGTTGCCTTAGCGCCCCCGGGTTCAGTCATAGCTGAACCGGGTGATGATGCTGTGCTGGTAAGATGGAATGATGTAACAGGCGCTGCGGGTTTTCTGGTAGAACGGGCACCCGCTGCCATGGGTCCTTATCAACGAGTGAATGAAAGCCATTTTTCTGCTGAAATAAAAAATCATATCAACGGCGATACACTGATACCATCCTGGAATGGAATGGTTGACTTTAAACGTTACACCATGTTGCATGGAAAAGATTCAACACACCTGGTAAATGGTATTGCGATCGGCGGACCGAAGAACAACAGCAATTATTATTACCGTGTCAGCACACTGGACCTCTTCCTGCGGGCCGGTACCGCATCAGCCGTGTTTGGCCCCGTTACACCGAGAGACAGCACCGAGCCTTCTGTGCCGATGGACATTATTGCCACAACGGATGATGTAAGCGGGCATGTAAACATCAAATGGACACAGGTCGTAAAAGATAAGAATAGTCATTGGGAATACCCTGACAGTACAGTGAAGTACAGGTTATACCGGTTTGCCAGTTCCGAGAACCCAATTACAACGCCTTCCACTTATCTTGGAGAGTTGCCAACCATTGGAGGTCTCAAATCAAGAGATTATACAGATGCCGATCCCTCTCTGCGCTCTGCATTCGGAAACAAAACCTGGTGGTACCGCCTGCGGTCCATTGACCAGGTCACCAATATAAGCCAGTGGTCCAGCGCAGTATCTGCATTGGTAAAAGATATTACCAAACCGGATATCGTAAAGAATTTAACGACAATGGGCTTTGAGGATTATATCTCTGTAAAATGGCAACCGAATGCCGAGCCTGATGTGGCCAGCTATATGGTGTACCGCAGTCTTTGTCATTTAGGTTCATGGGTAGATTGTGCCAGGGCGAAAGAATGCCGTGAGTGGCAGAACTATGATCCATCAAAAGGTGATCCGAAAGATCCTAAAAATCCGAACGAAAATCCCACCGGCGCTAATCCGGCCGGTGCCACTACAGCTCCGGGCACAAAACTTCCCTGCCCCTGCAGCGGTCCTTTTGTTTTTCTCGGTGAGATCACTAAAGACTCGGTTGACAGGGCCATATCAGCAGGTAATTTCTATTTCGATGACAGAAATATTCCTGCAGGTTCGCCATTGTGTTATGCGTATTGGATAAAAGCAAAAGATTCTTCTGATAATCTCAGTGGCAATTGGCCGATACCTTCTCCGGCAGAAATAGCACAGATCAAATGTGAACGATTAAGAGACAGAACGCCTCCTGAGCAAGCGATCATTTCCGGTTTGTATGCGCAGGCAGAACAGGTAAGAGTAGAATGGATCGGCCCCCCCACACAGGATACGAGAGCTTACCATGTATATCGTGCCGAAGGCACCAATCCTGCCAATGAGCCTGCTGCAGGTGCTTATGCATGGGCAGGGGGAATGACAGTTGAACTGCCGCCTGCTTTGCCGGTTATATTGGCCAGTCCTTATGTTCCGCCGGGCCTGGCTACCTGCGATAAAATTTCTGTGCAGTCCACGCCATGGATGAGCCAGGGATATTTTGAAGACAAAACTATCAAACCTAAATTAACGTACTGGTATAAAGTGGTAGGCATAGATTATGATGGTAATGAAACACCGCTTGACAAAGCGGCTGCCATCAGCACTTTCAGTTTTTCAAGAATACCCCCTGCTCCGCCTGTTATCACAACCATAGATAAAATAGCGGAACCCTGTTCAGTTGTAGTTAACTGGTCGCCGGCCTATGATGCATCGAAGCATATCGGGTTTATTGTGTATCGTGGCAGCAGCGCAGCAGGCCCATTTGTGCCGGTGGTGATAAGCCCGGTAAAAGGAAATGCATTTACCGATACGAATGTGGTAAAAGGGCATACGTACTGGTATGCTGCCGCTGTATTGATGCTGAACGGAAGATTATCGGCATTGTCAACTGCAAAAAGTGTAACGCCATAGTTGGTTAAAAGAAAAAAAATGAGCTATCTGATTACTACTAAATATTTATTGCTATGAAACAACGTTATTTCATTTTAGTGCTTGCCACAGCTTTTTTGGTTACTGCAAAATCAAAAGCGCAGGATCCTGATCCGGAATGGAGCAAAAGAAACACCTGGTTCTTCGACAACTATACCAAGGATTCATTGACATGGGCCATGTTCCGGGAGACATTTATTGGTGTGGCGCCTGCTCCTTCTGCTGACTTTGACCAGATATTTTATGATGAGCTCTACAAGACCAAGCTTAGCAGTCCTGGTCTTTGTTATGGGCTGGATGTAATGGCCCTGCTGATGTTGAAGAATGGCGGTCATTTAGGCTTTTGTCATCCCCCTTTCCGTTACAGTGGCGGGGGTCCGCCCGATGATCCGAACCTGGAAACAGCGATCGCACTTACACACGGCAACCAGATCAATCATGGGTTTTTGTCGTTCATGCTGGATGTGATTGCTGTGAATAAACTGCGTGACGGTAATTATTGCTATGCTAAAGTGCAGGAGTTTCTCGCCAAAGGAGATTATCCTGTTATCTGCATCAGTTCGGCAGAAGGGATACTCAGCCAGGACGGGCATTGCATCATTCCTTATGCTGTGACGCAGAGCGGGGGTACCAAAAAGATATGGGTCTATGATCCCAACCGCAGCTGGTATGTGAATGCGCCGGATGGAAAACCCTGGTACGATGCCCATAATAATTTTATCTCGGTTAATACAGCTACCGGGGCCTGGTCATTCACCATGGCGGGTGCGCTGGGTGTTTGGTCCGGTGATCCCGGCAGCGGCGGAAGGATTGTTGCAGCGCCTTTATCTGTTGTTGGAAGGAAAGACCGGCTGCCGCAATCTTTACTGGCCGAAGGGGCTTATGCTCTCAATTCGATCCTGATTTTTGGCAATGTAATCATTGACCAGGTGACAGATCCCTGTACCCAGCGGCAATACAAGAATGATGCAGGTACTGAACTGGAACAATCCGGAGAAAAAAAGATGAGCAACCTGCTTGGCTTTGTTCCGCTTAATGGTGGCCATCCTGCAAAAGGTTCAGCGATGAATAATGCCCTTTTCTTCAGGGGTGCAGATCCGGTGCATCTCCGCTACAGGGCGTATGGTAATTACAGAATGGGTATGATGTTCAGGGGAAAATATTATGAAGTGACGGGAGCGGGCAAAGGAGAAATTCAGCAATTCGGCCCGGAAGAAAAGTTTTTAAAATTTGAACATCAGTTGCCGCTGCAACGGAACTAATATACATTTGCGGTTCATCAAAATACAACAGTCGGTTGTGTTATGACAGACCCCCGAAATATATCCATACTGGATTACAGCTACCACCTGCCCGAAAAAAGGATAGCCAATTATCCCCTGCCGGAAAGAGATGCTTCCAGACTGCTTATTTATAAAGAAGGAAAAATATCAACCGACATCTACCGGAATATTGCAGCACACCTGCCGGAAAATTCGCTGCTCATCTTTAATAATACCAGGGTCATTGAAGCGAGGCTGCTGTTTCAGAAACCTGCCGGGGCGGTAGTGGAAATATTCTGCCTCGAACCGGATGAACAGTACCCGGACATCACAACGGCCATGCTCCAAAAAAAAAGAGTATTGTGGAAATGTTTAGTTGGCGGCGCTTCCAAATGGAAAAGAGGTCAGCTGCTGGAAAAGAAAATAACAGATGGCGGGATACAAATAACATTGCAGGCCGGGTATATTGAGAAAAAAGACGGCAGTTTTACCATTGAATTATCCTGGTCGCCCTCCTCCATGAGCTTTGCTGAACTGCTGCACCATGCCGGAGCGGTACCGCTGCCGCCTTATATAAAGCGTATGCCCGAACATTCCGATAAAGAAAGATATCAAACTGTGTATGCTGAAGAAAAAGGCTCCGTGGCAGCGCCAACGGCCGGGCTCCATTTTACCAACCTGATCTTCAGCCACCTCAGAGAAAAAAATATCCGGTCTGATTACGTCACACTGCATGTGGGTGCCGGCACTTTTAAACCGGTAAAGAGTGAAACCCTGCAGGGGCATGAAATGCATGCAGAGTGGATGGATGTTTCAAGATCAACCATTGAGAACATACTGAATAACCTTGACAATACTATCATTGCTGTTGGCACCACCTCCTTAAGGACCATTGAAAGTTTGTATTGGCTGGGAGTTATGAGTCGGGAGTATTTAGTCAATAGCCGGGAGTCTCTTCAGCTCACGCAATGGGAGGCATATGAACTGGCGGAAAAGAATGTTCCGGTAAAAGAGGCGCTGGAAGCGCTATTGAAGTGGATGGATGCAAATAAGCTGGATCGTCTTGTTACTAAAACCAAGATATTGATCGTTCCCGGTTATGTGTTTAAAATCGTAAAAGGATTAGTTACTAATTTTCATCAGCCGCAATCTACTTTGCTGTTATTAGTAGCAGCATTTATCGGTGATAACCAGCCTGCCGGACAGGCAGGCTGGAAAAAAGTATATGATTTTGCACTTAAGCATGATTTTCGTTTTCTCAGCTATGGAGATGGAAGTTTACTGTGGCGAACTATTTGCTAACAGCCAAAAGCCATGGATCAGATCAGGGTAATAATTTTTCAGAATCCGGCCCACTCCCTGCTCGCCGAACCCTACTAGCCTTTCTTCAGCGGCAGATCAATAGTAAAAGTGCTGCCCTTGCCCAATGTGCTCTCCGCCTTAATGTCTCCATCATGGGCCTCTATCATCGTCTTGACATAGCTTAAACCCAATCCAAAGCCTTTTACATTGTGCACATTGCCGGTATGCGCCCGGAAGAATTTCTCAAAAATTCTTTTTACGGTGTCCTTGTTCATGCCAATGCCGTTATCCTCTATCCGCATGGTAAAATGTTTTCCATTGGATTGGGTGGTCAGTTTTATCTGCGGCGGCACATTCTCTTTTGCATACTTCACTGCATTGTCCACCAGGTTGTTCACCAGGTTGGAGAAATGCACTTCATCGGCATTTATCAGATCGGTTTGTGCATTTAGTTGCAGCTCTACTTTGCCATTCTTCTCCCCGAGTTGCAGCGTGAAGTTATCCACCACATCATGTATCACTTCATGCACATGGACCGGTTTCAGGTTCAGGTCCACTTCCTGTTTTTCCAGTTGTGATGCTTTCAGGATAGTTTCCACCTGCCGGTTCATCCGCTGGTTTTCTTCTTTGATAATACTGCTGAAATAACCCATCTTTCCCCTGTCCTGGATCACCTTCTCATTCCGCATGGCATCCACAGCCAATGAAATAGTGGCAATGGGTGTTTTGAATTCATGAGTCATATTATTAATAAAATCATTCTTGATCTCGGCGAGCTTTTTCTGCTTCAGCATGGTACGGACAGTAACGAAGAAAGCTGCAAGGATTATAAGTGTAAAGAGCGCCGAAATGATCAAGCGCCACAAAAGCGATTTCAATGCCAGTCTTTTTATATCGGGAATCACCACAAAAAGTATTTCATTCACACTCAGGTTTTCGCCGGCTGTTCCGCTCAGCGCTTCCAGCCCGTAATTAGCCCTGTAGCTGTTGACCGTATCTTCAAATGATGCTATGAACCCAGGCGAAGCTTTTTCAAAAACCGGGTTACCCATCCTGTCGAAGGAGGCAATGCCAAATTCAAACTTGATCTTTCTCAGGTTATTCTTTACAAAAGCTTTTTCAATTTTCTGCCTGATTTCTTCCACACCGAAGCGGCTGGCCACTGTTACCGGTTTCAGGAAGTCTATTGAAAAATCATCAGGAAGTGCAAACCCTTTTTTACTGCCCCCGAGCAGGGCATTCCCCTTATGTTGCGACAGTTCCTCCCCCACCATGCGGGTGCTCAGTTCTACGCTGCGCTCAATCTGGTCCCTCCCAAGGGATACCATGTCCCGTATGGCTGAATTCTGAATGACAATAATGCCAATCAGCGACAGGCTGATAAGGACAGTTATTATGGTGAAAATCCGTTTCACTTATTCGTTTAATGGTGCCTAAGATAGCGGGTTTTTGTAACAAACTAACCCTGCAAAAATACATTTCCGCCGTTGTTTGTCATCCCCTGCGGATGGTATTATGGTTTATTTTAACGGGCTTTTAGCGCTGCACAACCATTTCAGAAATAATGCCGTTTCAACAGGCTGTACCCATTTGCAAAAAAGATTTTATATTGAACAATGATTGAACCCGCACCGGGCATATTACTCATAGCCGACCCCTTTCTGAAAGACCCGAACTTTCTTCGGACCGTCGTTTTTTTATGTGAACATAAGGAGGAGGGCAGTTTTGGTTTTGTGCTCAACCGGCAGTATGAAAACACCCTGAATGAACTGATACCTGAACTGGAAGGGCATAAAATTCCGGTGTTTTACGGCGGGCCGGTACAGGTGGACACTATTCATTTCCTGCACCAGTTCCCCGAAGAAATCCCCGGCGGGCAGGAAGTGCTCAAAGGGGTTTACTGGGGGGGCGATTTTGATGCCGTTGTCAACCTGATCAAAAACGAAGACATTGATACCAATAAGATCCGCTTTTACATCGGCTACTCCGGCTGGAACGGCGGACAACTGAATGAGGAGATGAACGAAAAAACATGGCTGACAGTAAAAGCTAACCGGAAATTAGTTTTCCATTCTGATTATAACGCTATCTGGAAAGATGCATTAAAACACCTGGGTGGTGATTATGAGATGATGGTGAATTTCCCGATTGACCCGCAGTTGAATTAAGGCCGCCCTGTCCCCCGCAGGGGGAACTTTGACAGGATATTCCTATTATTATCAGAAAGGTTTTAAATCAGTTGAAAAATTTGAAATTTGCCATCACCTAAAATTAAATATGCAAAAATTATTCCTGATTGTCATACTTTCTGTAGTTGTGTTGGCTGGTCCAAACTGCAGTACATTAAAAAAATTAGGACTGATCCCAACAGAACTCGAAATGGTGATGGGACTGAAAGATGCCTTATCACAGGGGTTGTTCAAAAGCTTAGATGCCTTTGCCAACCCGGACGGCAACCCGCTGGTGCGATTTGTATTTCCTGATGAAGCAGAGAAGATTGAAAAAACATTGAGGGCCCTTGGTTTTGACAAAACCATCAACCAGGTTACCGGAAAGTTTACAAGGGCTATGTCATCTGCTGTAAAAACGGTGAAACCATTATTTTTTGATGCAATAAAGAACATTAGCTTTAAAGAGGCTGCCAAAATACTGGTAACAGATAATCCGCATGCTGCCACTGATTATTTCAAACAGGAGATGAAACCGGGGTTGATGATCGCTTTCCGGCCCATTGTGGACAGCACCATTAAAATGGAAGGGGCAGATAAAGAATGGAATGGCATTACCAGAATTTACAACAGCATCCCTTTTATTAAAAAACCGTTGGGAAACAGCCTGACCGATTTTATCTCGGCAAGGGTGATTGACCTGATGTTTTTAATGGTAGCGAATGAGGAAGAGCAGATACGCAGCAAATATGAGTTGAGAAAAACGGATATGATGAAGAAAGTGTTTACCTGGGCTGAAAGAGAATTAAAGAAAAGGATACAAAAAAACTAAAAAACAAACCCCTTCATCCGAAGAGGATTTATAATCTGTTTTCAAAATCAGGACAACTGGTTTTTCCTCCCGATAGCTATCGGGATTAATATCTTAGTTAGTCGATCGCGGTGGCGCCTTCCACCAGTACCGTTACTTTATTATTCAACACTTCCACAAAACCACCCTGGATATCAAAGTTGGCTACATGGTTCTGCTTGTCCTTCAGCACTTTTACCCGGCCTGCTTTTAAGGCGCTTACCAGCGGGGCATGTTTTTCCAGCACTTCAAACGAACCACTGATGCCGGGCATCTGCACTCCATATACCTCGCCGCTGTAGAGCTTTTTTTCAGGAGTTAAAATCTCAAGATTCATAGTATTCAGTACTTAGTATTAAAACCTTCCTATTCATCATCCTTTAATGAATTATAGAAGGCCAATATCATTTTATAGATCTGTAAGGTTTCATCAATTAATGAACCGGCGATCTCCCTTTCTATGTATTTAACCCGGCATGCCACTTCCAGCTGTGTTTGAACTTCGTTGGCCGAACCCCATAGAGATTTCAAGGAATCTTTTAAACTGCTTGTTTGTTCCTCTCCCTGCTCCTTCTGCAATATTGCTTGATACCGAAACTGCAGAAGCCCTTAACTGGGATATTAACCCGTATCTCTCTTCCTTAGGAAACCCTGCTGTCAGTGCGTAAATCCTTACCACAAAATCTACAGACCGCTGCCAGATCTTTAACTCCCTGAAATTGTGCATCCCCATATACCGAACGATTTTCCAGTCTCAGTACTAAGTACTGGCTATCTCAATACTATCCCTGTGCCGCCGCCAGCATTTTCTTTCCTTTCTCAATCGCATCATCAATCGTACCCACCAGGTTGAATGCTGATTCAGGATATTCATCTACTTCGCCATCCATAATCATATTGAAACCACGGATTGTTTCTTCAATCGGAACCAGTACTCCCTTCAGTCCGGTAAATGCTTCGGCCACATGGAAAGGCTGTGAAAGGAAACGCTGCACCCTTCTGGCACGGCTTACTACTAATTTATCGTCTTCACTCAGTTCATCCATACCGAGGATGGCGATGATGTCCTGCAATTCTTTGTAGCGCTGCAGCATCAGCTTCACCCGGTTGGCACAGTCGTAGTGAAGGTCACCAACGATTTTTGGTGTTAATATCCTTGAAGTGGAATCCAGCGGATCCACCGCAGGATAGATACCAAGGTCAGCAATCTTTCTTGACAATACAGTTGTTGCATCGAGGTGGGCAAAGGTTGTTGCAGGCGCCGGGTCAGTCAGGTCGTCCGCAGGTACATACACCGCCTGCACCGATGTAATAGAACCGTTTTTAGTTGAAGTAATTCTTTCCTGCATGATGCCCATCTCTGTAGCCAGTGTAGGCTGGTAACCCACTGCCGAAGGCATACGTCCTAACAGGGCCGATACTTCGGAACCTGCCTGGGTGAAACGGAAAATATTATCAACGAAGAAGAGGATGTCACGGCCCTTTCCTTGTCCGTCACCATCACGGTAATATTCAGCGATTGTCAAACCGGACAGTGCCACCCTTGCCCTTGCTCCGGGGGGTTCATTCATCTGTCCGAATACGAAAGTAGCTTTTGATTCAGCTAATTCTTTCATATCCACTTTGCTCAGGTCCCATCCGCCCTGTTCCATGCTGTGCTTGAAAGCATCACCATATTTCATGATGCCTGCTTCAATCATCTCTCTCATCAGGTCATTTCCCTCACGGGTCCTTTCACCCACACCGGCAAATACAGATACGCCGGCATAGGCTTTAGCGATATTATTGATCAGTTCCTGGATCAATACGGTTTTACCCACACCGGCGCCGCCAAACAAACCAATTTTACCTCCTTTGGAATAAGGCTCAATCAGGTCAATTACTTTGATACCGGTGAACAGCACTTCAGCGGCTGTGCTCAGGTTTTCGAATGAGGGCGGCATATTGTGAATAGGACGGCCCCCTTCTTTGGATACGGCAGGTAAACCGTCGATCGGGTCGCCGGTAACATTAAACAAACGGCCTTTGATGGCTTCGCCGACAGGCATAGCAATTGCTTTTCCTGTATCCATAACCGGGGTACCGCGGACGATACCTTCGGTACCATCCATGGCGATAGTGCGGACACTATCTTCCCCAAGGTGCTGCTGCACTTCCAGTACGAGGATGTCGCCGTTTTCTCTCTTCAGTTCTAATGAGTTATAAATTTCGGGAAGTTTGCCGTCAAACTGCACATCAATTACGGCTCCGATTATCTGTTTTACTTTACCTGTGTTGGCCATATCAAGCGGTTATTAAGAGGGTTATTTTCAGGCGGCAAAGGTAAGGGCGGAGTGGTAATCTGCCAATTCGAAAAGTAGCTTTTTAAAAGTGGGGAAAAGGGGTGAAACCAGTGTGCAATGTCTGTTTTTCAGGAAGGATAGTCATTGGGTTTTTTACGGATAATCAGGCCGATAGAGGTAACCACATACCGGCCAATCTGAAGTTTTAGGTGCACTTTCTGGCGGTGCGGAAACAGGTCCACATCAAAATCCTGTGGAAGGCCGCCGAGGGAATAGTCCAACTGCTCTACAAAATGGCCTTCCCGTCTCAGCTCTTCAGCAATTGCTTCAATATCTTTTTGCCTGAAAATAACGGTAGGGTCATTGTCCTGGGTTTCATCATTGGATGAGATATTATACTCCGTGGTATGCACCGCCCATCCGCCGGCTTTTAGTGTATTGAGCTGGCGTTTGAGAAAAGAAATTCCTTTTTCGATTGTCCCAAGATGCTCAAAAGAGCAACTGCTCCAGTTAAAATCATAGTTTCTTAAATCCGCCGGAATATCATTCATATCCGCCGGCATATACTCCACCCGTTTGCGGAAAGTTTCCTCATCACAAATATTGCATTTATAAAGAGAATCAACCCCAAAGCAAAGCTGGTTGCTTTTTGTCCAGCCCATTTCTATTCCCTGCTCAGGATAAATATCCGTAGCGAGGATATCACAACCCTGTTTTGCAAAAACAGACGGCAATGGCTCTGTTCCCACAGCAAAGCCAATTCCCCGTTTGCCTTCTTTTATACAGCCTCTCTCCCATAATGCCTGCAGCACATACACATATTCCCACTGCTTTCGGTGAAAGTTTGGTTTCTCTCCCAGCACATCACACCAGTTGATATACCATTTCTGCTGAAAATCTTTGGCCTTGCAGAGTTCTGAACGTCTTCTCCCAAAGTCGGTTGTAAGGTTTGTATTCCACTGCGGATATGTATTTGTTGTTGTCATACTTGTGTTACTGCATCAGTGATTCATACACCCTGCAATACTCAGCCGCCTTTTCCACCCAGCTAAAATCAGCTCCCCGGTTTATTATTTTTTGTGCCAGCCCGTTTCTTCTATATTCCTCCATACCCGACCGAAAGACTGCCTGCATCCTGCCGGGTTCAAATGAATCAAAATAGAATGCCACATCTTTTCCAATTTCAGGCAAAGAAGTTCTGTCAGAGAGAAACAAAGGTTTTCCGAATGCCATTGCTTCCACAACCGGGGCTCCAAATCCTTCGGCTAATGATGGCAATGCAAATGCTATACAGTTTTTTAAATACCAGGCTTTATCTTCTTCCGGCACCGGACCAAGTATTTTCAGCCTGTCCATTACTCCCATTGTACCGGCATTACTCTTCATGTTGCTGATATAATCGGTTTCATCAAGGCGGCCGGCAATCAGCAACTCAATGTCGTTGTTCCCGAGTAACGGGAGCAGTGTATGAAAATTTTTTTTCCTGTTGACATAACCCATAGCAAAAACAAAAGGACGAACAGGCCTGTACCCCCGTGGGGCAGGGGGTGGTGTATTTACATGATGGGTACCGTTGTGAATAACATGAACCGGTTTTCCTCCGGTTTCAAGGTTTTCCAGTACATCTTTTTTACAGTGATGCGAGATACATACAATGGCATTGGCTCTGTCAACCAGCTTTTGGGTATGCTGCAGGCTCAGCCTTCTTTCCTTTGCCGGTTTATCCTCATGCAGGCAGTTTAAATCATGAATGGTGAGCAATACTTTTACTTTTTTATTGCGCAGGGGAATAATCCTCCCGGACTGGAACGGCGCATGCCAAACACTGCAGTTCCATAAAAACGGTGTGAAAAATTTATGATGCCATCTGCGCTCAATTAGAATGCTTGCTGGATTTTCAAAACTGCCCGCTTCCTGCTTTGGAGCGTAGAAAGAAATACATTCTTCTCCGTTGGCAGCGAGATGCCGGTTAACATAATTGCCGAGATTAAGACAATAATGGTAAAGTCCCGAATCAGGATAGCGCATCAGGTCGCAGTCAAGAATGATTTTTTTTCTTCCGGCCTTCATAACTCCAAAAGGAGGTTTTTGGTTTGTAAACTTCTGTCATTAAAATGTAACCATGGTAAAATAAAGGATGTTACAATTTTTCAACCGGAGTTTACCAACAAAAAGACATGATTATAATCAGCCCGGTGGCGGGTAAATATTCTTTTAGAATCATTTCCTGCGCATGATTTTTGCGCAGGTCCTGTCAACAGGTCAATTTGCCCCGATGTATAAAATAATCTTTGACTGTGAACGAATGAAATACCCGGACACCGGGCTTTACCACTACTGCCTGAACCTGGGCAAATACCTGGAAAAAAATATCAGCCTTGCTGATGAGCGCCTTTTTTTCTATACCCCGCCCGCAGAGCAAAACTGGTCCTGCCATACTGCCAATCACATCACACAAAATCCGCTCCACAAATTTCTGCTTCCCTCTTTCCGTTCTTTTGATATCTGGCATGCCACCTACCAGAATACCCATTATATGCCGCTGCGCAACAGGAAGATAAGGGTTGTGCTGTCTATGCATGACCTCAACTTCCTCTATGATGAGAAGAAATCAACTGTTAAAAAACAAAAATACCTGGGTTATATGCAGGAGCTTATCAACCGGGCCGATGCTGTTGTTTGTATTTCTGAATTCAGTAAAAAAGATGTGCTGGAGCATTGTGACGTTGGAAACAAGCGGCTGTGTGTGATTCATAACGGCACCAACCTGTTGCAGAAGCCCGGGCTGTCTTTCCGTTCCTACAGGCCAAAAAAGCCATTTCTTTTTTCCATCGGGGTGATTAACCGGAAAAAGAATTACCATGTTTTACTGCCCCTGCTGAAAAAAAATACAATGGAATTGCTTATTGCCGGCAAATATGACGATGACCACTACCTGTCATTACTGAAAGAGCAATCCAGAAAATGGGGGGTGGAAGAAAATGTTCACTTGCTGGGCCGGGTCTCTGAAAATGAGAAATCCTGGTATTTCAACAATTGCAGCGCTTTTGCTTTTCCTTCTATATCTGAAGGTTTTGGGCTGCCGGTAGTGGAGGCGATGAGCTGTGGCAAACCGCTGTTTTTATCTGATAAAACAGCCTTGCCGGAAATAGGCGGTGATGTTTCTTTTTATTTCAGGGATTTTCAGCCTGACCATATGGAAGAAGTATTTAATACGGGCATGTCAAGATATATGAGAGAGGGTTTTCAGCAGAAAATAAAAGAAAGGGCGTTGGGTTTTAACTGGCACAAGGCCGCCCGGCAATACCTGGAGGTGTACCGTTCACTATATTAATAACTTTACAGTTGCATGAAAGTGTACAGACGACTATTGGCTTATGCCCGGCCCTCCCGGTGGTTTGTAATTCCCTTTTTCATCTTTACTATACTGGCCGTTATTTTCAGCGTATTCCAGTTTGCACTCATTATTCCATTGCTGAATGTATTATTCAATCCTGATTCGGGTCCTGATACAATTACTGCACCGGCATTCTCCCTGTCCACCGGTTTTATTAGAGATATTTTTTACTACAAGGTTTACCGGCTGAAGGCTATCAACCCGGCCTATGCATTATATTTTATCACCTCAATTATTGTATGCGCAGTATTGCTCACTAATTTGTTCCGCTACCTGGCCCAGCGTACCCTTATCAAAGCAAGGACCCTGCTGGTGAAAAGAATCCGGGAAGCGCTGTTTGAAAAGATCAATTATCTCCACATGGGTTTTTTTACCAAACAGCACAAGGGCGACCTGATCTCAAGGATGAATTCCGATGTATTCGAAATTGAAGGGGTGTTCGCCAATTCGCTGGAAGTATTATTCAAAGAACCTTCGCTGGTGATCGGTTACTTTGTTGCTTTATTTGCCATCTCCCCGCAGCTTACCTTATTTACGCTTATCATCATTCCGCTTTCTGCTTTGGGTATTGCCACCGTGCAAAAGAAACTGAAACGGGATGCCAAAGATGCCCAGGCCTCTATTGGGCGTTTGCTGACCATCATGGATGAGACCCTGACCGGGATGCGGATCATCCGGGCCTTTAATGCCACCCGGTTTACCCTGAAAAAATTCAGCCGGGAAAATGATTTTTACCGCAAGGCCAGTTTGCAGGGATTCAAAAGAAGGGAAATGGCGCCGGCATTTTCAGAAGCTGCGGGTGTGCTGGTTGTGGCTGGGATATTATTATATGGCGGCAGCCTCATTTTAAATAATGGCCGATCCGCCGCGGGCATACAGGCCAGTGAATTCATTGCTTTCATCGCTATTTTTTCGCAGGTATTAAGGCCGGCTAAAGCGATGGTGATAGCCGGGGCCAACATACAAAGAGGAAGGGGCGCCGGGGAAAGGATACTCGAAATAATTAACAAACCCATTGAAGTAAGGGATAAAGAAAATGCTGTTGAACTCAACGAATTCAAAGATTCTGTTGAATTCAGAAATGTGGATTTTGCTTACAATGAAACACCCGTACTGAACGATATCAGCTTCATTATTCCCAGGGGAAAAACCATTGCCCTGATTGGCTCATCGGGTGTGGGCAAATCAACCATTGCTGATTTAATTCCCCGGTTTTATGATGTTCAATCCGGGGCTGTGCTGATGGATGGTATTGATGTCAGAGATTATAAAATGGAATCGCTGCGCAGTGTAATGAGTTTTGTGACGCAGGAAATCTTTCTTTTTAACGATACTATCTTTAATAATATAGCTCTCAGCCGGCCCCATGCTACAGTAGAGGAAGTGATAGCCGCGGCTAAAGTTGCCAATGCTCATGATTTTATCCTGCAAACGGAAAATGGATACCAGACCATCACCGGCGACCGGGGTATCCGGTTTTCCGGCGGACAGCGGCAGCGGCTCTGTATTGCCCGGGCTGTTTTAAAAAATCCATCCTTCCTTATACTGGATGAGGCCACTTCAGCCCTGGATACCGAATCAGAAAAAACGGTCCAGGAAGCCCTGAGTAAATTAATGAAAGGCAGAACGACCCTGGTAATAGCCCACCGGCTCAGCACTATCAGGCAAGCCGATGAAATCATCGTACTGCATGATGGCAGGATAATCGAAAGAGGCCATCACAATGACCTGACCGAAATTGATGACGGGGTGTATAAAAAGCTGACGGAGATGCAACAGATTGCCTGAAGGCAAACCCATTTTCCCCAAAAAGTTTTTTATCCTTGTCCGGAATGAGAAATCCCGTTCGTCTTAAAGATGAACAATTATCTTTAAACTAATTAAAACCCCCGAAGGGGTTCCTTCGGAAAATTATTATGGAAAAGTTCATGCTTATTTTTCATGGCGGTATGAGTGCTGATAGCTCGCCCGAAGAAATGCAGGCCAATATGGGAAAATGGATGGCCTGGGTTGACAAACTGGCCAAGTCGGGTAAATATGCCGGAGGCGAAGCATTGCTTCCGGGTGGAAAACTGGTAAAAGGGAGTGTATCATCCGTTACTGATGGGCCTTATACAGAAGGTAAAGAAATAGTAGGCGGCTATTTTATTGTCAATGCAGATAGCTATGATGAAGCGATCGCTTTGTGTAATGATTACCCCGATTATAAATTCGGCGGCAGCATACAGGTAAGGCAGTGTATGAAATTTGATATGTGAGCAAACAGGAAAACAATATCAATAAAATCGTTGACCATCTTTTCCGGCTTGAGTCGGGAAAGATGGTTTCTGTTTTATCAAGAGTGCTGGGGTTAAAAAATATAGAAGCTGCACAGGACATTGTGCAGGATACGCTCTACCAGGCCATGAGCAGTTGGAGTTATGGCAATATCCCGGATAATCCTGCTGCCTGGTTATACAGCACAGCAAAGAACAAAGCCATTGACCTTTTGCGGAGAGAAAAAAAATTCAAAGAGATCACTCCGCAATACAGCTACCTTTTACAATCAGAATATTCTTTGTCCCTGACAGTAAATAATTTGTTTTTGGAAAATGAGATACAGGATAGCCAGTTGCAAATGATGTTTGCCTGTTGTCATCCTTCCATTCCGGAAGAATCGCAGATCGCATTGACATTAAAAACACTTTGCGGTCTTAGCGTAAAAGAGATCGCCAAAAGTTTTCTTACTAATGATGAAACCATCAGCAAAAGAATTTACAGGGCCAAAGAAAAGATCAGAACGGAGAAAATAGAACTGGAAGTGCCGCAGGGAAATGAATTGCCCCAACGGATAGATTCAGTATTAAAATCACTTTATCTTTTATTCAACGAAGGATACAATTCATCGCATCCTGAAAAACTGATACGGGAAGATCTTTGTGAGGAAGCTATGCGTCTTTGCTTATTGCTTACAGAACACAAATTGACCAATTACCCGAGAAGCTGGGCATTGCTTTCGTTGATGTGTTTTCAATCATCAAGACTGAATGCAAGGCTGGATGATAAAGGTAATATCATCTTATTAAAATACCAGGACCGGAATAAATGGTACCGGCCACTGATACAAAAAGGGTTTGATTACCTCGACAGCGCTGCCGGGTCTTTTGAGGTTTCAACTTATCATTTTGAGGCAGCCATCGCATCACTTCATGCCGCTGCTCCTTCTTTTGAACAAACTGACTGGAAAAGTATCTATGACCTTTATGAAATGTTATACCAGTTACAACCGAACCCTGTTGTAGCCATGAATAAAGCCATTGCATCAGCCTATGCGATCAATAAACAAAAAGCGCTGGAAGAACTGCAGGCTATTAAAGGTTTAGAAAAACACTATCTCTATTATGCTTCTATCGGCGAGATATACTTTGACATGAATGAGAAAGCAAATGCCAGATTATATTTTGAAAAAGCATTCAGCCTTACTTTATCACAAAGTGAAAAGCAGTTACTGATAGAAAAGATCAGCCTTTGCTGAATCAATTTATTCCAACCGGCAAAAAGAACGTAAACCCCGTAAAGTTCCATCCGGAAATTTTATTGCTTCCAGTAAGGTGACAGATTTCAGAACAGAATACAATCTCTCATTCTTAAAATCAAAATATAGGTCTTGCCTGATACGGATACGGTTGAAATCGCTGGAACTTCTTTCCGCCTGGAGAACTTTGTACGTTGTGATCTTTGAAGGGTCATCAATATCATACACCGCTATTGTATCGGTTGACATTCCAGTTGTCATAATTTTTTTTGCCGGTATTATTTTACCGGTTTCAATATCAACAGCTTTTAACCTGCCCTTTAAAATATCCTGGTAAATAAGTCTGCCAATATCCGTTCTATAAACTGTGAGAGCACTATCGAAGGGGGATGGTTGCTGCGGGTCAAAATTATAATCCACTTCATTTGTATTCAACAACACAACATCTTTACTTAGCCCCGGAAATTTTCTTCCCATATTATCATTGTAAGCTACATTACAGAGCGGATACCATTCAAACGGAGGTTTTTCTGTTTTTCTTGCACAAAGTGGTGATATAAAAACATTATAAATACTGAACTTGCCATTTTTATAATTCAATACCTGTTTTGCCCTGAATGCATCTGCATCATCGCATCCGCAACAGGAATCGGCTGCAAGATTTAATTCTCCTCCCCTGTATTTGAATCGTTCATAATCATCTTTTGGCATTGAATTATCAACAAAATACCATTCCATCATCCGTACCGGTGAAAATTCAACACTAAGCCCTTTCAGCCACTCCTGTTTTTCCAGGTCTGGCATTGATAATTGATACGATGAAACAAAACGGCTTCCGTTATTTTTTGTGTAAGCAGTAACTGAGCCTTTCTTCAGTTTATTAATATACCATTTCTTCAAACTGTATTCATTTATTTTAGGCGACAGGTTGATCACTTTATCACATTCAGCCGCCCACTGAATGGCCGTATCATCCTGAATGGGTATTTTGTAGCCGCTTATCACCTGTGCACCCAGGTGAAGAACGCACAGAGACAAGGTTAAAAACAGGCTGAACTTTTTCATATAACTGTGAGGGTTTAGCATTCAAAGAAGTTGTTACCTGGTTTTGATGCTGACCACATACCGAAAACCGATATAGGAATGTGCAGCATCCGCAGCAAAAAACTGGCAGACTCCCGCCTGCAAGTAAAAGGGGGTGCTGTTCCAACCGCCGCCTTTCACTACAAAAATGGATTTGACTTTAGCTTCTTTCATTTCTGCATTCATCACTTCCTCCATAGCGGTGGAAGTCCATTCGGAGACATTTCCCTTGATATCAAAAAGCCCGTACACCCCGGCCGGGTAACTTTTGACGGGCCCGGTATAAAAGAACCCGTCATCCTTATACGTTTTGATGGTTTTCCTGTTCCCGTCAATGATGTTTCCAAAATTGTACAGGTAATGCCGGCTTTTCACATTATGAACCGTGGTATCTTTTGTTTCAAATGCGGCCGATTCCCATTCGGCATTACTGGGCAGCCTTACGGAAAGTTCCGCATGCACAGCCTCCTTCATTGACCGGCTCACCTGGATCGTTTTCCACTGGCAGAAGGCTATGGCCTGCTGCCGGCTGACACCCACTATGGGGTGATCGTCATACTCTTTGTGGGAAAAATACTTTTTTACAAGTGGTTCATTATATGAGTAGGAAAAATCCCGTATCCATACCAATGTATCGGGATATATGCTGATGGTCTGCTGTTGACCGCCGGCTTTCATTGTATAAACAATTTTATCAGGATCTATTTCCTTACGTCCGGCAAACCGGTCTTCAACCGGGGTCATCATCTGCTCCAGCCGCTTATCTTCCCAGTCTATTTCCCGGCTCCAGTCAACAGCATCGGTTCCGCTTAGGAAATGTGATAATAATGTATGTGCAATGGAATCCCTTACGTAGAGAACGAATGCCCGGTACTCTTTATTGGTGACTTCTGTCCTGCTGATGTAAAAGGCTGCCACAGAGCTGTTCCTGGATTTATAATGAGACATTGAATCGTTGCCGGTGTGGGCCAGGCTCGTAAAGGTTTTTGTGGGGATATAGCTTAGCTGCCCCTGGAGATGTTTGAGTCCTAATTTCTCCAATGATAAAGCGGACTTTTGGGCAAAAGCGCTGAGACTGATCAAAGCCAAAAAGAAAGTGGTGGTGGATTTTGGCATACTGGAAAAACGAAAATTTTGAATTTTATTGCTGGTATGAATGTTAATCTTTTCAGGTCCACATATACATCCGCAGTTCGATCAGCCGTTTCAGCATTTCATTTTCCTCTAAATAATCCGCATGGTCAGCTGCAAAGCTGGAATTTTTCTTTGTAGCCGTTTTTTGCTTCCAATCCTTCCACCAGGCATATAATTCTTCAAATTCCTTTTTTATGTCACGGGTATTTGTTTGGCCATTCTCTTCTGCCCTGCCAGGGTTGAATTCAATTCCTTAAAATACGGAATTTGATACATCGGCTGAAACATTCCAGTTAATATGCGGAAATTTTGGTATTTCCTGCTCTACAAAATCGCTGAGTAACTGGAAGCAGGCATGCAGGAGCACAGAGTCTTTGTCGCACCAGGCATCGGTAAGGCTGTCAATTTTTAAGATTCCATAGGGTTGCATAGTTATTTTTTGCTGGTCTCATTTTTCGAATAATACCATCCCCGATCTTGATTTTAAAAAAGAATTAGTACCGGGCTGAAGTTTATTAATATTCTGCATAAGGCACATTACACTTAACAGCAATAACCAGTTTCTTTACGCTGCTTATATTTTGCACAACCCGTATTACCTTATTTCTATTTTGAACACCTCACCAAATCTGCCTGCCCCGGCCGGGTATTGTACCCGTGTCCAGTTTCCATTGGTTTCTTTACTAATGATGATGCTGACATGGATCACTCCATTCCCGGTTTCCGTTGTCAGTTCATTGAGGGGAATAGTGAACACGGATACGGAAGATCCTACCGAAAGTTTGGCTTTTGTAGGAGCTTGCCCGCATTGGGTTGATCTTGTTTCATCAATTAAGTATTGAGCACACAATAATTTTTCCGTACCCATCCCGTAACTTCTGTCTATACTTTCATCCACGATGCCGTTCCTGTTCACATCAACTTTTATCGATGCATAACCCATTGCCCCGATAAAAAATTTAACATTATTTCTGCTGACTTCATACTCAACTTTCACTTTCTCATCGTTGATCAATTCTTCCTTTTTACCAGTATTCACTTTCCCGCTACCGGTAATATGAAACCTTAATTCCTGGCGCATCGTTCCATAATCTGTATTATTGCATTTGATATCATAGTTTTCAATTTCTACAATATAATGCCCTCTGTTTTCCGGAGTGCCCTTTATGGAAGCTCCTTCCATGTAAATGCCGGGAGGAAATTCTCCGGAAATAATTCTAAGCAGGGATGTCCATGTTTTTGTTTGGGAAACGCAATCAGCGGTAGGTTGTGCAAGCTCCAACTGCTGACCAACCTCACCATGTATTGTAATGCTGTTGGCAACATTAGTAGTCGTATTCAGCCAGGCACCATTCCAACCGGTAAGTTCATACAGTCCAGGTTTCTGCTTTTTCTGGGATTGCCCGGGCAGGTAACAACCCAGCTGAAAAAACAATAACAATAAAAAAAATCTGTAGCCCATACTGGTAGCTTGCTTGTTTTGTGACATACATAAAATTTATTGCGCTTCTGGGTATCTTGTTCTTCTGCAACTTATTCTTATCAGTTATTTACTTTACCGGTACCTGTAATATGAAACCTAAGTTCCTGTGTAAAATCAGAATTTCCGTAATAAGCATTGTTGCATTTTATGTTATAAAGTTTTAATTTGACTACCCAATGACCTCTTTCAGTTGGAATACCGGAAATATCAAAACCACCTCCAAATGATAATCCGGGAGGTAATCTGCCAGACTCAATTGAATAATTGCTTGACCAGTCGCCAGCCTCGCAATTAGTACAATGTATACATTTAGCCCTTGGGCCACTTACAAACATACGATGCCCTACCTCCCCATTTACATCGCCAGACCAATTATTCCATCCGCTGGTGATACCATAAAACCCGGGTTTGGTACTTGTTTTATACGTTTGCTTTGGTGCAACTGAGGCCTGGAACATAAAAAAGTATGCAAGTATGATCAGGCAGCCGATGAAACTTTTTGTTTTCTTTTGCATAACTGTATTATTTGAGCGTAGAAGAATGTTGTGTAAAGTCCTGCATAAACCAATAGGTCATACCAGTCAAAAGCCCCGGGGAACAAGTTCATTTGTCCGGCTTCAGTAAAAAAGGGAAGAAGAAGCAATACATATACAAATCCGGGATGAAATTTGTTTTCCCGCATCAAGACAGCAGTCTGGCAAAGTGCTAATCCCCATAACAGATCAGGAAGATAGTTACGAATCATACCGGTTTCCAGCACTTCGTAAACAAGTACACCGGTTAGTAAAGAAATGAATATGGCCAGATATCTGATCATTGTTTTTCAGTCACTGCTTTTTTTACTTCATCAAATTGTGAAAGCATATTAAATATATGTTCGGGAATGGTTTTGAAGGGTTCCATTTTCTTTTCTAATTTTTCCAGTTGTGCAGCAATCAGTGATTTACTCACGGGATTGGTTTCTTCTTTTAAATAACCCTGGCCCAGTGTAATCTTATCATTCACTTCCTTTAATGCTTTGAAACGGTTTTGTATTGCAGTTCCTGCTATTGCACGGATCTCTCCGCTTACTAATTCCATGGCCTCCATACTTACCGTTTGGAAAAAAGCAGCTTTGGCTTCTTTAGACAACATGGCATTCATTGCCAGTTGAACAGAAGAACTGCCTTGCTCTGGTTGCCTGCAGGCCTTCACCAGCCTTACCAATTCATCATTCATTGTTGCTGGAATTGGTTTTTTTTCATTCAACAGTTTCATAATTGAAACAACCTGCGGACCCTGCTTCGGATCTTTCAGCATCATCAACATTCTCTCATAGGTTGCATTTTTGGTGAACACGACAATATCGGCTTCCTGTTGTGCAGCGATTGTTGCTTTGGCGCCTACCACCATCATTTTAAATGCCTTGCTCACTATTTTGCCACCCGCAGTTGCCGGTGTTGCGCTCATTATATCAAATGCAGTAACAAATGTATTGGCACCTACCAGGAGAGAATTCTCTTTTTTATGTCCAACCCGCAATTGTTCAGCATTCGTTGCAATCATACTTTCCCAGGAAGGTGGGGGTACCACAATATTATCCGCCTCCCGCATGTACTTACGTTGCTGATCATTCATATTGCTGTATGGGTCAGCGGGGATGACTGGTGTGATAGGTTCCACTTTTTCTATGATAGCTTTTTTTATTATTTCCTCCTCCTGCTTTTTTGCATTATCAATGGCTTTTTTCAGGTTATAATTTGCATCGTCATTATCAGGATCATACTCCAGTGCTTCCCTGAACCAGCGGATCGCACAGGTCCAGTTCTTTTTATTATAACAATCCACACCTTTATCTACCGCATCATCCGAAGCTTCCCGCAGATCCTTTTCTTCTCTTTTCTTTTTTAATTCCTCCGGTGAAGGGCCCGAATAGGCAGGTACAGCAGGTGTACATAAGTGGTTATGAACCGCACAGGTATGGTCGACTGCTGCCTGGTAGGTTTTATAGGGACCCTTTTTGCAAAAACCACAAAAAAAACTTGACCATCCCTGCCCCTGGCCCACAGTAACAGCAGTCCAGATCAATCCGGCAAAAAGAATGATGTATTTCATATCCGGGAGCTTTTGATGATGAAAGGTGAAATTATCCGGTTGAAAACGGTAAACTAATCCAAACATCCCGGTATTTCCTCCTACCAACTTTTTGGTATATGGATAATGTTAACCGGAAGGTTTTTGACTTACTGCCAAGCGTAGGTTTATTTCGTCAGGGTAATGGCTTTAGCATCTGAACCCATCCCGGAGCAATACACACCGCAGAATTTATCAAAGTTGGAGTTGAAATCCCCAGTTAGGTTATCAGTAGTGAAACTGAATGAGCCTACCACAGTACCGTTTGATTTTTTTAGTGTAAGCTGCGATGAGCTTATTTCTCCCTTCACAGTCAGTGGTGTTACCAATGGCACATACAAGGCACAACCCTGTGATACCAGTAACTGAACGGCTGTTGAACTGGTTTTATAAATCTCAATATCAACTGTGTTGTCGCCTGTTTTAGTTATTTCCCACCGCATACCAATGGATGTTTTGGCCACACGGATGTAATTGCCGCAGGCATCGCTGTAGTAATAAAGTGGGGAAGGAAAGGGTGTTGTCCAGGTGCCTTCCAGTTTACGGGCAGCCGAGAGGCCAAAGAGTCCTCCTTCTTTGTCACAGCCCGTTAAAACAAATACAAAGGCTGCCAGAATAAAATGAACATTGTATTTCATAAAAAAATTTAATGACCTGAAAATAGGCTGGCCCTGTTGCTGAGGAAATACAATGATTCCGGTATTTTTGGATACCAATTATTTGGTATATGCAATGTGGTTAGCCAGGAGCAGCTCACTTTATCAGTCCTTTGCTATAGGCAAATTTGATAAGCCCTGCCAGGTTGCTGGTTTTTGTTTTTTGCATGATATTCTTACGGTGAGTTTCCACTGTACGGTAACTGATATGGAGTTCGGCAGCAATTTTGTCGTTGGTGTATTCGTTGGCGAGCAACTTTACCACTTCCAATTCCCTTTCGGTTAAAGAAATTATTTCTGCATTTTTTTTCTCCGTCAGCCCTTCAAGGATGATATTTTCCACCTCTTCGCTGAAATAGTGCCGGCCTTTCGTCACTTTCTGAATGGCTTCCACCAGTTCTTCCTTATCAGAATTTTTCAGCAGGTAACCAGATACGCCGATATGCACCAGCTCTGAAATGATCTCGCGGTCATTATAGGTGGTAAGCATAATGATTTTAACCTCCGGCTTCCGCTGGCGGATGAGTTTGGCGGTTTCTATCCCATCCAATCCAGGCATATTGATATCCAGCAGGCAGACATCCACGGCATGCTTACTGATAAGGTCAAGCACTTCATAACCGCCGCCTGCTGTGCAGGCAACCTGGAACCCCGGTTCGGTCTTCAGCAGTGAAACAATACCATCCCGGAGGATGGCATGATCATCCGCCACCAGCAGCTGTATTTTTTTTGTGGTCACCAATGTTCAAATATAAGATGCCCCCGTGCGGGAATGTTCTACCAAGTTATTGGTATTTTCATGCTGTAACAGGAATATCCACTATCACTGTGGTACCCTTGCCGGGCATAGAGTCAATATCCATTTTTCCTTTCATGTATTCCACTCTTGCTGCCACATTCCCCAATCCCATTCCTGCTTTTTCATCCGCCACCCTGCCGGTATCAAAGCCCTTCCCATTGTCTTCCACCGTGATATTGATATGATCAGGATACCGAAGGAGCTGAACGGTGGCTTTGCCAGCAACCGCATGTTTCACTACGTTGTTAATGAGTTCAAGTATGATGCGGTAAACACTGATCTCGGTTTGCTCATCCAGCCTGTTCTCAAAATCATGGGCAATAAACATGACCTGCATCCCCTTATGTGATGAAATTTTTTCGGTAAGGTTCTTCAATGCAGGCACCAGCCCCAGTTTGGATAAAGTGGCCGGCATAATGTTATGTGAAATGCTGCGTAACTCTGCTGAAGCTTCATCTAGCAAGCCGATACCGGTAAGAAATTTCTCGTCCGTTGCCAGTTCCGGTTTCAGATCTTTTACTTCGGCCAGCTTCAGTTTAGCAGCTGATAGTACCGAGCCCAAACCATCATGTATATCCTGGGCTATGCGTTTCCGCTCATGCTCCTGAGCAAGCGAAATGGCATTAAAGAGTTCATTCTGCTGCCTGTTTAATTCCTGCTGATAGCGGTTTCGCTGGCGAAGCCGGTATCGGTTGTAAAAAAAGCCCAAGATAAGGAGCAGGACAACAAAGGATGCAATTAAGATGTTTCGCTGGTTGTTTTGACGGGCAATCTGCCTGTCCTTTTCAGCTATTCTGTAAATCGTATTGATTTCATCGGTGCGGAATTTTGTCCGTTCGTTGATGATAGAGTCTTTCAACACGGAATATAGTTTGTCATAGTGCCAGGCGCTGTCGTATTTTTTTTTGTCTGCATAATAAAGCGCCAGGTAATAATAGGCATCTCTTGCATTCTCCGCATGCCTTATTCTTTCCGCTATACCTTTTGCCTGGTACAGGTAACTTTCCGCTTCATTATCTCTTCCCGTCTGCCGCAGTGCATCGCCTGCCAGGAGATAATATCCAACCTTCTCATAGGGATTGCAACCCCAGAATTTGCAGGAATCAAGGGCTGCCAGTGAATAATTCATCGCATCTGCAGGATTACCCAGCATCATAGCGACAATACCTTTTTTGAACAGGGTGTTGGAGATCATATAATCCCTGATAAAGAAACTGTCCTTTCTTAATGCAAGGAATCCGGCCAGGGCCTTTTCCAGGTAATAACGGGCTTTTGCAGTATCCCCATTAGCTGTATAAACATCTGCCAGGCCATAATAAATATCTGCAGTAGTAACAAGCCTGAGCGATTTCTTTTTTTCTTCTTTGCTGAGATTGTCAGCTAGCTCCTCAGCCTTTCTGTATTCAAGAAGTGATTTCTCATAAAGGCTTTGGCGAAAATAAGAAGCCGCCACCAGGCTGGTGTAATGCAGCGCCTGCACACGGTCATTTCGTCTGCGGGCTTGCCCGAGACCTTCATTGGCAATTGTCATTGCTTTGGGAAAATTGCCCTGGTAAACGTATGCGTTATGAATGATACCGAACAATTCGTCAAGCATCCCGTCCAGCTTCTTCTTCTTCGCCGTTTCTATTGCTTTTTCGTAATAAAAAATGGCCCCTTCCCAGTTTCTTTTCGCCACCTCCTCCGCATACCCCCTGTTTGTTATTGCCGTTACAATACCTTCAGGATAGTTTATTTTTTGTGCAAGCGCCTCTGCTTTTTGAGCATACTTCGCCGCAGTGTCATGTAAAAAACTGCAATACAGCTGTGATAAGTCATTTAGCATATCTACAGCAGCCCTGCTCTCCATATTAATTTCCGGCTTCTCTTTCAGTTTAGCAATCACAAGACTGTCGGCATGACTCTGCCGGGTTATAACGCTGTCAGCCGACTCTTCCAATGGAAATTGCTGCTGTGCCGCCGCATCACCGGCAACAGTAACAGATACAATGACTAATATTTTTTGCAGCCTGTTCAATTTGTTGAAATCAGAATATATCAATAATAACCTGTCCCGGTTGCCCGTCAACAATACATTTAAAATTAAACCAATTTACTGTTGAAAATCAAATGCGTTTACTGATACCGCCGGTTTACTACATTTGCCCTATGCAATTGATGGAAGTAACAACACCCGGGCTGGCCAAAGATTTTATTGCTGTTAATGTGGCATTGAATAAAAACAACCCGGCCTATATCCGGCCATTGAATAAGGATGTAAATGAAGTGTTTGATGAAAAAAAGAACAAGACCTTTCGCCACGGCGAAGTAACAAGGTGGGTGCTTAAAGATAAAAGCGGCAAACTCATTGGCCGCATTGCTGCATTCACCAATAAAAAATACAAAAACAAGGGTGATGATGTGCCGGTGGGGGGAATTGGCTTTTTTGACTGCCTCAATGATCAGGATGCCGCCGATCTGCTTTTTGATGTGGCAAAACACTGGTTGCTGCAGCGGGGCATGCAGGCCATGGACGGCCCCATTAACTTTGGAGAAAGGGACCGCTGGTGGGGCCTGGTGGTGAAAGGATATGAACTGCAGCCCATGTATTGTATGAATTTCAACCCGCCTTATTACCAGCAGCTGTTTGAAAATTATGGTTTCAAAAATTTCTTCAATCAGATATGTTTTGGCATGAAGACCAACCACCTGATCCAGCAAAAGTTTTATGCCCGTCATGCGGAATGTGCCAAAGACCCCAACTTCAGCTCCGCCCATATTAAAAAGAACCAGCTGGATAAATTTGCCGGAGATTTTACAATCATTTATAATAAAGCATGGGCAGGGCACGGCGGCCTGAAACAATTGGAAGAAAAAGTGGTGCGAAAAATGTTCCAGTCCATGAAGCCGGTACTGGACGAACGCATCAACTGGTTTATTTATTATAAAGGAAAACCTATTGGCACCTGGATCAACCTGCCCGACCTGAACCAGTGGTTTAAACGTCTCAACGGGAAATTCAGCCTCTGGCACAAGCTTAAATTCCTCTGGTTAAAAGCAACGATGAAGAACAAAAAATTCACCGGGCTGGTATTCGGCATTGTCCCGGAGTTCCAGGGCAAGGGGGCCGACAGCTACCTGATCGTGGAAGGCTGCAAAGTAGTGCAGGGGTTAACAATCGAAGATGGCCGGTATGAGATCGGGAAACCCATCTATGATGATTATGAAATGCAGTGGATCGGTGAGTTCAACCCCAAGATGGTGAACGTAGCCGAAGCCATCGCCGGCAACCGCAGCCGGATACTCACTACTTACCGCTATTTGTTTGACCGGACAAAAGAGTTTAAACCCCACCCGGTACTGCACTGAGAACCGAAGTCAGCGGTCTGAGGTCAGAAAATATCTCAAAGAACAAATTTTCCCTGCTGAAACTAATTGTGCGAAAACCAAAATC
>JBQTHS010000078.1:0-14071 GCA_052389635.1 Bacteroidota bacterium | reverse complement strand
TGCACATCATGATGCAGCGATGAGTTTTCGAACAGATTGCCATAATAATTCCTGACAAAGCCCACACAACTGGCACTGGGCGACACAATGTATTCATCGCCGCTGAAGTCTTTCAGGAATTTGCTGCAAACAGATTTGGATTCATCCCAGAACCCCGCATTAAAAGCAGGCTGGCCGCAGCAGGTCTGGCTGGTATTGTATGAAACAGTACAGCCGGCCTTCTCCAGCAGTTTTACCGTATTAAAAGCTGTGGCGGGGAAAAGCTGGTCAACAAAGCAGGGTATGAAGAGCTGTACATTCAAAATTTTATTTCTTATAAGATTCTTTCAGGGAAATCATTTTCAGGGCGGTTACAGCGGCTCTTCCTCCATTATGTCCCAGTTTTCCGCCAACTCTCTCCTTTGCCTGCAATTCGTTTTCAACGGTTAAGACACCAAATATAGTTGGCACCGGCAAGCTGAGGTTCAATTGCAACACTCCTTCAGTAACTGCTTTACAGATATAATCAAAATGCGGTGTGTTACCCCGGATAACACAACCAAGGGCGATAAAGGCATCGGGCAGCTTCTTCTTCCTGCTGTTCTTCCAATAACTTTTTATACCAAATGGGATTTCAAATGCTCCGGGAACAGTAATGCTGATAATTTTTTTCACATTGTTCCTCTGTAGCTCTGCAATGCAGCCTTTCTCCAGTTCATCCACAATAGCAGCATTCCATTCTGTTTTTACCAAAACGACACAGGCATCCTTTTTCAGAATGCCTGCGCGGGAGCTTAATAGTTTACTGTTCGAGACGTCAGCCATAATCAGTTATCGGTGTTGTACACGCCAAGCTGCGCCAGGTAAGTATCGGCGTCAAGGCCCTGCTGTGTACGGGGATATTTTTCTTTGATCTCCTGGTATATTTCAATCGCTGTTTTTGTATCGTTCAGCAATTTCTGCGACAGGTAAGCCGCCATGAACAGGCTTTCGGCTGCAAAACTTTCCTCTTTTTCAAACTCGTAAGCAGCTTTCTTGTAATACTCCACGGCTTCCTTGTTCTTTCCCAGGTCGCCGTAAGCATCCGCCATATATTTATAAGCCCTCGCCTGCGCCGGTTTGGAACTGCTGCTGAATTTTTTCAGGTACTTGACGGCTTTTTCGTTTTCATTCAGTTTAACGTAACAAACACCAGCGTAATAATTGGCCATATTGCCTGCTTTGGTGCCGCCATATTTGTCTATCACTTTCAAAAAACCCCAGTACTGCCCGTCGCCATTCAGCGCTTTGCTAACGGAGTCCATGCGGTAATACTCCTCCGCCTTAAACATCACTTCGGTGGCCTTCGCTTCTTTCGGTTTTTTTACATAATTGCCATAAACATACCAGCCCCCTGCCAACAGGATGACGGCCACACTGGCAATGGTGGTGAGTTTACCATAGCGGGTCCAGAAGTCTTTTGCTTTCGCAATCACTGCCTGCTCATCAAATTCCTGCACATTTTTCTTGTCTGCCATTATTGATATTTCTTAGTTTTAAAATCGGAAATCTTGCTCTTTAATTCTCTAAAGTCCCCTTTAGGGGATTTAGGGGTTCAGTCAACAATAAACGGATAGTTCTGATCCATATACACATCTTTCAGCACTTCGCTGTCATCCGGCCAGGGGCTTTCTTCAGCAAACTTCACCGATTCAGCCACTATCGCATCCACCCTCACATTAATGGCATCAATATCTGCGGCTATGGCAAATTTGCTGTCCAGTATTTTTTTCATTGCCTGCTGGATAGGATCACGACTCTTGTATTCATCCACTTCTTCTTTGGTACGGTACTTCTGGGGGTCGCTGATGGAGTGGCCTTTGTAGCGATAGGTCTTTATCTCTAACAGTGTGGGACCGCCTTTCTCCCTTGCCCTTTTTACCGCCCGGCTGATGCCTTCATGCACTGATTCAGGTGTCATACCGTCAATCGTATCAGCAGGCATTTCGTAACCGTCGGCCAGTTTATAAATATCAATTACGTTGGAGGTACGTTCCACCGAAGTACCCATGGCGTAATTGTTATTCTCGCAAATAAATATTACCGGCAGCTTCCACAGCATGGCCAGGTTGAATGTTTCATGCAACATGCCCTGACGGGCAGCGCCATCACCAAAATAGCAAAGCACCACATTATCGCTGCCACGGTATTGCTCGGCAAAAGCGAGGCCTGCGCCTGTTCCTATTTGTGCACCCACTATTCCATGACCTCCGTAAAAATTCACCTCCTTGCCAAAAAAATGCATACTGCCGCCCTTACCTTTGGCGCAGCCGGTTGCCTTGCCATACAATTCAGCCATGCAGCTGTTCACCGATACCCCTTTGGCAATAGCCAGTCCGTGGTCACGGTAAGCAGTGATGAACAGGTCTTCGGGCCGGGTGGCGGTCATACAACCAGCTGCAATAGCCTCCTGCCCGATATATGCATGGAAGAAACCGCGGATCTTGCCATCCATCTTATACTTCTCTTCTGCAGCAAGTTCAAACTGCCGGATAAGCTGCATCAGCTCGTACCAGTACAGGTAAGTTTCTTTGGAAAATTTGGCGGCCACAGGCTTCAGTGTTGATGATGTTTCAGCTATAAAATTAGCGGGGGCAAAAATAAGGTGAAATGGGGAATTTTAAAGCAATGATTTTGAGGAGCTAACCGGGGTTCTGTTCGCTGTTCATCTGTAGCAGCCGCCCGGAATCTTGAGTCTTTACCCTGTACCTTGTGTCTTCGCCGTTATCTTGCGCCTTCTTAATGTTTCGCCTTCAGCACATATCACTGGTTCAGTTCAAAAACTACAGCAACAGGTCATTTGACTTTGCGGAGCGAATCACCGGCATTTGCGGCGCCAATGGGGCTGGCAAAACCAACCTGCTGGATGCCATTCATTATCTCTGCTTCACCCGGAGTTATTTTACAAGGCTCGACAATGTCAATGTGCAGCACGGAAACACCGGCTTCAGAATTGAAGGCCAGGTCTTACTGAATGAGAAAAAAGAAAAGGCTGTTTGCATACTCCGGGAGACCGGCAGGAAAGAATTCTGGATTAACGAGGGCATGTATGAAAAATTTTCACTGCATTTCGGCCGCTACCCCTGCGTGGTGATAGCGCCGGATGATGCGGAACTGCTAACCGGCGGCAGCGATGAAAGGAGAAAATTCCTGGACGCCCTGCTGTCGCAATTGGATGCAGACTACCTCCGGCACCTGATAACGTATACTAAACTGCTGCTGCAACGGAACTCTTTGCTGAAATCATTTGCCGAAACCGGGAACAGGAATGAAAGCCTGCTGGATGTGCTGGATGAGCAACTTATTCCGCCTGCTGAATATATTTTCAACCGGCGAAAAATATTTATGGTCGCCTTTCTTCCGCTGGTGAAATACCTGTACAGGGATATTGCCGGAAAGGATGAGGAACTGAACCTCTATTTCGAAAGTGAATTACAGGCTGCCGCTGCCGCCGATCTGCTGAAGCTGAACAGACAAAAGGATTTTCTGGCCCAGCGCACCACGGCCGGCATCCACCGGGATGAGCTGGATATGCAACTGACCGGCCATCCGTTTAAGAATATTGCCTCACAAGGTCAGCGAAAGAGTTTATTGTTTGCGCTGAAGCTGGCCGAAATGGAAACACTGAAAAAAGAAAAGGGCTTTGCCCCCCTCCTGCTGTTAGATGATGTGTTTGAAAAATTGGACGAGGGCCGTATCAGCAACCTGCTGAATAAAGTATGTGTGGAGAATTACGGGCAGGTTTTTATTACAGATACGAATGAGGAACGACTGAAAGTACATTTGGATCAACTGGGCATATCATTCCAGCTTATCAGGCTGTAAGTGTTTAAGGTTTACCGTTTGATGTTTAATGTTCTTCCAGCCGGAGTTTTATTATAGGTTATCAGCTTCTGTTGATACGACAACTTTAAACTTTAAACCTTAAACCTTAAACTTGTAACTTTATGCCATGGGTCAGTATTCTATCAGTGAAGCCATACAGGAATTTCTGAAAGGCAGCCGCCTCAGGGGGGGCACACAGGCTTTGCAGATAGAAGATGTGTGGGAAGAAATTATGGGCAAAACCATTGCCCGCTATACGGATAAACTCCAGATCATCGGCGACAAACTTATCATCAGCACCCATGTGGCCCCGCTGAAGAATGAACTCATTTACCAGAAAGAAAAAATAAAACAACGGGTGAATGAGGCGCTTGGGCAGAAGGTGGTGAATGAGGTGATAATAAACTAAAGTTTTTACCGGTCCGACATTTTATTTTCATACTTAGCTTTCTTTGTGGAAGCTGCATTTTACACTTAAATTGTAATCAGGCAAACAGTGTAGCAGCAAAAGCATCATCTATAGACTCATTTTCTGATTACTACAAGAAACTGGATTCCATTTTCATGCGAAGTATGTTCGACACATTGAAGAGTTATATTCAATCAATAAAATATATGGAAAGGATAACGGGCCTGCAAGCAACTACCAATGGTAATATTCTTGGCTGGATGACCTGTAACGGAGAAAATTTAGTTGCGTGGAAAGAATGGTTTGATAAAAATCAAAAGAAACCTAATCAATAACTCACTGCAGCCTGACTCTCGGGTCCACCACTCCATACAAAATATCTGCAAGTATATTAATCATGATAAAGAATGTTGCTGACACCAACACCGCCCCCATCACCACCGGATAATCCAGTTTCTCAAGGGCATCTACCGTCACTTTACCAATTCCCTGCCAGCCAAAAATATATTCCACAAAAAAAGCCCCTGCCAGCAGTTCGGCAAACCAACCCGTAATGGCCGTGATAACAGGGGTCAGCGCATTCCGGAGTCCGTGTTTCCAGATCACCTTCCGTTTACTCAAACCTTTTGCATAGGCTGTGCGGATATAATCCTGATCCAGCACATCCAGCATGGCGCTGCGGGTGAGCTGGGTGATGATGGCCATAGGACGTATGCCTAATGTGATAGCCGGAAGGATGAGGTTTTGCAGGCTCAGCCTGCGGCGGCCTTCCTCATCAATGGCAAACCAGTTACCGGCAATATGCAGCCCCGTCCAGTCGCTATGCACAAAACCAAAAAGATAAACGATGATGATACCCATAAAAAATGAAGGGGCCGATATGCCTACAATGCTTGAGAATATCGCTGAAGTATCCAGCCAGGTATTTTGCTTTACTGCCGCCATCACTCCCAATGGTATTCCAATCAAGACAGCAATGAACATGGCGGCAACGGCAAGCATCAGTGTGCCGGGCAGGGCCTGCATCAGTATATTCCATACCGGCCGCTTACTCTGGTATGATTTGCGGAGATATGGGATTTTCAGTCCGAACTTTTTTTCCCCGCCAATAAACAAACCTTTCAGCTTCTTCTTTGCAATATCACTCCCGCTGTGAAAACAAACGGGAGAAACATCATTCAGGTAATACAGGAACTGTTTGAACTTCGGGATATTCTCCCCTTTTTCATTGATCAGGTACAGCTCCTTTTTGATATTGGCCTGTGTGGCGGAGTCGCCGCTTTGCCCCATCACTATTCTTGATGGGTCGCCAAAACCCTGGAACAGGAAGAACACCAATACCACCACCCCGATGAGCACCAGCAGGCCATAAAGCAGTTTTTTGGCGATGTACCTCAGCATTTTTTACGGCAGCTTCTTTAAATACTTTTCAGCGGAAGAAAAATTGGGGCTGCTCCATTTTCCTGCAACTGTTCCTTTTTCAAGCAGGAACACACAAACAGGCGCCCTTGCTGCCGTTTCAATCAGCTTGTAGTCGCATTTGAATATCTGCGCTTCCGCAAATGAAGTTCCGGCCAGCGCCTCTGCCGCTTTGGCCGGTTCTGCTGTGATGATACATGACGGAATGTTTTTTTCCTTCGCAGCAGCATACAGTTTGGCAAAACTTTTTTTCCATTCATCCCCTGCCTTTGAAAAATTCTCAATAAACAGTAATACTGCACGGGGCTGCTCCAGTACCCATGCCGTTGAATCCGTATTGGTTTCACCGGAAAGCGCAAAGCCTTTTATAGGGGGTTCGTTGTTCTTCCCTTTACGGATCAGTTTGTCGTACCGGCTTACAAACTGGTAGGTTTCTGCATTGAAATCAGCCGGGAATTTATCAGCCGTGAACTCTACATCTTTCCCGTTCTTCTTATAGATAAAAGTTATTACTGTACTGTCTGGCACGGCATTCTTTGGCATTTTCATTTTCTCCGCAATGTTGTTTCCTTTTTTAAAAGGGAGGCAATCCACCACCGGTAAATACTTTAAAGTGTACCACTGAAATCCAAAACCGAGGACTGTAATACCAAACATCACTGCTGTTGCCCATTTTTCCCTGAACAAAGGCCTGATATACTTCTGTTGCCAGAACAGGAAACCGATCAGCGTAGTCAGCGCCACATCCTTTAAGAAAGATATTTTGGAACTGATGGGCAGGCAGTCGCCAAAGCATCCGCAATTTTTTGGGGTGCCGGTAATGTAGGTGTAACCGGTAAGAAATGTAAAAAAGATGATCAGCAACAACAGCAGCCAGCTGAACAGTTTTATCCTCCAGCCCAGCAACAGGGCAAACCCGGCAATAATTTCAAACGCATTCATCAGCACCGACATGAGCCGGGTCCATGAATTGAAGCCATGCAGGCCCCAGACTTCGAAGAACTCCTGCATTTTATAACTCAGGCCCAGCGGGTCGTTTGCCTTTACCAGTCCCGAGAAAATGAAAAGCAATCCAACAATAATCCTTGCTATGTTCGCCGTTATCTTCATATTACATTAATATTAAAGCAAACACGGCATAATTGATAATATCCAGATAGTTGGCATCAATTCCTTCGCTCATAATGGTTTTACCATCGTTGTTCAGTATCTGCCGGATGCGTTGGAGTTTCATCAGTATCAGGTCCACAAAACTTTCCTGGCTCATGCTGCGCCATGCCTCACCGTAATCATGATTTTTATCCTGCATCAGTCCTTTGGCCGTTTGCACATATTTGTCAAACAAAACGGATACCTCCCCTGCTTTCATTTCCTCCGGTGCATCAGCGGGTAATTCCAGTTGTATCAGCCCGATTACTGCATAGTTGATGATGCCTTTGAATTCAGCAGCAATCCCGTCCGCAATTTTCTGCTCGCCCTTTTGCTGTATGGTGCGGATCCGCTGCGCCTTGATGAATATCTGGTCAACAATGGAAATGGTACGCAGCACCCGCCAGGCCGTCCCGTAGTCATCCGTTTTCTTTAGAAAAATTTCTTTGCAGGATTGAACGGCCTTGTCGTATTGTTTGTTTGTATCTGTCATACTTGGTCAAATGAGTCAGATAAGTCATATTGGTCAAATGGGTCAAATCAGTCATATCGCATCCCGCTATATGACTCATTTGACTTTTATGACTTACTGACTTCCTCTATCTTTAGCTTCAAAAATAACGAACAAAGGCTAATGTTTACGCTGAATTGCAAAGGAAGGCTGCTGACAATGGATAAGCCCGTTGTTATGGGCATCATAAATGTCACACCTGATTCATTTTACAGCAGCAGCCGGCAACAGGAAACCAATGCGGTGCTGGCGCAGGCCGAAAAAATGCTGAAAGAGGACGCTACGATTCTTGACATCGGCGGGCAAAGCACAAGGCCCGGCAGCGAAAAGCTGGATGCCAATGATGAATTGAAAAGGGTGATTGATCCATTAAATGCCATTCATAAAAACTTTCCCGAAGCTTTTATCTCTATTGATACTTTTTATGCTGCCGTGGCAAAAGAAGCAGTAAGTGCCGGGGCTTGTATTATTAACGATATCAGCGCAGGAACTATGGATGAAACCATGATTGCCACCGCGGCTGCTTTAAAAGTACCCTATGTGCTCATGCACATGCAGGGAACCCCGCAAACCATGCAGCAAAACCCCCGGTTTGAAAATGTGACGAAAGAAGTGCTGGATTTCTTTATCCGCAAAACAGAGGAATTGCGCAAATCCGGTATTACTGACATTATTATTGACCCCGGTTTCGGTTTTGGAAAAACTGCTGCGCACAACTTTGAACTGCTCCGCAACCTTTCTGTATTCAGGATGCTGAACTGTCCGCTGCTGCTGGGCATTTCCCGCAAATCATTTATCTGGAAAACACTTGGCCTTACTGCTGAAGAAGCCCTTAACGGAACCATAGTGATGAACACTATTGGGCTGATGAACGGCGCATCCATCCTGCGGGTACATGATGTAAAAGAAGCTGCAGAAACCATCAGGCTCTGCGAGGCCTGCATGAATTCATAAAAAAAAGAATCCCGTCTCTCCTTAGTGAGACGGGACTTTCCTTCATCATGACATTGCAATCAAAACCTTACCCGAAAGTAATGGGTTTATGAGCAATTTATTCAACAGGTACATTTGGGATACAGGAACAAAAAATGGTACTTACTTCCATATCTGTTTTCAGGGGAACCGACAGGTTTAATTCAGATGCTGGACTAAAAACGGAGCCTCACAAAACCCGTCCCTTTGCAGGAACTGCTGCAAAGGTGGGGTTTATTTTAATACCGGCTGCAACTGACCGGTTGAGCGGCATCAATTTTTTTTAAACAGTATATCCACCGGGCCCCGTCTGTTTACTGCCCCGGCTGTTCAATGGGTGTGTCTGAAACTTTTACCAGCTCTACGTCAAACTTCAGCGCATCGAATGGCTTGAACGGAGAGCCCGGCCGCGGGTTTCTGCCATAGGCAAGAAAACCGGGGATGTACAATGTGCCCTTTCCCCCCTCATTGAAGATCAGCAGGCCTTCTTCCCATCCGGGGATAACACTCCAGTTTCCGAGTCGCAGCGGATAGGAATTACTTTCAAATGTGCTGTCGGTAGCCAGTATTTTACCGGTGTACTTTACCAGTACATATTTTTTGACCGCAGCGGCAGGGCCCGTTCCCTGTTCTTTGATCTCCACAAAAGTTCCCTTACCTGTGCGCCGGGCATTTATTTTTTTTCCGGCCAGGTACATTTCCATGGCTTTTATTTCTTTGTCAACCTCTCCTGATTTTTTTAGTTCCTCATATTCCCTGTTGAATTGCTCCTCTGCCGCTTTTGCCATGGCCGCTATCTCTTTCTCCTGTTCCTTTAGCTGGCGGGGTCTGTCCCGTACCATTTCCTTATCATAATCGGCACGGGCCAGGCTGTCAGTTGCAAACACATCTGCAATCCGGATGCGGGTGATGATCCTGTCCCCCTTTTGTGCATGGGGCGGCAGCAGCGGCGATCCTTCTTTCAGCAATGAATCTGCCATCTGCACCGTAACGATGCTGTCCCCTTTCCGCATCTGGATGATCAGTTCCCTGAAATCATAAGTCGGTTTTCCCATCATCTGTGCCTGCACCATCACATAGGCAGGCATTTTTCCATAGCTGGAAAAATTATCCATCAGTGAATCATTGAACAGAATGGAATAATTGATTTTCACCACATCGCCTGCCTTAATAGCAGAGTCTTTGCCTTTGCCGGGATACAGTTTGTAAGCCAGCCCGCTGTTTGTTTTTTTATAAGATACTTTTTTGCATGCAATAAGCAGCATTGCTGATAAAAGAATAATGCCTGATAACCTGATCGTTTTCATTTGCTGTAATTATTATTGTAAAAGATTTTCGGTTTCTTTCATTACCTGTTTGAAATGCTGCACTGTTTTCTCCAGCGTATCACTGCTGCGGCCGCCTGCCGCATTAAAATGCCCGCCGCCTTCAAAATAGATACGGGCAAATGCATTGCAGTCAAAATCGCCTTTGCTGCGGAAACTCCATTTTCGTTCCTCATCCCGGTCAATCACCAGCGCCACTAATTTGATGCCCTGTATGGTTTGCGGGTAATTGACGAGGCCTTCTGTGTCACCGGTTTTTATCTGGTATTTCAGCAGGTCTGATTTAGGGATAGCAATCAGCACGGTGTTATATTCGTAAAACACTTCCATCCGGTTCAGCAGTACATGGCCCACAAAGCGGAGGCGGTTCTCAAGGAAATTATCAAACAACAGCTCATGCACATGGGTGTGCTCAAGTCCTCTCTCCTTTAAGTCGGCGACCAACCGGTGCACACCTGCATGGGCGGAGGAAAAACGGAAAGAACCGGTATCGCCGGCTACCCCGGCATATAAACATTCGCCAATCGCCGGGTCAATTTTATCTGCATGGCCCGAACCAACGATAAAATCATAGATCATCTCGCAGGTGGAGCTTTTGGATGTATCGCTGATGCCATAATCAAACGACGCTTCATCCGGTTCCTGGTGATGGTCAATCAGTATTTTGGTGCAGGCAAGTTGTTTTAGTTTTTCCGTCATCGTTTTGGTGCGGTGAAAGATGTTGAAGTCGAGGCAGAACAGCCAGTCAGCGTTGTCAAGCGCCGTTTCCGCTTTCTCCTTTTCTTTTTCATAGTCCAGCACCTGGGCAGCGCCGGGCATCCAGTTCACCCATCCGGCCCAGTTGGTGGGAGAAATAACGGTAACGGTATGTCCTAATTGAACCAGCAGATGTTTCAGCGCCAGCGAAGCCCCCATTGCATCGGCGTCGGGTTTTTGATGCGGGGTAATAACAACTTTGCGGGGCTGGTTGAGTAACGGAAATATGTCCTGTATGGATTTCATCAAAACGGCAGCGAAGGTAGGGAAATCAGTTCAGAGTACTGAGTCGGGAGCCGGGAGACAGGCGCCTTGACCAAAGACTAAGGACTATTGACTAACGACTTTCCCTTACCTTTGCGCCGCTGAAACAATAAACGCAGCTATGAGCAATCGCACCTTTACCATGATCAAGCCGGATGCATTCAAGAACGGGCATGCCGGTGCTATTCTTGACAGGATTTTACAGGAAGGTTACCAGATAAAAGCGCTGAAGATGACCAAACTGACCCCAGAGAAAGCCGGTGAGTTTTATGCCATACACAAAGAGAGACCCTTCTATGGCGAACTGGTTTCCTTTATGTGCGAAGGCCCCATCATTGCCGCCATACTGGAAAAAGAAAATGCCGTGGAAGATTTCCGCAAACTGATTGGCGCCACCGATCCTGCCAAGGCCGGGCCCAACACCATCCGTAAATTATATGCAGCATCTGTTGGAGAAAACGCAGTGCATGGAAGCGACAGCGATGCCAATGCAAAAATTGAAGGCGACTTTATGTTCTCGGTGCTGGAGCAGTTCTGATACTGCCTGGCTCATGAGCTATACAGCACTCAATAAACTATTTTATATAGGCGAAAGCAGCTCATTCCGTAACTGTTTTTTTTAGTTTATATTAGCGGGCCGGTTCGGTGTACCTGAACCCGTAATAAGTGAAATTGGAAATAAGCCCTCCTTTCCTGTAAATCAGTTTGACATCCATCAGTAAATAATGTTTGCCGGGACCAAGGTCCAGTTCGTCATAGGGCATAAAAACCTGCAGGTCATTATAGTTGGTCGTAGCATAGCCCGGAAATATGTCTTTATACACTGCCACATTACCTCCGCTGCTGGTATATTTTTGGTTTTTATCTTTTAATACAGTTCCCGCTGTATTATCCTGTAAAAAGTAAACGGCCACCGATGCTTCCAAGTCTTTCATATCATACACCGTAAATTTGAAATGAAGCATCATCCCCTCCTGGTTGTTTTCCATTGCATCATAGTTGATCCACATGGAATCATAAACAGCTCTTGGCCCGCTGGCAGGTGGCAAATGGTTCTTTCCTGTAAATTTAGAGGCGCCGGCCGGCCCCCTGCTTTTTTCATATTCGGTGTATTCGATATTGTAGAGTTTTAACCAGGCGATCCCTCTTAAGGTATTGTAATCATTCAACTGCAGATCAATGGTCAGTTCATGTGTACCGGCTCCGAGGTTGATCTCGTCATAGGGCATGAAGAGCTCCAGGTCATCATACACGGAAGAATTATACGTTGGCGTAATATCCATGCTGACACTCAGGATACCTGTAGCTGTGTGATAATTATTTCTTACCCCTTCATGAATGATATATGAACCCGCCTTATCGTCAGTATATTTAAAATAGGCGCCCAGGTATGCTTTTGTTCCCTTCATATTATAAGCCGTAAACGAGATATGCATCATCATACCATACCTGCTGCCTTCTTTAGCTTCGTAATCAATCCACATTTTTTGCAACGTGGCGCCGGGTTCAGCTAAATTAACTTTTAACCCGGGACGGCCGGTTGCATTTGCAGCAATAACGATATTACAACTCAACAGAAGGAAGAGAATGATCTTTTTCATATACCTGGTTTTAAAGTGGCTAAATTGAAAGTCGGACCTTGATCAACAGGTTAAAATTATCCAGCTCCAGGGTGCTAATAAATACTCAATTTGGAGTAGGCGGATGCCAGTGCAAAAATTGAAGGTGATTTTATGTTTTCCGTGCTGGAGCGGTTTTAACTGATAAATCGTTTTCTGATAACGTATCCCGACGCCGGATCCCCTTCGGATGACCCGGCCCGGGAAGGGATTTGCGTGTCAGATTAAAATCGCAGGCCATAACTGATGTATCCACCTGGAATAAGGTCGCCTTCGATGAAGCCGGGTGAGAAGCCAATTCTAAACAATGTCCGTTTGCCATAGGCCCGATAGCCTAAATTGACGCCCGGATAAAAGGTTTTGGTAGAGTAATCAGGATAAACAAATGCAAATCCTTTTTGGTCGTCGCTTATTTCATCTACAATCAGGTATTGCAGATCCACTCCCAGTTCAAGAAAACGGTTTGACCGGCCAACGAGGTAATAGCCGCCGCCACCGAGTGAAATGGCTTTCAGATATCTGGCAAGATTGGAACCGGCGCCAAGCCGGAGCCCAAAATTCTTTGTCGCAGATTTGTGGTCAAAGGTCAGGTTATAGATAAGTCCTGTCTTTCCAAGCTCAAATGATATAGCATTTACCTTTGGGTTCTCATTTGTCTGTGCATTGCAAATTGTCATACTGAAAAGAATTGCACTAAAAGCGGTCAATAAGGATTTCATGGTTGTGATTTGATCCTAACGAGCAGGGCTTTATGCAGGTTGGAAATTAAGATTCCGCCTGCCGATGAACGCTGCTGATCCGATAGCTATCGGATGAAATTATAATGTCGTGCCAAAGGCATCCCGTTGGGAAAGTTATGTACAAAAGTTGATAGTAATTCGTCCGCTCAAACTGGGGCTGGGATTTGTCCCGCTGCTGCGGGATTACAAGGTCAAGCCCAACTTGCATAAAACCCAATCATACATGCAGTACTATTTTGGAAAGTGATATTGTATTTCAAAATTCATTATAGGTTGAAAAAGGGCTTCAAAGCCTTATCAATTATATTTTTTGCACTCCGGCGCCCAAGGGATGGCAATATGAGCAAAATGGGTACAAAAGCGCTAACAAAAAATCCCGCCAATAATCGGCAGGTTTTTAATTTTTTCATTTTGCGGATGGAGGTTGTGCATCAGCCACCCAATGATGTGCGATGGTTTTAGAACATTAAAGGAGGCAGCGTCCACTGAAATATCTGTAGGATTTTAAAGGAATGCCATCCGACTCTAAAAAATTTATATTCAGCATATAGATACTTTCCTTTTTTTAGGTCAATCACAAAATGCCTATAATTAGTATTCATGTAAATGTCTAAAACCAGAATAGATTGTTTGATTTTAACCTTTTTTAATAGTTGTACAGATTCTCCATAAGGTCGGACAGTTAACTTTTTATTAGTTTGTTCAATCATCAAATTTTCCGGATCAATCATCCTATCTCTCAATTTAATATTCTTGGCCACTTGAATATCATTAATAATTATTGTAACCGAGTCAGATTTAAAATCATTGCCGAAGTATAAACCAAACTCTGGCTCATTTTGGGCTATACAAATTTGAACAGTGAAAAGTAAAAGTAGTGGAAAAGCTCTTTTCATGATTAACTGAAGTTTCTTCGAAACTATCGCACAACGGATCCGGGCTTGGCGCAGTTTTGTAGCGGCCAGGCGACGACAGGAGCCTGGTGAAGCTACAAAACAAGCCTGACATCCGGATGAACCGCTACGAAATTGCGCCAAACCCAATGATGGCGGACAGTGGCATAA
>JBQTHS010000077.1:0-8890 GCA_052389635.1 Bacteroidota bacterium | reverse complement strand
AGCCGATACTGCTTTTTCTCAGCGGAGTATTCTTTTTTATATTTTTCTTCGTTTCATCCGGTTTTTTTTCATTTAATTGTTGCCTGGCCATTGTCAGCAGTGTGATTGCGCAGGGCCAGTTTGGAGCAATTTTAACCGCCTTTTCTGCATAAAATACAGCGCTGTCCGGGCTTTTATTTTCCAGGTGCAATTTTGCCAGGCAGTTTAAAATATATGCTCCGTTAGGTTCACCGGCACGACCGGCATGTGCATACCCAAATGCTTCAGTTACTGCAGGGTAAGTACCGTTGGCTTTAAGCAGGTACATACCCCTGTTCAGTATAACAGCATAATCGGGTTCGTCATCTTTTATCAGTGTGATTGCTTTTTCCATAAGGTTACCGGCGGTTGTAAATTTTCCTCTCTCCCGGGGATCAGCAGGAACGACACAAGCCAAACAATCGTTTACCCCCTTTTGTGCTTCGTTCACCAGTTCCTGTGCCAAACTGGTTTTTGCATCAAGTGTATAGGGGTTACCGGGGAATTTTTTCTCCAGTTGCCGGTAATAATCCTCAGCGGATGAGCTGCCCGTAAGCTTGCCGGATTTAACCGCCCTGTTGAAACGGTTGTAGGTTTCTACCAGCGCCGTATCGGCGGCAAATCTTTTGTAATCATTTTCCGTAAATCCTTCAAAGGAGTTGCCGCCCCTTCTTTTTTTCTGCTGCATCCATTTTTGCAGGTAGGCGGCATCCACCACACTCACCACTTTGTTGTCATTTTCCTTGCAGCAGAAAAAGGGGTCCTGTTTTCTTTTGAATCGCTCCAGCGCCACTGCGGGCACATTCTTGTCCACATAGGATTTCACTTCGGCAAATGTGATTTTATTGTCGGCCCTGCCATCTGTATCAGCCAAACCACTCAGCCCGTCAACAAGATAATAGGTAAACAGACCATGGCCGTTGCCGATGCTGGCGTCTTCAAGCGATGATTGACCGGCGCCGGTGGCCAGCATCATGATCTCACCTGCTTTTTTTTCGGATATGGCAGTATTCAGAAAATTCAATCCCTCCTGTCCGCCCGGGAGTTCATTGGAGCGGCAGGCATCCATTACAAAAAACACATCCACACCCTTGCTGGTTTCGTTGGCAATTTTCTTTTTCAGGTTGTATAATTGAATAGCGCCGCCAACGAGGTAGTTGTTCTTATCGCCTGCTGGGTTACAGTCGTAGCTCAAAAAGAAATACTGGTCTTCGTCAATGGCATCGCCATGACCGGCGAGGTAGATGAAGAGCCGGTCGCCTTTCTGCAGTTGTTTGGCCCGCAACCACTGAAACCCCTTGGTCCAGAAAGTGGAATGCAGCGCATCTTCGTTCAGCAGGGCAAATATGTTCTCATCTTTCACATTGCCGCCGCCGGGTGATTGTAAAAAATCACGGAACATTTCAGCGTCCTTATCGGCATAAGTAAGCGGACGTACGTATTTGTATTTGGAAATACCCATGATGATGGCAAAGGTCTGCGGGCCTTTGACGGTAGTGTCCCTGAACTTCAGCGGGATTTGTGCATTCAGTTGAGAAAACAGTACAACAGCAGTGAGCAATGCAGGCAGTTTTTTCATATTTCCGGGTTGAGTCGTGGTAAATGGTATCAGAAAAATACTGATTTTTTTTAACCCTGTAGTATTTAATCTTTAGGGGCAACCAGTTTAAAGACGGTGCTGCTCCCATCGTCGTTGTCTGCCGCCAGCAGCAGGTACAGCAATTTCTTTGTTTCTTTCAGGATGCACACAGATTCAATCTTTTGCCCCCTGAACCGGGCATCTGTTTCTTCGAGGTCAATTATTTTATCGGGGTTGATGGCTTTCCATCTTTTTTTGGAGGTAATATTCTTTACGATCCAAAGGTAGCTTTTGCCGATGGCGCCGTCGTCCATGCTATTGCGGGTATCCTCGGTGGATACAGTGCATAGCAGCATATCATTTTTGGCAGAATAACCAAGACCGGAGACCCCACTGAATAAAGCGCTGTCTGTATTAGTGCCAAAAAAGGCAGTATGAATTTCTGCCTGGTTTTGCTGCTGCCAGAAATTATTCCTGGTGAAAACCAAATGGTTTTTCAGATAACCTTTGCTGCCGCGGTTGGATAAGATGATGCCACCAGGGGTGGATGTTGTTCCTTCGATGTTCAGTTCTTTAATTCCGTTCAGCGTAAGCCGCTGATAAAATGTATCAAGCCGTATGCTGTCTTTTTGTCGGGTGGCAGGGTCAATAATCCAGGCGATATTGCGGTAAGGGGCTAATGAACCGGAGCCGATAAGGAATAATTTATTACCCGGCAGAATGGCGATTGATTCCAGGTCCGGTTTGACAGATTTGGGAATTCTTTTTTCTGCAAAAGAATAAAGTTGTACCGAATCAGTAATGTTCAGGTTGCTGTCAAGCGCCAGCAGGTTATTGGCATCATCACCGATTATATAGACTTTGTTATTAACAAACTCAATACCTGAAGCGGAAGGGTAGTGGGGAAATTGTTTTACTTCTTGCAGCAGATCCTTATTGCTGCAGGAGATCAAACCTAATATCAGTAAGAAAAATATTACTGTTTGGCGTAGTTGAACCACATAGGCACATAGGTACATAGGCTGTCACATAGATTAAGATTATTCGCCAGGTAAGAGGGCGAATAAATTATTCACAAGGGTTTTCTGCCCTTCTTTGAAAATATTGACACAATGAAAATTAATTAGTATGCCTTTGGGCTTTTCCAGCATTTGCATATAAGAAAGAAAAATAGCATCATGTACGGGTAGTAGACCTTCCTGGGCTTTTAACTCAACACATAGTATATCTTCAACAAGAACATCAAGTCTTAATTCAGCATCTAATTCCAGGCCTCTATATGTATAGGAACCCATATTTGATTTTTATATGTTATCCCTCTGATGTCAAGCTCCCTCAAAAAACATTTTTCATTTACACTTTCTATTAGACCGGGTCCAAGGATTTTGTGAACTTCAATCGCACAGCCAATCACCTGATAGGTAAGTTCATTTAAATACTTCTTCGTAACTCTCATAAGTCTATGTGTTGCCCTGTGTTTCTATGTGCCTATGTGGTTCAAAAAATGATTACAAAAGGAAGATGTTAATCAAACTTATTCTCCCATCCCTCTTTTTTCATCTTCTCCACTTTCTCAATCACTTCATTGTTCAGCGATTTTTTGTATTGGGATACCTGTAAGGATATTTTTTCATCGGCCGTGCCGAGGATTTCGGCAGCGAGTATGCCTGCATTCTTTGCGGCATTGAGGGCAACAGTGGCTACCGGAACTCCGTTGGGCATTTGTAAAATAGACAGGACAGAGTCCCACCCGTCAATAGAGTTGGAAGATTTGATGGGGACGCCAATGACAGGTAAGATAGTAACAGCTGCTACCATGCCCGGCAGGTGTGCAGCACCGCCGGCGCCGGCAATAATCACTTTAAGTCCCCTTTCTTTGGCTGTTTCTGCATACTCAATCATCCGGTACGGGGTACGGTGGGCAGAAACCACTGTTACTTCGTGGGCAATATCAAACTGCCTGAGTATATCAGCGGCGGCCTGCATAACATGGAGGTCGCTGTCGCTGCCCATTATGATGCCAACTAAGGGGGTCATTGTTTATGGTTTATAGTTTATGGTTGTCATGCATGGTGAAAGGAATTCCGCTTTTCCGGTCTAAATTAACCATAAACTGAAACTATTTCACCAAATCTCCTTTCAGCCGAAGCAACTCCGTCTCCGCCACTTTGGTATTGTACCTTGCGGTGATGAGTCTTGTATAAGCATCCTGCAGGCTTTTCTCAGCTTCTTTCAGTTGTATCAGCGTGGTGGAGTTTAGTTTATATACCTCGAAAACGATGCTGACGTTTTCCTTTGCCAGTAAAATGTTTTCTTCCTCCAGTGCAAGGGCCTTTTTCTGCATTTCATAATCCTTATATGCAGTAATTACGGAAAGGCTGACAACCGATCGCTGATTATCATAAATCAGTTGCTGGTATTGAATGTCAAGTTGCGCCTGCCGTATATTCCGCTTTACCGTAAAATTGTTCAGGACAGGAATGGTGGCGGTAAGTCCGATATTACGGCCGATATTTCTGCTATAAAGGGGTTGAAAAGGATTTACAGTGGCCTTATTATTATTTCTGCCATAGCTATATCCCGAAGTCAGGCTGATAACAGGAAATTTTTCAGCCTTTTGCTCCTTCAGGATAAGCCTGGCGATGTCAATATTTTTTTTGGCAATCAGTAGCGAAGGGTTGCTGTTTTCAATATTGTTTTGTATATCGCCAAGCGAAACCAGCATGTTCAGCGGGATGGAGTCACTGACATCATATCCTGCAACTTTTGTTATATTCATGACCTGGTTCAATTGCTCTTTCAGCTGGGCGATCAGGGTTTGCTGCAGCAGTTGGGCGGCTTTCTGTGCGTTAAGGTCAACTTTGCTCTGCAGTACATCCGGTTTGGCGCCCACGCCGATGTCTAACTTGTATTGCGCCAGTTTGGCCCTTTCGCCGCTCAGCACTATTTGTTCTTCCACTGCTTTCAACTGCTGCTTCTGCCTTACGATGTTATAATAATTGGTAATGACAGCCGCCACCGTATTTACCACCTGGTTTTTTGTGGCCAATTCCCCAAGGGTAATGAGTTCCTTTGCCTTGTCACGGGTAGCGAACATCTTCATCCCGTCAAATAAGGTCCAGTTCAGTTGCACCCCCATATTATAGTTGTTGGATCGGATATCGTTCAGTTCCCGTAGTGTGCCGTCATTGAACCGCTGTTTTTGGGCATTATTGTTCCAGGTGCTGGTTACGTTCCCGTTCACCCGGGGAAGAAACGCTGCATTGCGAAATGAGTAATCCAGTGCCGCCACCATGGAATCGTTTTTTGCCAGCCGGATATTATAATTATTCTGCAGGGCAGTGGCAATGGCTTCTTCCAGCGAAAGCAGCCTGGTTTGCCCGCTGGTAAGCACAGGAATTAACAGGACTAAAAAACTAAGCCGTTTCATCTGTGATTAGTTTCTTTTTAGTTGACATGAAAGAATACATGGCGGGCACCACATATAAAGTAAGGATAAGGGCAAACATCATACCGCCGATAATAACAACGCCAAGCGGTATCCGGCTTTTTCCGGCAGAACCAATGGCAAGGGCGATAGGCAATGCACCCAACGTAGTCGCCAGGGTTGTCATTAAAATAGGACGAAGACGGGCCACTGCTGCATCAATAGCAGCAGGGATTTTCATTTCGCCTCTTCTTCTTTTCTGGTTGGCAAATTCCACTATCAGGATACCGTTCTTTGTTACAAGCCCGATAAGCATGATAATACCAATCTGTGAAAATATATTCAGTGTTTGCCCGGACAGATTCAGTGTTATCACAGCACCCGCCAATGCCAGAGGAACAGTGGTCATAATGATCAGCGGGTCAACAAAACTTTCAAACTGGGCCGCCAATACCAGGAATATCAGCACCAGCGCCAGTAAGAAAGCGAAAGAAGTATTGGAAGAGCTTTCTTCATAGTCACGGGAGGAACCGCTGAGCGAAGTAGTAAAAGATTCATCCAGCAGTTTTGAAGCAATGCGTCTCATCTCATCAATACCCTCTCCGATGGTTTTGCCCGGCACAAGCCCTGCTGAGATGGTGGCGCTTTTGAAACGGTTGAAATGATAGATGGTCGGCGGGCTGGCAGATTCTTCCATGTACACCACATTGTCCAATTGTATCAGCTCGCCCCTGTTGTTTCTTACGTAAAATGATTTCAGGTCCAGCGGGTCATCCCGGTCATTGCGTTCTACCTGTGCGATGACAGGATATTGTTTTCCGTTCATGATAAAATAACCGAAGCGGCGGCCGCTCAATGCAGATTGCAGTGTATTATTGATATCAAGTACGGAAACGCCAAGCTCATTCGCCTTCAGCCGGTTGATGGTGATCTGCAGTTCAGGCTGGTTGAATTTTAAATTCACATCAAAGCCCTGGAAGACGGGGCTCTTTGAAACCTCTTCTAAGAACGGGGGTACTTTTTGTTTTAGTTTGTCAAAATTGAGGTTCTGCAATACAAACTGAACAGGGAATGCACCTCTGCCGCCAAGGCCGACAGAAATCGTTTGTTCCTGCAGGGCAAACACCCTTACATTGGTGTAGCGCCGGAACATACCCGTCATCTGTTGTGCCACTTCGTTCTGCGAACGTTTTCTTTTTTCTGCATCCACCAGGCCCATGCTGATAAAGGATGCATTGGTACCGCCTCCGCCAAAACCCGGCGCAAAAGCAAGCACTACATATTTCTCCGGAATTGAGTCAATCAGTTGCTGCGCAATTTCATAATTGACACGGTCGGTAAAATCAAAATCGGAACCTTCGGGCCCGGTGATGCTGGTGCGGACACGGTTGCGGTCCTCCATCGGCGCCAGTTCGGAAGGAAGCTTTCTGCCAATGAAAATAATAGCGGCAACACAGGCAGTAATGATTAAAGAGGTGTAAACGGTACGCCCACGCATAAAACCTGTCAATGTTTTCCGGTATAAGTTCTCCATGCCTGTAAAGAAAGGCTCTGTAACCCGGTAAAACCAGGAATGCTTTTGTACGTTCTTTTTGGTCAAATAGATATTCAAAACAGGGGTAAGTGAGAGTGAAACATATGCCGAAATAAGAACGGCGCCTGCCAGCACAATGCCAAACTCCCGGAACAGGCTCCCGACAAACCCTTCGAGGAAAATGATAGGAAGAAACACAATGGCCAGCGTTAATGAGGTGGCGATTACGGCAAAGTAGATCTCTTTTGATCCTTCGACAGCGGCTTTGTGTTTGTTCATGCCCTGTTCCATCTTCTTGAAAATATTTTCTGTCACCACTATTCCATCGTCCACCACCAGGCCGGTAGCCAGCACAATAGCAAGAAGGGTAAGCACATTGATAGAAAACCCTGCCACATACATGATAAAGAAAGCGCCAATCAATGAAACGGGAATATCAATCAGCGGACGCAATGCGATACTCCATTCCCTGAAAAACAGGAAAATGATAAGCACCACCAGCCCGATGGCGATGGCCAGTGTCTCTTTTACTTCGCTGATGGCCTTTCTTACAAACTGTGTCCTGTCATACCCCACTTCAAGGATAATATCGGACTGTGTTTCTTTCAGGTCTTTTTTTATTTCATCAATTCGTTTATATACTTCATCTGCTATTTCAATCTGGTTGGAACCGGGCTGTGCCACCACACCAAGGTTGACAGAAGGGATATTGTTTTTCCTGGAGGCAGTTTCTTCATTGTCCGGACCCAGCGTAGCTACGCCCACATCCTTAAAGCGGACAATGGCATCTTCACTTTCATAAATGATGAGGTCGTTAAATTCTTCTTCAGTAGTCAGTTTGCCATAAGTCTTTACGATCAGTTGTGTGGCGTTGCCCCTTATCTTTCCGCCGGGCAGCTCAATATTCTCACGGTCGAGTGCAGCACGGATATCATTAATGGTGATCTTGTAAGCCCCCAGCTTTGACGGGTCAATCCACAGCCGCATAGCATAGCGTTTTCCAAAGACATTCACACCGCTTACACCTGAAATGGTCTGCAATCTTTCCTGCACCACATTCTCAGCAAAATCAGTAAGCTCCAGCAATCCTTTTCGCTGGCTTTGTATCTGCAGGAAGATGATAGGGTCGGAGTCGGAGTCGGCCTTGGTTACGATAGGAGGGGCATCAATATCCTGCGGCAGGTTGCCCGTGGCCTGCGATACTTTATCCCGCACATCGTTGGCAGCTTTTTCAAGGTCAACATTCAGCTCAAACTCCACCGTGATATTGCTGGAGCCCTGCGCACTGTTGGAGGTGATGTTCTTTACTCCCTGCACACCGTTGATGGCTTTTTCCAGCGGCTCGGTTATCTGCTGTTCAATGATCTCGGCGCTGGCGCCTACATAAGAAGTCCGGACATTGATAACAGCGGGGTCTATAGCCGGATATTCCCGTACGCCAAGAAATTTATAACCAATAGCGCCAAAGATGATGATGACAATGGAGCAAACCATTGCAAAGACGGGTCTCTTGAGGCTTATTTCTGACAGGTTCATTTTAAATATCAAATATTGAACAGGGAATTATGAACGCCGAAGTACTGCCAAACTTCATCATTCAATATTCTTTGTTCTTCTGCTCATCGTTCATTTTTTGTTTCTGTATCCATTACCTGAATTGGGTATCTCAGGGGGTTTGGGGGTTGACTTTACTGATCTTCACATCACTGTTGGGTTTCAGGAATAAGAGCCCTGTGGTGATGACGGTATCGCCTTTAATCAAACCTGTCAGCACCTCGATATTCGTTGAATCCCGCACACCAGTCGTAATTTCAGCGGATACTGCTTTATTATTTTTAAAAAGATAAATGAGTTTTTTTCTTCCCTGTGGTACAATAGAGCTGTTTGGAACCATCAATGCATCTTCATTTTTCCCAAGCACAATCTTTACCCTCGCAAAAGCGCCGGGTATCAGTTCGGGTTCATTGCCTTTTACCAATGCCCTTACTGCAAGGCTTCTGGTATTCTCTTCCACCGCATTTTCGGTGGCAAGTACGGAGGCTGTAAAATCTTTTTCGCTGCCGTCAATGGTAAAACTAATAGCCTGGCCTTTTTTCACCATCGCTGCATATTTTTCCGGCACATTGAACTGTAGTTTCAGCTGATTGACCTGGCTGATGGAGGTGATGACGGTGGCAGGTGTAACAAATGAACCGGGGCTGACATTCTTTAAGCCCAATTTTCCGCTATAGGGCGCATACACATTTAGTTTGGTCATACCGGCCCTTATCTCCCCCATTTGTGCCCGTATTATTCCCATGTCAGCCATTATATTATTCACCTGCAGCAAAGC
>JBQTHS010000076.1:0-28815 GCA_052389635.1 Bacteroidota bacterium | reverse complement strand
CCCTTGTGGGCAAGCTGTTAATTCAAACTTATTCCTACCTTACTTATCCAAAAACCGCTTATGAAAAATTTCACCGACCAAAATATCGGTGTGCAAACACCGCTGGGCGGCCTCACCATTCAGAATGAACAGGATGGATGGACCATATTGCAAAACTCAGCCGCTGATTACCTGAGTTTCCGGTTCAGCTTCCATTTCTTCAGCGACCTGCAGCAGATAGCCGCCTATATGCAGAACGAGGTGCAGCAGATTGCCAACAGCAACGACCTCGCAGGCGATGAAGGGCTGCAGCAGTTGGGCAATGACAGCGTAATGGCGGTATATTACCAGTATATTGACAACACATCTCACATGGTGGTGATAGCAGCGAAATTAATTGCAGGCAGACCAGGCATTTTTTACATTGGTGTCACCAAATCAGAAGCTATGACAGGCCCCTGCAAACAGTTGTTCCTGGATGCAGCGCCTGCTGCAATGGTGCAGACAGGTAAGAAAGATGCAAAAACAGAGAAACAACTGGCCGATCACACACTCCGGTACATGCATGGATATAGCTCCAATACATACGGTGGCGGCGGCACCAGTACGGATAAATCATTCAGCCTTTTTAAAGACGGCTCATTCCGTTATTCATATGCCAGTGTGGTAAGCATGGGCAGTTTAGGCGGTGGCAGCAGCCGGAATGAAGGTTTTGGCATATGGCAGGTGCAGAAAGATGGTCAGTCGCCCTGCCTCGTACTTCAATGGCATTTGGGAAATGTGGGAATTTACCGGCTGGAATGGGGCGAGCCCGGTATTATTCTCTTAGACGGCGAAAGATGGCTGCTGGATAGTTTATGATGCGTTTCTTCTTTTCTGTTCTTTTTTGATCAGCCCCAGTTCCCTTCCTGTTTGTCCCTTCACCGATGTATTTTCCTGCGCCCGGCGCATCAGGTAAGGAATCACATCTTTGATGAGGCCGAAGGGCAGGTATTTGCTCACACTGCACCCGGCATGTGCCAGGTTGAAAGTGATATTGTCGCTCATGCCATATAACTGACTCCAGTGCACATGCGGATGATTAAGCGGCAGGCTTTTTTCCCGGAGAAGTTGTGCCGCATACAAATTGCTGTACTCATTATGCGAAGCTACCACAAGGGCTACACTGTCAATATGATCAATACAGAATTTCACCCCTTCATTATAATGCCTGTCGCTGCTTTCTTTGTCGGGCTGTATAGGTGATGGATAGCCTTTCTCTCCGGCCCTCCTCCTTTCTTTTTCCATATAAGCGCCGCGGACCAGTTTGGCGCCAAGTATAAAATTCCTTTCCGTCGCTGCCTCCTGTGATGCTTTCAGGAATGCCAGCCTGTCGTGCCGGTAATGCTGGATGGTATTATATACCACGCAGCGGTTTTTGTTGAATGTATCCATCATCAGGATGGTGAGTGCATCCACCGGATCCTGTATCCATGTTTCTTCGGCATCCACAAATACGCCAACTTTTCTTTCAGCGCCTGTTTCGCATATCTGCATCATGCGGCGGCGCACCCGGTGCCATTCTTCTTTTTCTTCTGCGTTCAGGTCATCCACCGATTTCAGGAAACGCTTCATCAGTGTTCCTTCAGCCTGGTGCATCATGGTATCTAATTTTTCCAGCAGGCCAAACCGGGCAAAACCGGTGACTTTGATGCTCATGAAAGGGATGTTTGGCTGTGTGGCCGCATAATTGATCACCCGTATAAATTCCTCTGTTGAATGATCGAATCCTTCTTCCCCGTCATCGCCACCCTCCACACCATAGTCAAGGATCACCTTCACATTGTATTCCCCTAATTTTTTTGCCACCCGGGCTGTTTCTTCCAGGGTTTCCCCGCCAACGAACTGCTGAAAAATGGTTTTGCGGATAATACCTTTCACCGGCAATCCAGTTTTGATGGACCAGGGCGCCAGCCGGGTACCCATCTTTACTAACCAGAGCTGGCCCATCATGGAGAAAAGGAATCTGGCTTTCTTTAGTTGCTCATCAGATTTGTATTCAAATGCAAACTCCGTATTGTCAAAAGAAATTTCAGGATGGATCTCCATATAGCAATAGTAATAAGCCGGACAAAGATAGGGTGAAGAAAATCACTTTATACTGATTTCAGCGGGTGCATCGGCAACCCTTATTGCTTTCTGCATAGCTCAGCCGGCATTTTATACCGGGCCTGATTGGTAATTTTATCTTCTGTCATGGGAGCTTAGCAGTACCTTTGCGAAAATTTCACTGTATGGAATCCAAAAAAGCTGCACAGAGCATTATCATAATGACTGAGATCGTACTCCCGAATGATACCAATGTTTTCGGAAACCTGATGGGCGGCCGGTTGATGTACTGGATGGATATTGCTGCAGCACTTGCTGCCCAAAAACATTGCAATGCACCGGTGGTAACGGCATCGGTGGATAACATATCTTTTGAAAGCCCCATCAAACTTGGCAACGCAGTGCATATTGAAGCGAAGGTGACACGGGCTTTCAATTCTTCCATGGAAGTACACCTGAAAGTATGGGGAGAAGACCTTACCCAACAGTATAAATATAAAAGCAACGAAGCCTACTACACATTTGTCGCACTTGATCCCAACCGAAAACCAAGACCTGTTCCGCAGTTGATTGCTGAAACAGAGGAAGAGAAAAAATTGTTTGAAGGGGCCCTGCGAAGAAGGCAACTCAGGTTGATACTCGGGGGCAAATTAAAACCGGACGATGCCACTGAACTAAAAGCGTTGTTTGTCAAAGATTGAGAATTGGCAATATGCAATTGACAACGCCTCGGAGAATAAAGAATTGCTGATTGTCTGTTGCAAATTGCCTGTTGTCCCTCACTTATCCGTCGTCTGCCAGTGATGTTTTCCCATCATCATGTACTTCTTACTCTGCTCAATGGAATCCATTACCCGGGCCAGTATATCCTCTGCAGGCGCATCATAGTCAATTTTCAATGGTTCTTTGAATGTTAAGGACAAGACAGATCCCTTCTTTTTAAATTTCAACCCTTTTTTATTAAAGGCCCTCCAGAATCCGCTGATCACAACGGGTATCACCACTGGCCTTACCTGTTTGATGATCATTGCAGTGCCTTTCCGGCCCGGCGCAAAGGGTTTGGTGGTGCCCTGCGGAAAAGTAATGACCCAGTTATTGTCAAGTGCCTTTATTATTTTTCTTGTGTCTGATGGATCCAAACCCCTCCTCACCTCTTTTCCTCCCTCTCTCCATGTTCTTTTTACTGTTAGTCCTCCTGCCAGCAAAAAAAGACGGCTGATCAGGCTGCCTTTCATGGTTTCTTCCGCCGCCACATAATTTACTCTTGTAAAGGGATTGATCAGGTAATAAGGGATGCCAAGCCGGTTGTTCTTCCCCCATTTTACCGCACAGAAGATGTGCAGGAAAGTGATCACATCTGCAAAATAGGTCTGATGATTGCTGACAAACAGCACTTTTTTCCGCGGAAGATTTTTGAAATGCTCTGTGCCGGATATTTTCAGTTTATTGACAATGGCAAGACCGGGATAAGAAAACAGGCCCACAAAAAAATAGACAATCTTCCTGACGGGATGAAAGTTCCTTATCCGTTCGCCGATGGATTCCATAATCTTTATTTGATGATACCCGGTACTCAAATTAAAGAATTGTCAATAAAGTTCCCGGGGTTCAACCATACCGGTAGTGGGTCAGTTTGGTATTTGACTTTTTTTGCCACGATGTCACCAAGTCACAAAGCATTCACGAAGACAACATTGTGCAACTTCGTGTCTCCGTGACTTTGTGGCTCAAATATTCAAACTGACCCACTACTACCATACCAATATACAGCTGAAGGTCAAAATAGTTCCTCCTGTTAAAACAAAAAAGGCTGTCCCGCATAATGCGGGACAGCCATTTCAAATAATTCAGTTGTATCACTCTGATTTTGGCTCTTCGGTTGTTCCTTCCTCCTTTCCCCCGCTGTCCATTTTCTTTTTCAGGTCGGCCAGCACTCCCAGGTCGCCCAGGGTGGCTTTTTCTACCTTGCTTTGCACATTCTTTACTGCCTTGCGGGTGGTTTCAGCTTCGGCCCTTACTTCTTTTTTGGCGGCTTCTGCTGCATCTACCTGCCCCTGCTCCCAGATGCGGGTATGAGAAACAACTATCCTTTTTTCATTCCTGTCGAACTCAATTACCATAAACTGGGCGGTTTCGTCAGCGCCAATGCTCTTGCCATCTTCTTTGGAGAGATGACGGTTAGGGGCAAAGCCCTCAAGACCATAAGGCAACTGTACAGTCGCTCCCTTATCATCACGGCGGCTGACTACACCCTCATGTAAAGTACCGATGGCAAATGTGTCTTGCAGGGTATTCCAGGGATCTTCTTCTAATTGCTTATGCCCTAACTGCAGTTTGCGGTTCTCTTTATCAATTCCCAGTATCACCACATCAATGTTAGAGCCTGTTTTGGTGTATTCACCCGGATGGTTGAAACGCTTCAGCCAGCTCAGGTCGCTGATGTGTATCATGCCGCCGATGCCGGGGGCCAACTCCACAAAAACTCCATAGTTGGTAATGTTCTTCACCAGCCCGGTATGCCGGCTGCCTTCAGCAAATTTGGTTTCAATATCGCTCCAGGGGTCCGGTGAAAGCTGCTTGATGGAAAGGCTCATCTTGCGATTGGCCTTGTCAAGCGTCACTACTTTGGCTTCATACTCATCACCCAGTTTGAAGAATTCTTTGGCATTGATAGGTGTATTGGCCCAGGTAATTTCAGATACATGCACCAATCCCTCCACTCCGGGCTGTATTTCGAGGAAAGCACCGTAATCCTCAATGTTCACCACTTTACCCTTCACCACATTTCCTTCTGCTATGTTTTCCGCCAGCACATCCCACGGATGCGGGGTCAGCTGTTTCAGGCCAAGACTGATACGTTTCTTCTCATCATCAAAATCAAGCACTACTACATTGATCTTCTGATCCAGTTTGAGCACTTCAGTGGGATGAGAGATGCGGCCCCATGAAATATCGGTGATATAAAGAAGGCCATCCAGTCCGCCCAGATCCATAAAGGCGCCGAAGTCCGTAATATTCTTCACCGTTCCTTCCAGCACCTGTCCTTTCTCCAGCTTGCTCATTATTTCAGCCCGCTGCGCTTCAATATCGCTTTCAATAAGCGCCTTATGTGATACAACAGCATTCTTGATGGTCTCGTTGATCTTTACCACCTTGAACTCCATTGTTTTTCCTACAAACTGATCGTAGTCGGTCACCGGCTTCACATCTATTTGTGATCCCGGCAGGAAGGTCTCCATGCCAAATACGTCCACTATCAAACCTCCTTTGGTTTTGGAAGTTACAGTACCGGTAATCACTTCACCGGTCTTATGCACTTCCACAATTTTCTCCCATGCACGGGTGATGCGGGCCTGGCGCCGGCTCAGGTTCAGGTGTCCATCCCTGTCTTCTTTCTCAACAATCATTACTTCCACCTCATCCCCTACTGCAAGGTTGGCAAGGTCACGGAACTCATTCAGCGAAATCAGCCCGTCGCTTTTGAACCCGATGTTCAGCACCACATCTGTCTTGGTAAGGCCTACCACTAATCCTTTGATGAGTTCACCATCGCTCAGTTGAACAAAAGTGTTGTCATACACATGGTGGTATTTCTCTTTTTCTTCTGCTGTGTAAGCAATCACATTGCGTTTGTCAACGCTCCAGTCAAAATCGTCGTGGGCAGCAGGTACTGCCTCTTCCACAGGTGCAGTTGTTGTCGCTGTAGTTGCCTCCGTAGTATCTCCGGAAGCAGACTCCTGTGCATCAGCGTTTAATTGTTTTTGAATGATGTTTTCAAACATGATAAAATGATCCGAAGGGTTTTATTTTCGGGGGAGCAAAGATAGGGCAAATAGCCGGTAGTAATGAGTCCCGGTCAGGAGTTTTTTTGCTGGGAACCCGGCCGCAACGCCCTGATTTGGCTGCCGTTGCGACGCTCCTTTCAGCGTCCGTTACGCTATTGGTCTGAAATAATGGCTATATTCACACAAAAGGCCGGATTGCTTTATCAAGCTCTTAAAATAGTAACCCGTATCGGCATCAGCATCTTCTGCAGAAAGATCATCATCAACAGGCCGGAATTACTCAAAATTAAAGGCCCGGTATTGCTTGCCTCCAATCATCCCAATTCATTCCTGGATTCTGTAATACTTGATACCTTGCTTGAACAGCCTGTATGGTCGCTGGCAAGAGGTGATGTGTTTAAAAAATCTTTTTATATCCGCCTGCTCACTGCCCTTAAGATCCTTCCTGTTTATCGCACCAGCGAAGGCGTGGAAAACCTGGCAGAGAACTATAAAACTTTTGATGCCTGCATTGATATTTTCAGAAAGAACGGGGTGGTCACTATTTTCAGCGAGGGAAAGTGCATGAATGAATGGCATCTCCGCCCCCTTAAAAAAGGGACCGCAAGGCTTGCATTTAAAGCATGGGAGGAAAATATTCCGCTAACCGTTTTGCCGGTTGGCATCAACTACAGTTCTTTCCGGCGTTTTGGTAAAAACATTTTTCTGAATTTTGGCTGCCTGATTAAAAAAACTGACTTCAGTCTGACGGAACCGGACGGAACCCGGCACCAGGTTTTCAACGAACAACTTGAAAAAGAACTAAGGCAATTGGTTTTTGAAATACCGGAGAATGACAAGCAGCAGCAAAAAGAAAAACTGGAAATTACACCATCGCCTGCTAAAAAAATATTGCTGGCCCTGCCTGCTTTCTTCGGATGGTTTACTCACCTGCCGCTTTACCTGCCTGTAAAAAATTTTACCTGGAAAAGAACCCATGATAACGATCATTTTGATTCGGTGATGACGGGGATTTTGCTTTTTGCCTACCCTTTATATTTGTTGCTGCTGGCTGGCACGGCACTGATAATCACCAAATGCTGGTGGACTTTTCTGCTGTTGATAGCCCTGCCTTTCACGGCCTGGTCATTTGTGCAACTGAAGCCGCAAATTGACAAATGATTTACCGGCCTGGTTCCAAAATGGTTTTATGCTGCTATGCAACGGCTTGCCGGCATGCTGAAAGCTGCAACAATGTTCTTTAAAAATAAACTGTCGCCAAAGCCGGGACAGGTTATCCGACAGGCTGGACCATCTTAGAAGAAATAAACAATTCAGGATTAGCATCCTCAGCTTTTTCAATAATACTGTAGTCGGAAAGTATGTCTGCTTTTCCTTTTCTCACACACACATCATGCTCAAAATGAACAGAGGGTTTACCGTCTTTTGTTCTTACTGTCCACCCGTCATCTTCAGTATAAACATCCCTTTTCCCCAGGTTGATCATCGGCTCAATGGCCAGTACCAGCCCTTCCTTCAGTTTGGGGCCGCTGCCTCTTTTGCCATAGTTAGGCATTTGCGGATCCTCATGAAGGCTTTGGCCAAGACCGTGGCCCACCAGTTCCCTCACTACACCGTAACCGTGTTTTTTTTCGGTATGCTCTTGTATGGCCCAGGCAATATCGCCAATGCGGTTCCCTGCGACAGCCTTCTCAATTCCTTTGTATAAGGATTCTTTTGTCACCTCCATAAGCCGCATCACTTTCTCACCGGGATCACCGATGGCAAATGTGTAAGCATGGTCGCCATGCCACCCGTTCAGTATCACGCCAATGTCAATAGAAACAATATCAGCTTCCCGTAATTCATTATTGCCGGGGAATCCATGCACCACCACATCATTTACCGATATACAGGAGTTGAACGGATAGCCTTTATAGTTCAGAAACGATGGAATGGCATGGTGGTCCCTTATGATCTCACCTATTCTTTGATCAACTGAAAGGGTGCTGATGCCCGGTCGCAGCAGTTTGGCGATCTCCGACAGCGTCTTGCTCACCAGCAATGCGCTTTGCCGCATCCGTTCCACCTGTTCATCTGTTTTGTAAATAATCATCCTGCAAATATCTTTAAAAAAACAGAACCCGGCAAGCGATGCATACCGGGTCCTTAATTTGTAAAAACAATTTTTTACATCTGCACGGCCGATGTGGTCTGTCGGCCCTGGATGCGGCCACTTTTCATCAAACCATCATATTGCCTCATCAGCAACTGGGTTTCTATTTGCTGCAGTGTATCCAGGATTACACCCACCATGATGAGCAGCGATGTGCCGCCGAAGAAGGTGGAGAATCCCTGGGTGACACCAAAGCGTTCTGCAATACCGGGCAATATACCCACAAAAGCAAGTAATATAGCTCCGGGCAGAGTGATGCGGTCCATAATGGTGCCGATATAGTCGGCAGTGGGCTGACCCGGTTTTACCCCGGGAATAAAACCATTGTTCTGCTTCAGGTTATCGGCGATCTGCTTGGGGTTAAATATCAAAGCTGTGTACAGAAAAGTAAACCCTATCACCACGACCGAGTACACCAGCATATACCAGATGTTTTTTTGATCTGTGAGTGATTGTAATATCCCGGTGGGGTTATAGCTGGCAAAAATGGTGGGGATAAAAATGATGGCCTGTGCAAAGATGATGGGCATAACACCGGCGCTGTTCACCTTCAGCGGCAAAAACTGCCTGGCGCCGCCGCCACCGAACTGCCTGTTGCCAACTATCTGTTTGGCATAGTTGACGGGCACCTTTCGTACCCCCTGAATCAGCAGGATACAGCCCATAATAATGGCGATAAGGATGGCTATTTCTATAATGAAAACCAGAATTTGTCCGTTACGGACAGATTTTTCACTTAATTCCTGTAAAAAGGACTGCGGCAAACGGGCCAGGATACCGATCATAATGATAAGCGATGTACCGTTGCCCAAACCTTTATCGGTGATCTTCTCACCCATCCACATTACAAACATTGTTCCGGCAGTAAGCACCATCACGGTGGTAAGCCAGAAGTTGGCCGGCGAAAAACCTGCCATCATTCCGCCGTTTTTCAGCATATCCCGCAGGTAAGTAACATAGGCAGATGCCTGCAGTATGGTGACGGCCACCGTCAGGTAGCGGGTATATTGATTGATTTTCTTGCGTCCGCTTTCCCCTTCCTTCTGCAGCTTCTGGAAACGGGGCACCAGCACCGTCATCAGTTGCATGAAGATGGAAGCAGAGATATAAGGCATTATACCCAATGCAAAAATGGAAGCGTTGTTGAATGCCCCGCCGGAGAAGGCATCGATCAGTCCAAGGATACCCTGGCTTTCGCCACCGTCCTGTATCTGGTTCGGGTCAATACCCGGCAGCACAATATGCGAACCCACCCGGTAGATGGCGATCATCATCAGGGTGAACAATATCTTGCCACGCAGCTCCTCGATGCTCCAGATATTTTTGAGTGTCTGTATTAATTTCTTCACGGGGATTTAAAAAATTTATTAGCTCATAAAACACACTACTTCAGCAAATCTTCGTAGTATAAACAAAAGACGCATTTTAAATGCGCCGCTGCAATTTAGCGAATTTACTTTACTATCTCCACTGAACCGCCGGCTGCCTCAATGGCCGATTTCGCTTTTCCGCTCACTGCATTTACTTTAAAAGCAAGCTTTCCCTTTATTTCACCGTTGCCAAGTATTTTCACCCTGTCTGTCTGGTTCACCAGCCCGTTGATATAAAGATTTTCCAGTGAGACCTCGCTGATATTGTATTTTTCAGCCAACTGTTCGATCTGTCCCAGGTTAAAAACTTTATACTCCACCCGGTGTGGATTTTTGAAACCTCTTTTGGGTATCCGCCGCTGGATGGGCATCTGACCGCCCTCATGCGACATTTTTCTTTTGTAACCGGCACGGCTTTGTCCTCCCTTATTACCTTTTGTAGAAGTACCTCCATGACCCGACGCTTCACCACGGCCTAATCTTTTCTCCTTGTGTGTAGCCCCTTTTGCAGGCTTTAACTGGTGTAATTTCATTTTATTGATTTTATACTCTACGGGGAATCACCCCTCGCTTAAAAAATATCAAATAACAAATTCCAAATCACAGCTTTTAGTACCATTTTGGAATTTGTGATTTGGTTTTGAATTTTTCTTTATGCTTCTTCCACTTTCACAAGGTGTGTTACTTTGCGCAACATACCCAGTATTTGCGGAGTGGCTTCTACCTCTCTTGTAGAATTTGTTTTATTAAGACCTAAAGCCTGCACCGTCAGTTTCTGACGTTCCGGCCTGTCAATCGGGCTCTTAACCAATGTTATTTTTATCTTCCTCATAAAATTCCTGTTTGCAAATACCAATTATCAAAATTGGAACTTGTGATTTTATACCTGGGGTTTACCCATTAAATACTTTCTTCAATCCAAGCGTACGGGTTTTGGCAATGCTTACCGGCTCTCTTAGCAAAGCCAGCGCTTTGAAAGTTGCCTTCACTACATTATGGGGATTAGCAGAGCCTAACGACTTGGCCAGGATATCGGTAACACCAGCAGACTCCAGTACAGCCCTCATGCTGCCTCCGGCGATTACGCCGGTACCATGTGCGGCAGGCTTGATCAATACCTTGGCGGCACCTTCCTTAGCCCACTGGTCATGCGGGATAGTACCCTTCATCACCGGAACCCTGATAAGATTCTTCTTGGCATCCTCAATACCCTTGGTAATGGCCTCCTGTACTTCTTTGGCTTTACCAAGACCATGGCCCACCACACCGTTTTCGTTACCCACTACCACCAGCGCAGAGAAGCTGAAGGAGCGGCCACCCTTCGTGGTTTTCACCACACGGTTGATGGCAACTACTTTGTCTTTCAGTTCGAGGTCGCCGGCTTTTACCCTGTTTACGTTAAACTTTGACATTTATGCTTGTAATTAAAAGTTTGAATGTTGTTTGCTTAAAATTTGAGCCCGCCTTCTCTTGCACCATCCGCTACTGATTTTACCCGGCCATGATAGAGATAACCACCCCGGTCAAAAGTCACATCACTGATGCCGAGTGAAGTTGCTTTCCTGGCAATTGCCTGTCCCACCATTTTGCTTTTATCCGCTTTATTGGCTGTCTGCGCTTTGATATCCTTGTCCCTTGATGAAGCAGAAGCCAGCGTTACCCCGCTTGCATCGTCAACCAGTTGCACATAAATATCGGCATTGCTCCTGAACACCGATAACCTCGGCTTTTGTGCAGTACCTCCGCCAATCCTGCGGCGGATACGATAGCGGATATTTTGTCTTCTTTGTGATTTAACTTTTGGGTTCATCTCTTTTTATTTTGACCCTGGATGTTGCCAGGGTTCGATTTACTTATTTGTTATTTACCTGCTGCTTTACCTGCTTTTTTACGAACCACTTCACCCACATAGCGGACACCTTTTCCTTTGTAGGGCTCGGGTTTGCGGAGGCTGCGCAGTTTGGCGGCTACCTGTCCTATCAGTTGCTTGTCAATTCCTTCTAAGGTGATGACGGGGTTTTGGCCTTTCTCCTGCTGGGTTGCCACTTTTAGTTCTTTCGGCACTTCAAAAATGATGTTGTGAGAATAGCCCAGGGCAAGGTCCAGTACATTTCCCTGGTTAGCCGCCTTAAAACCCACACCAATCAGTTCCAGTTTTTTTTCATACCCATCAACCACCCCTTTCACCAGGTTAGACACTATTGAACGGTACAAACCATGCAATGCCCGGTGACGGATCTGGTCAGTCGGGCGGCCAAAAATAACAGTGCCGTCTTTCACCTCCACGGTAATGTCACGGTCAATAGCCTGCTTCAGTTCGCCTTTCTTTCCTTTTACGGTCACCACATTGTCTTTACCGACTGAAACGGTAACTCCTTCAGGAACTGTTATCGCTTTTTTACCTATACGGGACATAATGTTTAAAATTTCAAATTTTTAAATCCCAAATTCCAATTTGTGAATTGGAATTTGTCTTTTCGAATTTTTTCTAGTACACATAGCAAAGAATCTCGCCGCCAATGTTGCTGGCTTTGGCTTCTTTGTCTGTCATCACCCCTTTTGAGGTTGACACAATAGCAACACCCAAACCGTTCTTCACACGGCGAAACTCAGCCGGTCTTGCATACTGGCGCAAACCCGGGCGGCTGATCCGCTCCATACTCTGAATGGCAGGTTGCTTTGTGGAAGGATCATACTTCAGCGCAATCTTGATGATGCCCTGCTTGTTATCATCCTCGAATTTGTATTTCAGGATATATCCCTGGTTGTACAGGATCTCTGTCATACGCTTCTTGAGGTTAGAAGCAGGAATGTCCACAACCCGGTGACCAGCCATCTGTGCGTTACGGATTCTGGTCAGGAAATCTGCTATAGGATCTGTTACCATAATATTTTAATTAGTCAGTTCTGAAATTTATTACTGGTTGCTTGTTTCTGGTTGCTGGTTACCAGCAACCAGAAACGAGCAACTATATTACCAGCTTGCTTTTTTAAGCCCCGGAATTTTTCCGTTCAGTGCCATATCCCTCAGAGCCACCCTGGATATTCCAAAGTAGCGGACATATCCTTTCGGGCGGCCTGTCAGCTGGCAACGGTTCTTCAAACGAACTTTGGAAGAATTCTTCGGCAGTTCATCAAGGGCTTTCCAGTCGCCTGCTTTCTTCAATTCTGCTCTTTTAACTGCATGCTGGGACACCATTCTTTCCCTTTTTCTTTGCCTGGCTTTTACTGATGTTTTTGCCATGTTTGTTTATCCTTTTTAATTTGAATTTGTTTTTGCATTCCGGAAAGGCATTCCCAGTTCTTTCAGTAATTCATACGCTTCTTCATCGGTGCCGGCTGTAGTAACGAAAGTGATATCCAGACCGGTGATCTTATTCACTTTGTCAATGTCAATCTCCGGGAAGATGATCTGCTCCGTTACGCCCAGTGTATAGTTACCGCGGCCGTCAAATGCTTTTTCGTTTACACCTTTAAAGTCACGGACACGGGGCAGGGCAACAGCCACCAGCCTGTCGAAAAATTCGAACATTTTGTTTCCACGCAGCGTAACCCGGGCACCAATCGGCATGGCTTTACGCAGCTTGAAATTGGAGATGTCTTTTTTAGACATAGTGGCCACCGCTTTCTGACCGGTGATGGTAGTCAGCTCTTCCACAGCAATATCCACCAGTTTTTTGTCGGATACGGCTCCGTTCACACCACGGTTCAGGCAGATCTTTTCCAGTTTGGGGTCCTGCATTACTGAACTGTAACCAAATTTTTTAACCAGGGCAGGTACAACATCATTTTTGTACCTGGTTGCCAGCCTCGGGGAATATGTTTTTGTACTCATACTGCTCTCTTTTTCTTTTTTTACCTGAATAATGATTACAGTTTATTACCAGACTTTTTTAATACTCTGATACTTTTACCGTCCGCTCTTTCCCTTTTTACTTTTGATGGGGTTTTCGCTGTTGCATCCCAAAGCATCACATTACTGATATGGATGGGAGCCTCTTTTTTTATGATGCCCCCTTTGGTGTTCTGTGCTGAAGGCTTTGTGTGCTTAGTAACAATATTCACACCTTCAACTATCACTTTTGCATCATCCACCAAAACCTCTTTAACGGTTCTTGGTTTATAAACAGTTTTACCGCTATCATCTTTCTGAGGTTTTGATTCACCTGAAATAACGATAACCAGGTCGCCTTTCCTGATATTATACTTGGGTTTAAATCTTGCTTTCATTTTATCTTTCATTAACGGGTTGAAACCTTTTTATCAATTATAATACTTCGGGAGCCAGTGAAATTATTTTCATGTACCCTTTATCCCGCAGTTCCCTGGCTACGGGGCCGAATATCCGGGTGCCCCTCGGCTCATCAGTCTGGCTCAGTATTACCACAGCGTTATCGTCAAAGCGGATATAAGAACCATCCTTGCGGCGCAATTTGCTGGTGGTGCGAACAATTACCGCCTTGGCCACTGTACCTTTTTTAATGCCTCCCTGTGGTATGGCATCTTTTACCGTTACAACAATCTTATCCCCTATCCTGGCATACCGCTGACCGCTGTTGCCGAGTACACGGATACAAAGCACCTCTTTGGCGCCACTGTTGTCCGCAACATTTAACCGGCTTTCTTGCTGAATCATATTCTTAAGCTTTGAGCTATTAGCTGCGAGCTGCGAGCTTTTAGCAATTAATACTAATCTTTTTCTATTTTTCTTTACGGGCTCGAAGCTGATAGCTCACGGCTCGTAGCTTCTCACTTATTTTACTTTCTCCACCACTTCCACCAGCCTCCAGCGCTTTGTTTTACTGAGCGGACGGGTCTCCATAATCTTTACCACATCACCGATGCTGCACTCATTTTTATCATCATGGGCATGAAGCTTTGTGGTCTTCTTTACGAACTTACCATAAATGGGGTGCTTTACTTTTCTTTCAATGGCAACCGTGATGGTTTTAGTCATCTTGTTGCTGGTTACTACCCCAATCCTGGTTTTTCTTAAATTTCTTGCTTCCATTTTTATTACTTTATTATGCTTACTGTTGCTTTAACATGAGTTCCGTTTTCAGACGGGCAATATCCCTGCGGAGAGAACGGATGGTCATAGGGTTCTCCAGCGGGGAAATAGTATGCGCAAACTCCAGCTTTTTTAACCGCTGCTTATCTTCTTCCAGCCGGGCCTTCAGGTCCTGCTCATTCATTCCATGAATGCTTTTTACAAAATCAGCTTTCTTTGACATTGCTTTTCGATTTATTAATATTTACACCGCAGCTAAATCACGGCGTATAACAAATTTTGTTTTTACCGGCAGTTTACCTGCAGCCAGCGCCAGCGAAGCCTTTGCCACCTGTTCACTTACCCCATCCACTTCAAAAAGGATACGTCCGGGCCTTACCACGGCAGCCCAAAACTCCAGGTTTCCTTTACCCTTGCCCATCCGCACTTCTGCAGGTTTTCTTGTAATTGGCTTATCAGGGAAAATACGAATCCACACATTACCTTCTCTTTTCATTTCACGGGTCAGTGCCTGGCGGGCCGCTTCTATCTGGCGGTCTGTTATCCAGTGGCTGTCAAGCGACTTCAGCGCAAAGGAGCCAAATGATATGGTAGCGCCTCTTTTAGCATCTCCTTTCATGCGGCCTTTCTGCATTTTCCTGTGCTTCGATCTTTTCGGTTGTAACATTGTTTATTAATTCTCTGGTTACTTAATGCTTTTGACTAACTTCTCCTGTCTCTTCCGCCACCTCTCCTGTCATCCCGGCGATCATGCCTGTCATGTCTGTCATGTCTGTCGTCTCTTCTTTCCCTTCTGTCGCTTACTTCACTCTTACCACCAACGAAGTTTGGGTTCAGGTCTCTTTTGGTCAATACTTCACCCTTACAGATCCACACTTTGATACCAATTTTACCATATACCGTCAGCGCAAACACATTGGCATAATCAATATCCATCCGGAAGGTATGCAGGGGCACACGGCCCTGTTTAATTTCTTCTGTACGGGCAATCTCAGCGCCACCTAAACGGCCACTCACTTTCACTTTTATACCTTCTGCGCCCATGCGGAGTGCAGAAGCAATAGACATTTTAATAGCCCTCTTATAATTAATCCTGTTCTCAATCTGCCGGGCAATGGTGTCAGCTACAATCATTGCATCCAGTTCAGGACGGCGGATCTCGAGGATGTTAATCTGCACATCATCTTTACCTGTCAGTTTCTTCAGCTCTTCTTTGATACGGTCAACCTCGCCACCACCCTTACCGATGATGATACCCGGCTTGGAAGTGTGAATGGTGATGATCAGTTTACCCAGCGTTCTCTCAATAACGATTTTGGAGATACCGCCCTTGTTGATACGGGCATTCAGGTAAGTTCTGATCTTGTGATCCTCGATCAGTTTGCCGGCATAGTCTTTTTTGCTGCCATACCAGTTAGATTCCCATCCGCGGATGATGCCTAATCGGTTACCAATCGGATTTGCTTTTTGACCCATAATTTTTAAATTCCAGGTTTAAAATTCCAGGTTCCAGGTTTCCCATACGGGATTTGGAATCTGGTATTTGTTATTTCGTTTCTTTAGTTTCTTTAGAATCTACAATCACCGTCACATGGTTGCTGCGTTTGCGAACACGGTAACCGCGGCCCTGCGGGGCAGGGCGCATCCTCTTTAAGGTCCTGGCGCCATCCACAAAAATGGTCTTCACCACCAGTTGACTCTCATCGCCGCCTTCATTCTTCTGCTTCCAGTTGCTGATGGCACTCAGCACCAGTTTGCGCAGGGGAACTGCAGGATGCTTGGGATTGTGTTCCAGTTCTGCCAGCACTTTTTCCACCTTCTTCCCCCGGATCAGGTCAGCCAGCAAACGCATCTTACGCGGTGATGTCGGGTAATTTCTAAGTTTAGCTACTGCTTCCATCTATTAAGTTTTTAGTTCGGAGTCCGGCTACCGACTCCCGACTGTTTTATGCTTCTATTTTCTTACTTGAGTGTCCTTTGAACTGGCGGGTGGGTGCAAACTCTCCCAGTTTGTGTCCAACCATAAACTCCGTTACATACACAGGGATAAATTTGTTGCCATTGTGTACCGCAAAAGTGTGCCCTACAAAATCAGGAGTGATAGTAGAACGACGGCTCCATGTTTTAACCACAGCTTTTTTTGATTTGCCTTCATTTATAGCCAGCACTTTTTTCTCAAGATGTGTTGCCACGTAAGGACCTTTTTTAATTGAACGAGCCATTTATAATTTCAATTTTAATTTTCGATATTCTGATTCTTATTTGGATATTTTGTTTCCGTTCTTCCGCTGGATGATCAGCTTGTCGCTTCCTTTACCTTTTGTTCTTGTTTTCAGCCCTCTTGAGTACTGGCCATTCCTGCTGCGGGGCTGACCACCGGAAGCTTTACCTTCACCACCACCCATCGGGTGATCCACGGGGTTCATGGCCACACCCCGGTTTCTTGGCTTGATGCCTTTCCACCTGTTGCGCCCGGCCTTACCCATACTCTGCAGAAAGTGGTCACTGTTGCTGACAACGCCAACAGTTGCATAGCAATTGATCAGCACTTTTCTCAGTTCGCCGGAAGGCATCTTCAGTATGGCATACCTATCTTCTTTGTTGGTCAACTGGGCAGAAGAACCGGCGCTGCGGGAAAGTTTACCACCCTGGCCTGGCTGCATTTCAATGTTGTGTACATTGGTACCGAGCGGGATATTCTTCATCGGCAAGGCATTTCCAACTTCGGGAGCCACATCCGCACCGCTTTCCACTTTTGCACCTGCCTGTAAACCCTGCGGGGCAAGGATATAACGCTTCTCTCCGTCAGGATAATTCAGCAAAGCAATAAAGGCTGTGCGGTTGGGATCGTACTGGATTGATTCTACTGTTGCCAGGCCTGTCTTATTCCTTTTGAAATCTATAATACGGTACTTCTTTTTGTGTCCGCCACCCCTGTAGCGCATGGACAAATGGCCCGAAGAGTTACGGCCACCGGTCCGGGGCTTGGCCTCCAGCAGGCTTTGCTCGGGAACATTGGTAGTAACTTCTGCATAGGCATTGCCAATCCTCCAACGGGTGCCTGCTGTTACGGGTTTAAATTTTCTTAATGCCATTTTTCAGATATTTAGTACTAAGTACCCAGTACTTAGATTTTGTTTGCAATATTTGCGGTCTTGCCGACCATTCTTTGTCTCAGCACTGAATACTCAGTACTGAGCTATTTTTAAATGTTTGAATACAAATCAATGTTTTCACCCTCGGCTACTGTTACAAAAGCTTTTTTGTAAGCAGGCTTGCGGCCTGAGATTACACCGGCTTTTGTAAAACGGCTTTTATTTTTTGCGGGAGATACAGCGGTATTTACGTTTGTTACCGTAACACCGTAAAAACTTTCAACTGCTTTTTTGATCTCCAGCTTATTAGCTTTTTTTGAAACTTTAAAAGCATAGCGGCGCAGTTTGTCCTGCTGGGCATTTGCTTTTTCAGTTAAAATGGGTTTTATCAATACTTCAGAAAGTTTCATGTCCTTTTCTTTAGAATGTTTTCAATTATGCTTCTGTTTCTTCCTCTGCAAATATTTTGGCTGCACTTTCCGTCATTACCAGTACTTCAGAGTTTACAATATCGTATGTGTTAATGTCGCTCAGCAATACGCCCAGTACGCTGGGTACGTTGCGCATGGACATATCCAGGTTATCATTGTATTCGGGTTGCACAAACATCACTTTCTTGTCTGCTACTTTCAGTTTACCCAGGATATCAACAAATGTTTTGGTCTTCGGCGCATCCAGGGTGATATCTTCCACCACCACGATGGCATTGTCTTTTGCTTTATGGGAAAGGGCAGATATTTTTGCCAGGTCTTTTACCTTACGGTTCAGTTTGATGTCGTATGTGTGTGGCTTTGGGCCGAAAACAGTACCACCGCCTTTGTACAAGGGGTTACGGATATTACCCTTACGGCTTCCACCAGTACCTTTCTGGCGGTGCAGCTTACGGCTGGCGCCCTGTACTTCGGCACGGGTCTTTACCTTATGTGTGCCCTGGCGCTGTGCAGCGAGGTATTGTTTTACTGCCAGGTAGATAACATGGTTGTTCGGCTCTGCACCAAAGATTTCCTCGGGCAATTCCACCTTTCTGCCGGTGGTTTTTCCTTTTGTATTTAAAACTTCGATTTGCATCATTTATAATTTTTGAGACAGGGCATGCCCTGTCTTTACTTCTGGATTAACACAATTGAACCGTTATGACCCGGTACAGAACCGCTGACCAGGATAAAATTCTTATCAGGGAATATTTTTACCACTTTCAGGCCTTTCATTTTTACCCTGTCGTTGCCCATACGGCCGGCCATACGCATACCTTTCATTACACGACTGGCATCGGATGAGTTACCGAGTGAACCCGGGGCTCTTTGCCTGTCGTGCTGACCGTGTGACTGCTGGCCCACACCATGGAAGCCATGGCGTTTGACCACACCCTGGAAACCCTTACCTTTTGTGGTGCCCACTACCTCAACATTATCGCCTTCAGCGAAAATGTCAACAGTAATGGTTTCGCCAATATTTTTTTCAAGAGAGAAATCCCTGAATTCTTTAGAAAATTTTTTGGGAGCTGTAGCAGCTTTTGCGAAGTGATTAGTCTCAGCTTTGTTAGAGTGCTTTTCGTTTTTGTCGCCGAAAGAAAGCTGGAGGGCATTGTACCCGTCAGACTCTTTGGTCTTCACCTGGGTAACCACACAGGGGCCTGCTTCAATGATCGTACAGGCGGTTTGTTTGCCCGAGGGATCGAAGACACTGGTCATCCCGACTTTTTTCCCAATAATACCTTTCATGGTTGTTCGATTTGTGCCTGCAAGGTTATTGGGACATCTTTCGTTGCAAATGAACTTGTCACCCTGAGTGCAACGAAGGGTCAATCCCCGTTTGCCACCGACCTTTTTCTTTATGGGAAAGTACCGGCAGTAAACAAACCCTGAATGGCTTGTTTTATGTTTATCAGCCAGAGCTCTTTTTCCTCGTCCTCCGTAGCTTCAGCGAAGGAGGGCCTCCGCAGGACTACCGATTTCTCAGTTGAGAGATGGCAAAATCTTAAATCAATTTATAAGAACTAATAAAGCGTTTGTTGTTAGTTTCAAATTAACAACATCGTACTATGCTTTAATCTCAACTTCCACACCGCTGGGCAGATCCAGTTTGCTCAGCGCATCCACGGTTCTTGAAGAAGAGGTGTAAATATCCAGCAACCGCTTATGCGTTGCAAGCTGGAACTGCTCACGGCTCTTCTTATTGACGTGGGGTGAACGCAACACAGTGAATATTTTACGGCGGGTAGGCAGGGGAATGGGACCCGTTACCACAGCGCCTGTGCTGCGTACTGTTTTTACGATCTTTTCGGCTGATTTATCCACCAGGTTGTGATCGTAAGACTGTAATTTGATTCTGATTCGCTGCGACATGTGTGAAAGCCCAATTTTCTTTTGGGAGTGCAAAGGTAGGGTTGGAGGCTATACTCTCCAAATAGTTGGGAAATAATTTTATATACTGCAGACAACCCGTATGCAAAATGTACCCTACTCTACCGGCTTGATTTTCAGGCTCAGGGTGGCAAACCCTCCCAATTCAACATGTTCGACTCTGAAGTTGTGGTTTCCCGACAGCCTGACCTTCACTTTTTTGTTTGGAGATTCATCAAAAGTATAGCGGGATGGATTCCATTCATCAAGTACAAGTTTCTCGTCCACATACACCCTTACAGCATCATCCCATGTGACGGAAAGTTCATAATTACCGGGTTGAAAGGCAGCTGTACCATCTGCAACTGTAATAAACTGAGGATATTGAATCCCTGCTTCTTTTATACCTCCCCACCAAGCATATTCCAATCTGTCTTTCTTTTCAGTTTTGAAAGGGGCCTTTCTTTCATACATAGAAAAAAGCATTCCTGTGGCTATTGGGTTATGTGATGCTGTATCAAGACGGTAAAACAAAACCTCCCATTTGAAAGGTTGAAAGAATTTTTTGAAATAGAATTTTGATGCTTTGCCGGCAGTAATAGTTTCTCCTAATGCTGTTACAATTGCAGCACCTTTGTACTCAAGCTCCATCACAATATCTGTTCTGTCCCCTTTTATTTTCTCTGCTGTTATTACTGCAGGGAAAACACCTCTATTAGCTGATACATTCCTCAATCCCTTTATGCTTTTTATCTGCCAATTTCCTGTCGGGCCAAGCAGATCAAACTTCATGATGGCAGATGTATCTGTTGGATTCGTATTCCAGATGATGGGATAGCGGAAATCGTAAGGGCCCCATTCAGTGATCAGGATGTTTTTTCTGCCTGCATAGGTAGAGTCGGGTATTTTTATTGGCTTACCGGCTCTCTTTTTGATATCAAAAAAGTCCCAATATCTGTCAGCTGTAAGTATGAATGGTATCGAGTCCACGATTTGCTTGACAACTACATTGCTCAGGGTACTATCCTTTTTTAATGCTTCGATTTCTTTAATTGCAATTTTATTTTCATGCAATAATAAACTATCAGTATAGGTAATATTCAACGCCCTTCGACTACTGTCAAAATAATTACGATAAATAAAATAATTTTTACTCCTTGTATCCCGCTTTTTTGCATATCCCCAATCCGCTGGTTGCATTTTCCTTGCCCATAAACGTATTGCCTCTTTATTTTCCTCAAACATATTCATCGAAATGTGATTGTACTGACCATGCTCAATAGCAATCCCAATCCTGTTGTTCTTAAACTTGTTGTTTTTAATGGTTGTACCAAAACTATATCCCCCCCAAATGCCGTGATCACATTCGTTTAAAATGTTAGTAGAAATGTAATTTCGGCTGAATGTTACTTCAATGCCATTGGTGGGTGCATAAGAGAAATCATTCCCAAAAAGCAAATTATCATTGCACCCCCCCTTACCCGTATCCATCGTCGTTTGCCCGGCCCAAAGAAAAAAACCATCCCCACCATGTGTTACATTATTCTTATAGAAAATATTGCTGCTGCTCTGCTCATACACCAGCATCCCCGCACTATCCTGCCCCCGGTTGTACACCCCATGACTGTAGCCCCGCACATTAAAAATGACCCGGTTGTAAATCACCCTGTTCCGGCTACTGCGGTACATGCCTATACCAATCCCGGAGTTAAAAGAGAAATCATTATTTACAATCAGTCCGTCATTGCATCGCATCATCATCAGTGCATTCTGCCCGCCGGTTACTTTACAGTTTCTTACCGTAAAGAAGCTGCAATCCTTCAGATACATAGCTGCCCCATAGCGCAACCATTCATCTTTTTCATTGTGATGATAGCTCATCCAGTCGGAGATATCCTCTTTTTCCTGGGTGCTGTTCAGCTGTGGCCGGTAGTTATAACTGAAATCGCAGTTCTCAATGGTGAGTTTTTCTGTATTGCGTGCAATCAGCGCCACTTTGTATCCCCTTGCTTTCAGATTTTTGATCGTTACGTTTTTGCTGTTGCGGATATAAATGGCTATGCCAATGAATTTATCGGGCCTTTTTACCGGTACATCTCCACGCAGCTCAGCACCATTAAAATCAACCACTATATTGTCGCCTTCAATATTTACAACAGCTTTTGAGCTATCCGGGGGGCCATCAATTTTATAAACTGCCTTTTTGAACTTAGTTGTTCTGCTGATGCTCATTTCAGATGAAATTGTAATCATCTGGCCTGATACGCTGATAACATAAAGCATCAGGGCAACAGCTATCAATCCTTTCTTTCTCATGAAAATTTGTGATGGACAATTTACGCCAAAAAAAGAAGGACCCATTGCTGAGTCCTTAACCCGAGTCAGGAACATGTGTTTTTCACGAATCGCCGGAACGGCAAGAAGAATCTTAAAAACGGAGAGAATTCCGGCAATTATTCAGCAAACACAATGCCATTGCAATTCACAGCCGCTTGATTTTAATTAATATTATCCACAAAAAACCCGTCCAGTTAATAACGGGACGGGGTTCCGATATACTTTTTTCTTGTTAAGCAGAAACTTTTCCTTTCACTTTTGCAATCACCTCCTCGGCAATGCCAGTTGGCGCCGGGGCATAGTGAGAGAATTCCATGGTAGAAGATGCACGGCCGGAGGAAAGGGAACGAAGCTGTGTTACATAGCCAAACATTTCACTTAGCGGTACTTTAGCCTTGATCACCTCAGCGCCGGCACGGTTATCCATCCCTTCCAGCATGGCACGGCGGCGGTTCAGGTCACCAGTTACATCTCCCATATATTGAGCCGGAGTGATGACTTCCACTTTCATAATGGGCTCCAGCAATACTGGCCTGGCTTTTCTTGCAGCCTCACGGAATCCCTGCCTGGCACACAATTCAAACGACATGGAATCGGAGTCCACAGCGTGGAAACCTCCATCAAACACACGGATCTTCATATTGTCAACCGGGTAGCTGGCCAGCACACCTGTTGTCATTGATTGCTCAAATCCCTTTTGGATAGCAGGCACAAATTCACGGGGAATTGATCCGCCAAACAGGTCATTCACAAACTGGTAATGCTTATCAGGGTTTTCAGCTTTCCAGTCGGCATCCACCGGACCCAGCGTAAACTGGATGTCGGCAAATTTACCCCGGCCACCTGTTTGTTTTTTCAATGTTTCCCTGTGTTCGATAGTAGCATTGAATGCTTCCTTGTAAGCCACCTGAGGGGCACCCTGGTTCACTTCTACTTTAAATTCACGGCGCATCCTGTCAATGATGATCTCGAGGTGAAGCTCACCCATTCCACGAAGGATGGTCTGCCCGGTATCTTCATCGGTATTCACCCGCAGTGTTGGGTCTTCCTCAACCAGTTTGGCAATGGCCATACCCATTTTATCAACGTCGGCCTGTGTTTTGGGTTCAACGGCCACGGCAATAACCGGTTCGGGAATGAACATATTCTCCAGGGTGATAGGATGATCTTCATCACACAGCGTATCACCGGTCTTTATTTCCTTGAAACCAACAGCAGCGCCGATATCGCCTGCTTCGATAAAGTCAATCGGGTTTTGTTTGTTGGCAAACATTTTCATGATACGGCTGATACGTTCTTTCTTGCCACTCCTTACATTCAAAACATAAGAACCCGCATCGAGGTGACCGGAGTAGCAACGGAAGAAGGCAAGACGGCCTACAAAGGGGTCGGTCATTATCTTAAACGCCAGTGCGGCGAAAGGTGCTTTGGGATCAGGCTTACGGGTTTCCTGTTCGCCGGTATCAGGATTGGTACCTACAGTATCAGGAATATCAACCGGTGAAGGAAGGTAGCGGCATACTCCATCCAATGCAGTCTGTACCCCTTTATTTTTGAAGGAAGAACCGCACATCATCGGAACGATGCTCAGGTCAACCGTTGCTTTACGGATGGCTTCATGCATCTCATCTTCCGTAATGCTGTTGGGGTCTTCAAAGAATTTTTCCATCAGCCTGTCATCATATTCTGCCACGGCTTCCACCAGGTTGGCCCTCCATTCTTTTGCTTCTTCCAGCATATCTGCAGGAACTTCTATTTCATCAAAGGTCATTCCCTCTGTTTCCATATGCCAGATGATACCTTTCATTTTGATCAGGTCCACCACGCCTTTGAAATCATCTTCAGCGCCAATCGGTAATTGCAGCGGCACTGCTTTAGAACCCAGCATTTCTTTTACCTGCTTCACCACCATCAGGAAGTCGGCGCCGGCACGGTCCATCTTATTGACGAAACCAATACGGGGAACACCGTAGCGGTTAGCCTGGCGCCATACAGTCTCAGACTGAGGCTCCACACCATCCACAGCAGAAAAGAGGGCAATCAACCCATCCAGCACCCTCATGGACCTTTCCACTTCCACCGTAAAGTCAACGTGGCCGGGTGTATCAATGATATTGAAAGAATAAGCTTTTGTATCAGCAGTTGCTTTTCCTTTATCGGTAGGGAAATTCCATTTGCAGCTTACAGCAGCAGAGGTAATGGTGATACCCCTTTCTTTCTCCTGCTCCATCCAGTCGGTAGTGGCGGCGCCATCATGCACCTCACCTATCCGGTGGATCATACCTGTGTAGCGGAGGATACGCTCCGTCGTGGTGGTTTTGCCCGCATCAATGTGAGCGGCAATTCCGAAGTTTCTTTGAAATTTTAAATCTGCCATGACTGCTTTATTTTCACTTGTTTATATCCCGGTAAAAAACCTTCCGGTTTTGGAGGCGCCCGCCCGAATGTTCTTACTATCATTTTATTACTTCTATAGGGTTCGGAACGGGCGGGCAAAGGTAGGGGAAAAAGGCTGAAAACAGGGCCATCAATTTTAGTTAATCCGGCCTGTGGATAAAATAGAAGTCACTGACTTCCAGCTAACTCAATTAGGTCAATACCTTGTCAGGCAAATCCCCTGGATGCGATGTAACTATTCTTTAGTCGTAGCTTTAGTACTCAGCGGCCTTTTATGAAGTGTGTATACCTGATAATGCCTTTTGTATTATCACTGTTGCCCGGACCAGCAAATGCACAAACTAAACCCGTTGCAGAGGACTCTTTGCCCCTGATCCTGGCTCGTCAAAAGACAGCGAATAAAAGACATGCTGATTCATTACAAAACCTGCTCCGTAATGCAGCAGATGATACCCTGAAAGTCATACGCCTGAATCTGCTTTCCCTGTACCAGAGTTTTGATACGGCAACTGCAAATTTCGAAGCAGTGATCAAAGCCAAAAACCTGGCAGAAAAATTACAGTACCCCCGGGGAAAAGCTGAAGCCTTTTTACAGTTTGGTCTTATCTGCCAGAATAAAAAAGACTTTTCAACAGCCATTTCATATTATCTGAAGGCCATCGACGTATTAGAAATACAACAGATGAACCCTGAGGCATATTACCCGCCTCTATTGAACCTTTATTTCTACACCGGTGATTATCCCAATGCAATGAGTATTGTGACAAAGGGGTTAGCAAAAGCTGAAAAAGAACAGGATAAGAAAAAAATTGCCAGGTACAACAGCCTGTTCGGTTTTATTTATTTCAGACAGGGAAATATTGGTAAAGCAGAGCAATATTACCGGAAGTATCTGTCAATAGCCGAGAAAGCAGCTGACAGTTCCATGCTTGCCGATGCGAATAACTGCCTCGGAGATATATATGCAGTCACCAAAAACTACCCGGCTGCCTTTTCCTCGTTTGCCAAAGCACTGGCGATCTATAAAAATCTGAACCACAAAGAAAGGATTGCCTACAGCTCTTTTAAAACCGGAAACACCTATAAGCTGACCGGAAATTTTGAGGAAGCCCTTGCTTTTTTACTTGACGCTCTGTCTTTTACCCGCAAAGTTCCCTGTAATAATTATGATATTGCCGCCTACTATATCAGTGCCGGTGATGTGTATAAAGAATTAAAAAAATATCAGAAAGCAATTGGTATGTTAAATGCTGGCCTGGTCATCTCCAGGGATATTGGCCATCGTGAAAATACAAGGGATGCATATCAATATCTTGCCGAAACATACTCACACCAAAAAAAATTCGACAGTGCTTATCATTTTTATACTCTTTTTACCCGGCTAAAAGATTCCATAGTAAATGAGGAAAGTAAAAGAAAGATAGCTGAGATACAATTTCAATACGATGTCGAGAAAAAAGACAGGGAAATTGCACGGCAGCACATTATCAGAAATGCCATTATTGCTGCTTTTGCTGTTTTGACGCTGATGCTTTTCTTTATTTACAACCGGTATCGTTTACATCAAAAAAATAAGTACCAGCAGGAATTGAACCGGCAGCAAAATGAAATGTTCAATTCTATTATTTCGCTGCAGGACAAAGAGCGGACAAGGATTGCCCGGGATATTCATGACAGCCTGGGATCTATTCTTTCTGCAACTAAGATGAAAATGTCTGCGTTGGAAGAAAATACTGATTGGCCTACATCTGTTCAAAAAGAAAAACAACAGGCCATCATGCAGATGCTGGACGGTGCAGTGACCGAATTACGAAATATATCACAGAACCTGATGCCTGCCACGCTGTCAAAACTCGGCCTTGTTTCGGCCCTGAAAAATCTTTTTAATGATATTTCAGACTACTCAGGTCTGAAAATAAATTTTACGGTACATGGACTTGAAAACAGGATTGACGAATCAGCAGAAATAGGCATTTACCGCATTATACTGGAACTAATCAATAATGTAGTAAAACATGCCGGGGCCTCAGAAGTATCTGTACAATTGATTAAACATCCGGGTTATATAAATATCAATGCTGAAGATAATGGCCGGGGTTTTGACTTTCGAAAAGTAATGGCAAAACCGGGGGGGATTGGCATAAGTAATATACAATCAAGGGTGAATTTCCTGAATGGTTCCATGGACATAGATACTGAGGAAGGACGGGGAACCATTGTAATGATAGACATTCCGTGCAGTTGAACTGGCCCTACCTTTATGAAGGTAGGGCCAATACCGGAAGTTTTGTATTGGCGAAACAGGTTCTTACAAATATGTTTACATACTGATATGAAGCATATCCGAAAAATAAAAATATTGATCGCCGATGACCATGAACTGGTGAGGGAAGGTATCATTTCTTTGCTGCAGTCAGATAAAGAAATTGAAATAGCCGGCACTGCATCTGATGGCTACCAGGTGTTGGAACTGGCCGTAAAGCATGAATATGATATCTGCCTGCTCGATATTAATATGCCCGAACTGGACGGATTGGAAACTACAAAACAGCTGAAACAGAAAAAACCTTCTGTAAAAATCATAATCCTCACCACCTATAATGACAGGGAAATTATTTCAGAAATGGTGCTCGCCGGTGTGTCTGGCTATATGCTGAAGAATGCAACCCGTAAAGAATTAACTGAGGCCATAAAAAAAGTGGCAGGCGGAGGTTTATTTTTCAGTAATGAAGTGCATAGCACTATCATGGAAAACTATGTGTCATTGAGCCGCACAAAAAAAGATGAAAACCCCGTTGAACTCACCAAAAGGGAAAATGAAATACTGCAGTTGCTGATCAAAGAATTTACCAACGAAAAAATAGCCAGCACCTTAAAGATAAGCTACCGTACCGTGGAAACGCACCGTAAAAATATACTGCAAAAGACCGGTTCCCATAGTCTGGCGGGTCTTATCAAATTTGCCTATAGTAACGGGTTTGTAAAGTAATTCTAATACATCGTTTGCCGGACCGGCATCTACCATGCTCACGGTAGATAAAATACCATGCGCCTTGTATAGGTAAATAAAACAGGCCGGGGTAAGTTTAACGGGTCAAAACTATTTTTCATCTTAAATCAACAGCTATGAAAAAGATATTGATGGCAGCAGCAATTATTGCCTGCATGGCATTCCTTGCGGGTGGTTGTGCTTCAACGAATACTACTTCTTCTGCCGGTGGTTTAGGAAAATTATCTCAAAATGACATGAAAGAGTTTTCCCATAATGTCCACAAGGTCTATATATGGACGCATATTGCAGGAGACTCAAGATACAATTACCATAAAGATGCCCTTACGGCTATCAATCAAAAACTCCAACGATTGGGATACGAATCCGAAGCGGTGTGGTATAATCCGCGTAAAGAAGGGGCAACGGACTCAGATTGGCTAAGATCAATTATAAATTCTCTCGGGTCTGACAAAGCTTTACTTGAAATAGTTACCAATCACAGCTCCTATGAAGTAAGCAAAACGATCCCCACTGAAACCACGAAATATGTGGTTCGTGACAGCTATGGCAGGCCGGTCAGCTCCGTAAATGAAAAAGGCTATGCCACCAGAACAAAAACCAAAGGTACAGCCCACGTTCAGATAACGCTGTACTACACCAGTCCGACCAGGGGAGCCGTTAAATACAATGTTGATAGAAAAATTAATAGGGATAATTTGTCATTAGCAGTAGACTATGTAACCTCAACTATACCGAAAAAAAGGTTAGGAAAATGATGCTGCTCGTATGAAAAAAATGTCCTCCCGGCCGGGAGTATCAATGATATTGAAAGAATACTTTTTTTGTTTCGGGAGTAGATTTTCCTAATACAGTAGGAAAATTCCACTGGCGCTTACGGCAGCAGAAGTAATGGTGATGCCCCTTTCTTTCTCCTGCTCCATCCAGTCAGTGGTGGCAGCACCATCATGTACCTCACTGATCTTGTGGATCATACCGGTATAACGGAGGATACGCTCGGTCGTAGTGGTCTTACCCGCATCAATGTGAGCGGCAATACCAAAGTTGCTTTGAAATTTTAAATCTGCCATGACTGCTTAATTTTCACTTGTTTATATCCCGGTAAAAAACCTTCAGGTTTTGGAGGCGCCCGCCCGAATGTTCTTACTATCATTTTATTACTTCTATAGGGTTCGGAACGGGCGGGCAAGGGTAGGGGAAAAAGGATGAAAACAGGGCCATCACTTTTAGTTAATCCGGCCTGTGG
>JBQTHS010000075.1:0-3554 GCA_052389635.1 Bacteroidota bacterium | reverse complement strand
ATGTGCAGGATGCGGGCAAACGGATCTATGAATTGTCGGAATTTTTGGTGAATGTGCTGAAAATGGAAGACTTCGGCGCTTCTTTGAATGGTAAGGCTACCTACCATGACAGCTGCGCAGGCTTGAGGGAATGCAAAATAAAAGAGGAGCCCCGTAAACTGCTGTCGCATGTAACAGGTCTTGAGCTTGCTGAAATCAACGATGTGGAAACCTGCTGCGGCTTTGGTGGCACATTCGCCGTAAAGTTTGAAGCAATATCTGTTGCTATGGGCGAACAGAAGGTGGAAAATGCCCTTGCCACCGGTGCCGATTATCTTATTTCCACTGATCTTTCCTGCCTGATGCACCTGCAGGGCTATATCAAACACAAAGGCTACAAACTTCAAACCCTGCACATAGCTGATGCTCTCTCATCTGGCTGGTAAAATTTTCTTTTTTTAAATTTTCCCCTTTTTCCTAAGGGATGCCCCGGCAAGGGGATAGGGAGTAAGTAATAAAACCGGTATCCACCACAGATACCGGCCTGGTTTGCCCCTCACACATTAGGAACATTGTTCACATTGGCAGAGACATATGCTAAAGGAAACGGATGTCGTAACCTGTTTATCGTAAAAGCAAAAGTCCCGGTTGCCTGTTACAGGCCCGGGACTGATGGTATCGGAAAATTTATTTTGGCATTACCACTTTGTCAATCACATGTATCACCCCATTGCTCTGGTACACATTTTCAATTGTAATGGAAGCCATTCCTCCCTTTTCATCTTTCAGCCAGTATTTTCCCTCTTTTTTCATCACCCACAGTTTGCCACCGGCCACAGTAGTTAATTCGGCAGTACCGTTTCCTTTTTTGATCCACTCTTTCAGTTCTTTGGTGCCGAGGCGTCCGGCCACCACATGATAGGTCAGAATGCTGGTCAGTTTTGCTTTGTTCTCCGGTTTTACCAGCATTTCCACCGTTCCGGCAGGAAGCATATTGAAAGCATCATTGGTGGGAGCAAACACCGTAAAGGGTCCGGCGCTTTGAAGTGTTTCCACCAGGCCGGCCGCCTTGACAGCCTCCACCAGGGTGGTATGGTCCTTGGAGTTCACAGCATTTTCCACAATGTTTTTGGAAGGATACATGGGGGCGCCGCCCACTTCCACGGTTTTTTCCATTTGGGCAAAAGATACATTTACCAACAAGGCTGGGGCCAGTAAAAGGCCAATTGATTTCAGCGATTTCATTTGTTTTTTTCCGAAGGAATCCCTTCGGGGGGTTTTAATGTTTTGTTTGATTGAATTGAACGGAATCAGTTACGGGAACCGGAAAAGTTTCAGATTTAAAAAACGAAAATTATTTTTCAACTTCGGTGTAAATTTGATGCTGGCAGCTATCAGCACTTAAAATAAATTTACAGCATATGGCATATTGGCTTGTAAAATCCGAACCTTCCGCCTACAGCTGGGACAACCTGGTAAAAGAAAAACAAACCTGCTGGAGCGGAGTACGCAATTATGCCGCCCGCCTGCACTTGCGCAACATGAAAAAAGGGGATGAAGTATTCTTTTATCACAGCAATGAGGGTACCGATATCGTCGGCATAGCCAAAGTGGCCAGAGAAGCCTACCAGGACCCCACCACCGATGATGACCGCTGGGTGGCCGTGGACCTGAAGCCGCATAAAAAATTAAAGAACTCCGTTACACTTGAAACGATCAAAAAAGACAAACGGCTTGCGGGCATGGCCCTGGTAAGGATCGGACGTTTATCCGTACAGCCGGTTACTGATGCTGAATGGAAAGTAGTATTAGAACTGGCGGGGGAGAAGTGAGCCTGGGAGTCGTTAGTCGGGAGTCGATAGTCAGGAGTCATTCACTCCGAAAAAATTCGTTTAACAATTCGGAAAGGTTACTTTTTAAGGTTTGCCGGAATCAATACACGGTTCTCACATTTAACCCTAAAAAGTATAGCCATGAACAAACTACTCATCGGGCTGCTCATAGTAGCAGCCGGGGCAGGAGTCTATTTCCTGCTCAAAAAGAAAAAAGAACAGCTGGTAACCAATACCATTAACAGGGAGTGGATTATCGGCAAATGGGAAACAGCGCAACAGCAGCCGGTAGCAGACACTGTGCAGCCTGCCTACCAGTACGATTTTCAAAAAAACGGAGTGGTGCTCCGCACACTCAGCGATCCCCTAAAGGCGGACACAGCACATTATGAATGGAGTAAAGAAAACCACCTGGTGCTGAAACAAACCGTACCTGATTCGGTGATGCAGACATTCAGCGTCCTTAAATTGACGGCTGACAGCCTACTGGTAAAAGCGGCGGATAATCTGGAGACTCTTTTCACCAAACTGAAATAATGTATACAGCAGCCCTGTCCGCCGGGGCTGTTGTTTTTGTGTAAAAAAACAATCACAGCATCTCATTCCCTGTAACACTTAAAAGTATAGTCATGAAAACTTTGATCACTGCGATGGCAGCATTGCTGCTCTGCACTTTTATTGCCTGTGATAGTAAGTCAGGCAGTTCTTCCACAAAACAAAATGATGTAAAAGCTACAGAATTGGCGATGGTTCAAATGGATTCACAGGGTAAGCCAGCTCCACCGGCCAGGCAGAAAAATTTCACTGAACCTGAAATCAAACCGGATAGTGATGTAAAGGACAAACTGGTTGACGAAGGGAAATTCAATACTGAAGACTATGACAATATCGTTGAGAACAAATTCCTTGCTGCCACACAAAACCCGCTCTCCACTTTTTCCATTGATGTGGATGAAGCCGCTTACAGTAATATAAGGCGGTACCTGCAGAATGGATCAATTCCCCCTGCCGGCGCTGTAAGGATCGAAGAAATGATCAATTATTTTGATTACAGCTACAACAAACCGGTTAACGGGGAACCTTTTGCCGTCAACACAGAAATGTCTGAATGCCCCTGGAACCCACAGCACAAACTGGTACACATTGGCCTGCAGGGAAAAGAGATCCCGGTTGACAATCTCCCCCCCGTCCAATATGGTTTTCCTGGTGGATGTATCCGGCTCTATGGATGAACCCAATAAATTGCCTCTGGTACAGGCCTCTATGAACATGCTCGTGGACCAGTTGCGGGAAAAAGATAAAGTGGCCATCGTTGTATATGCAGGCAATGCAGGATTGGTATTACCATCCACTAGCGGAGCCGATAAGGTGAAGATTAAAGAAGCCATTGACAACCTAAAAGCCGGTGGTTCCACTGCTGGTGGCGAGGGCATCATGCTGGCCTATAAAACGGCGCAGGAAAATTTCATCAAGGAAGGTAATAACAGGATCATCCTGGCTACCGACGGCGATTTTAATGTTGGCATCAGTAGCGATGATGAACTGGTGAGGCTGATTGAAAAAGAAAGGAAAAGCGGTGTGTTTCTTTCCGTGCTTGGTTATGGCATGGGGAACTATAAGGACAATAAAATGCAGCAACTGGCCGACAAAGGTAATGGCAATCATTCCTATATTGATAATATAAACGAAGCAAGAAAAGTGCTGGTCAATGAATTCGGCAGCACCCTGTTCACCATTGCAAAG
>JBQTHS010000074.1:0-12991 GCA_052389635.1 Bacteroidota bacterium | reverse complement strand
CCTGAATTTAACCTGGGTTATACACTTTTTTTGATGTGCGAAGTACTTCCTGCTTATCCAGTGTCATCGGCTTGGTCTGCTGCGCCTGGAACATCGTCATCTGGTCTTTAAAGTGAGGTGAGGCGGGATTCATTGAGGCGCCAAAAGTGTTTATTGATTCAATTTTCGGTAAGCTGCCATCTTTGGAATAGCGGACAAAACAGATATAAGCATCGCCGCCGGTCACTTTTCTCATGCCATTAATATAAGGTTCAGAAAAAGAAGGGGTAAGCACATCCGGGAAACCCCAGGCAGGGCGAACATCATCGCCTCTTACTAATTTCTGCACATCCCCAAGCACCAGATCTGTTTTACCAAAATATTTCAACATGTAATCATGGACATATTGGTAGGTTTCCACCGCCTCCGCTTTGCTGATCTGTCTTGAAGGAATTCCTTTTAGTCTTTCTGCGAGATAATAATAAGTTATGAGGAATACGGCTGCGCCTTTGCTGGCGGAGATGGATTTTCTGTCCCATGCCTGAAAAGTGTTTATCAATTCTTTCAGTACAGGATAACCGGCAGCGTTTAAAATCAGCATACTGTCAATCCCATATGTATATTTCAGTTGCTGTGGGAGTTGCTGGTCAAATTTGATTTGTTTGAACCGGCTGTAATCTATTTTATCACCGTTAATCAACTCTGTTGCCCGCTGGCTGCGGTTGTTGTGGTAAGTTTCATAGCCCTCCGCTTTATCAAATTTGTTTCTGTCAAGATTATATTTTGTTTCGGTTGCCAAAAACGGTGAATGATTGGTATTGAAAAGATATCCCGAAGGAGGATTGATGTATTGCGGCAGTTCGGTTACCGGTTTGAATTCTGTCCATAAAGTGGCAGATGTATTTCCCGGCAGTGTGCTTTTCCAGATATACTTCGGGTCGGGGTTTCTTCTCGGCATTTTCCCGTTGCTGATGTAGAAAATGGTATCGTACCTGTCGGCATAGGTGATGTTGAACATCGGCAGGCTCGTCATGCTAAGGGCTTTGTAAAACTCCGTGAAGTTCTTCGCCTTATTCATCCGGTACCACTGCTCCAGCGCTTTTATATCCATCAATGCAGGAACTCTCAGGGCAAATACTCCTTTATCTGTTTTAAGTGTAGGTCCGTATTTGCTCCACCAAATTTTTTTACCAATCGTAATGGGGATACCTTTCACTTTCAACTTTGCTCTATTTTCCTCCAGCATCAGCCATTCGCCGTCGAACTTGTATTGGTTTTTATTTGCCGGGTTTATTTCTAATTGATAGATGTCTATTTTATCCTGGTAATTGACCGTATGCGCCCAGCCCAGGTTTTCATTGGTGCCGTGAAAGATCAGGCATCCGCCGGGAAATAAACCACCGAGCATATTCCAGCCCTGTTCACTCCGCAAATGTGCTTCGTAGAATGCAACGGGTCCGGTATTGGGCTGGTGTGCATTGATGGCAAGGAAGCTTTCGCCGGTTGTTGTTTTAGTGGAGTTCATGGCAAAAGCATTGGAGCCCTGTGGGTTGAAACCCGGGATTGTCGCCACTTTACCGCCCAGTATCTGCGGCAGCGCATCATCCACGCCACAAAAAAGACTGGTGGAGAAAACAACGGCAGTCATATAATCTTTCTCATCAAAAGGGAAAGCATGTTTGTATTTGACTTCCTTCGGATGTGCGCTGGCATAAGCATTTAATCCGGCCACATAGCCTTTTATCAGTCCAACAAAATCAGGGCTGAGGGTATTCCATTGTTCTTCCACGGTTTGACGGCAACGCAGCAACTGTATCACATAGTCACCTTCGGCGCCTTTTTTACCAAGACCAGTTCCGAGTTTGGCTTTACCGCTCAGCACCACCAGTTGCAATGTTTCAAAATCATCTTCTGCATGTGCCCAGGCAATTCCATAGGCTACTTCTGGATCGGTGGGGGCAAAGATGTGGGGGATCCCGAAACTGTCTCTTGCTATTGTTATGTTGGAGGGGTTGATCTGGGCGGAGGCGCCCATACCGGCAAACAGCAGAACCAGGAGAAAATTTTTCATCCTGAAAATTAAATAAAAGATAGCGGACAAATTTATTTCCTCCGCTTACTCCCCAAATACTTCTCCTGTATCAGTTTGTCCATCGGCTTATTGTAAACTTTGCTTTCCACCCAGGAGATAATATCGATGTAGGCAAAGGCTCGGGTCTGGAACCGGTCTTTTTCAAGATGCTTGATGGTGTCCAGCAGTTTTTCAAACTCCGGCCTTAGTTGCCGGGGCGAAAGCGGCATGGACTGGCGCAGGAATTTAAACATAGCTTCCTCCACCGCCGTCAGGTTCTTCATTTTGGCCATGAAACGATACACCGATTTTGTCAGCGAGTCCATCAGCATATCGTTGCCCAGTTCATAATGCGCCATCAGGTGCAGCAGCCGGGCATAACACTGGAGGTCATAGCGCAGGTTACTGTGGTCATTGATGATCTTTTGCAGGTAATCAATACAGGTGTTATAGTCGCCGCTGCCGAAATAGAGCATGGCAAACTTGTAATTAAGTACCAGCACCCGGTGGCTATCGAGAAACAGGTCATACCCTTCCAGCTCTTTTTCAATAGCCGGAACGATGCTGAGGCCCTCTTTAAAATTGCCCCGCATAAAATGCCGGTTGATGCGGGCCTGGCTCAGGTAAATAAATGCCTGTATCCGGAAATTGTCATGGTCTTTCACCCGGTCTGTTTCCGCCAGTTCTTTAAATTTTTTCAGCGATCCTTCAAACCCGCGGTGATTACGCAGATCGAAATGAGCGTTCAGCAGGTAGTGCAGCGATTTGATGTGGTGACTGGTTTCCACCCGTTTCATCAGGGGATGCTCATCAAAAAGATCAACCAGTTTTTGCGTGTAGCGGTAGTATTGTAAAAAATCCTGCCGGATGAATGCATACCAGGTGTAGGACTGGTACAGATACATCCGTTCATAAAAACCGGTTTCCTTCCAGGCCCCGGTGGGCAGGCTCTGCCGCATGAATTTGCGGATGTCTTTTTCATCTCCCTCATCCCGTGCATGGCCATGCTGTACAAACCAGCTAAAGAGTTTCAGCGCCAGGTTGGAAAGCCGGGTCACTTTATCGATATGCCCGTTCACATCATTGGCTTCGGCGATCAACACATCTGCCCGGTGCTGGATGCTGCGGGTGATGTGCAGGTTTTGAATTCTTTTTTCCAAAGCGATCATCTGTGGCAGAAAATAATATTTCTGGTTACCCCTTGCGATCTCTTTGGCCCTGTCAATGATGCGGAGGCTCTGCAGGAAGAGACCTTTTTTGTACAGGATATGGGCATAGTCAAACTGCTCATTCAGTTGCAGGTCCATGCTGTCGGCGCTTTTGAGCAGGCGCAGGCTGGCCAGTATTTGCTTGTAGAGATGTGTTTTCAGGTTGGTGAGCTGGGGTTTGGTCACAACGTCCAATTTCCTGAGCAGGGCTCTCTCGTCGTACTCTTTTTGCTTATCCAGGGCATCAAAAAGCCGGACAATTTTGAGATCGGTATTACCCGAGCTCCTGTTGATATAAAGCTTGAAATGGCGTTTTTCTGCCTTTTCAAGGGATTTGATCAATTGAAAAAGTATATCGGTGCTGCGGTTGGGCATCATAAAGAGTTTTTGTTGAAACCTTCTGCCAGCAAGGCTTTCGTAGCTGTTCCGACCCCTTTGGCATAATGAAATGATGCCGGATTTGGTTTGAAGGACCGGAGGCTGAGCCCTACTTTCGGGTCAGAAGATTTTTCAAAGGCAGGCAATCGCAGTTCGGCAAGCTCATGAGGAGCAAGGCGTCAGCGGTCAAAGGTAAAGCCAAAAGCTGATAATTGATCCCGACAACCGGAGGGACAGCAGTAAGTACGACTCTTTACAATTTTCATATGGCAAGCAATCGTTAGAGGTCAGCCCGTTTCTACGGGAGGACCTTTTTTTGTTAAATGAGAAATAAGGAACAAAAAATAAGAAATGAGGAAGTTGGTGGCTTCTGCCCAACGCACTCCTTCAGGAGAGGAACCCCTTACTTTCTCATTCCTAATTTCTTATTCCTTATTTAATATCTTCATAGCTCAATAGAGCGCTATGGCTATCCGCATCTTCATCACCGGCGGCACATTTGATAAGGAATACAATGAACTGAACGGTCAATTGTATTTCAAAGACACCCATATGAGTGAGCTGCTTGAAAAAGGACGCAGCAAAGTGCCGGTGGAGATCCGGACCCTGATGATGGTGGACAGCCTGGAGATGACAGATGGCGACCGGTCGCTGATAGCCCACCAATGCCACAGTTGCGATGAAAAACAAATCGTGGTGACCCATGGTACCGACACCATGAGTGAGACCGCAAAAGTGCTGGCTGAAAAAGTCAGGAACAAAACCATTGTGCTGACTGGCGCTATGATACCTATTAAGTTTGGCAGCTCCGATGGTCTTTTCAATCTGGGTAGCGCCCTGGCATTTGCGCAGTCTTTACCCGCAGGAGTCTATGTGGCCATGAATGGCCGGTATTTTCACTGGGATAATGTGCGGAAGAATAAACAGACAGGTGTGTTTGAAGAAGTCAGGTAACGAAAACAGGGCAGGATGGGAAAAGCGGTTGTGTTGCTGGCCCTGTTGTATTTTAATGTGAACGAATACCTGGTTCAAACGATATTTGATCGTAACGCCAATACTGCTGCATCCTTTTTTGCGTATGCAGGATGTCCTGAAAAATACAACCAGTATTTCCGAGCTGGGAGGAGTGGGCCATTGCCTTGGGCTCATTGGCGGGTGCATTACTCATAATTACCCTTTTCTTCAGGATATTTCCCATCATCCCTATTCATGAAACGATAACGGGGCAAAATGAAAAGGGGCTTTGCGGGTATGCCCTTCCGGCCGGGCTCCCTGCTGATGCTTACAAGCCTGCGGATTGCTTATACCTTTTTTCAAAAAGAAAAGAGGACCACTGCTGCACAACAAACTACCTGAGAGCCGCCTTTAATGCCCCAACCGTTTTCTTATCATTGCCAATGAATATCCGGTCATTCAGAATAGTAACTGGCCGTTTAAGGAAGGTGTCTTCCTGCAGGATAAAATTTCTGAAGTCTTTTTCTCCCAGCTTCTTGTTTTTTAACCCCAGTTCCTTGTATTTGATGGCCCGGCGGCTGAATAATGCCTCGTAGCTTCCGGCCATATTTTTCATTTCTTCCAGTTGGACAGGGGTAATTTTTTCGGCCCGGATATCCTGCATCTGAAACCCCTTTTTGTCAATGGCAGTTTCTTTGATAATGGCCTGGCAGGTGGTGCACTTGGCAAGATGATATATCTTTTTCATACTGTTACTGTGTAACAGGGCTCCTGTTGGTTTGCTAAGCGGTACTACATCGCTTCCGCTACATAGTACACTGTAAAATGCTTTACTTTGTGGCTCTTATTCTTTTACTATGGGCAAAGATGAAGTTTTCAGGGAAGAGATAGAAAAAGCCAGCGATTTTAAGTTTGGGGAAAATGTGGCCAAAGTCTTTGATGACATGGTGAACCGTTCAGTTCCTTTTTATGGAGAAATACAACGGATGATGGCCGAACTGGCTGCCAACCATGCCGCAGAAGGCAGTTTTGTGTATGACCTGGGCTGCTCCACCGGCACCACCATGATCGGTATGGATACGATGGTGGACCCCAATATCCGTTTCATCGGTGTGGACGATTCGCAGGAAATGCTGGACAAATGCAAATCCAAACTGATGGAGATTGGTTTCTCCCGCCCATATGAGCTGCGCTGCGCCGACCTGGGACAGGGGGTTAAAATTGAAAATGCTTCTGTTGTTGTTCTTTGTCTTACGCTCCAGTTTGTACGACCTATTTACCGGGAGCAGGTGCTGAAGAATATTTTTGACGGGCTGAACCCCGGCGGTGTTTTAATACTCGTCGAAAAAATTTTGGCGGAGGAAAGCAATTTCAACCGTGACTTTATTGACTATTATTACAACTACAAACGCCGTAACAATTACAGCGAAATGGAAATCTCCCAGAAAAGGGAGGCACTGGAAAATGTATTGGTGCCCTATAAATTGAGTGAAAACATTACCCTGCTCCGTGACAAAGGCTTTGCCCATTGCGAAGTATTTTTCAAGTGGTACAACTTTGCGGGGCTTATAGCAACAAAAAAATAACAGGTGATAAATCCCAATTACAAATTCCATATGCTAACTCCATTTTGAAATTTGGAATTTGTTTTTTGTTTTTTGGAATTTTATGATAAGTATCGGTAATTTCTTCTTTAAGTACCGCAACTGGATATTCATCCTGTTTTACGGGGCGTTGTTCATTCCTTCCTGGCCGTTGTTTTCTCCGGGACAATTCGGCAGGTATTATTATATATGGCCCATCGCTATTGGCTTGTTCATTACCTGCCTTGGCCAGCTTATCCGCGGATTAACGATCGGTCTTGCTTATATCGTTCGTGGCGGTAAAGAAGGAAAGCCCTTTGCAGAAGGGCTGGTGACTGAAGGCATATTCAATCACTGCCGCAATCCCCTGTATGTTGGAAACATACTGATGCTGCTAGGTGTGGGCATACTGGCCAATTCATTCTTTTATGTGGTCGTGATGATCCCCATTTTCCTGTTTATTTATCAGGCCATTGTACTTGCTGAAGAAAATTTCCTGAGGGGAAAATTCGGCAGCGGCTTTGATGAATACTGTAAAAAAGTAAACCGCTGGTGGCCTGGGCTTTCAGGAATCGGACAAACATTCAGCAGCCTGCAGTTCAACTGGAAGCGATGGATATTAAAAGAACACACTACCCAGTTTATCTGGCTCTGTGGTATCGTCCTGATTCTCCTCCTGAATTATCCTCAGTTTAGCAGCTATGATAAAGATCGGCGTAACCTGCTGCTCGGAATTGTTTTAGGTTTCCTGGTGCTGGTATATGTGCTTATCAGGTATCTGAAAAAAACAGGACGTTTCAAAGAGTAACTGCCTCTCTCTCAAAACGTAAACTGTTGGCTCCCGGCTATTCCTTCCCGGCTTCGTAAACATTGACCGGGCATAATTGTTACTTTTACGGCATCAAACAACGAGTTATGATCAAGACAGGCAACCCCATCATCAGTATTTATACAGAAATGACCCCCAATCCGGAGACCATGAAGTTTGTGGCCAACAAACTGTTGTACCCGGGCAAGAGCATTGATTTTCCGGATGCGGAAAGCGCCAGGCCTTCACCGCTTGCGGTTGAGTTGTTTGGCTTCCCTTTTATCAAAGCCGTTTTCATCGCCAGCAATTTTGTAACGCTTACAAAAACTGCAGAAACCGACTGGCAGGATGTGATCCCTTCCGTACGCCAGTTCCTGAAAGAGTATCTCGAAGAAGGAAAAACTGTGGTGAACGAAGAAGATCTGGCTGCGGTTAAACAAGCCAGCAGTAATGAAGTGTCTGCCGATGATGACGATGTGGTGAAAAGAATTAAAGAGCTACTGGACAATTATGTTCGCCCCGCGGTGGAAATGGACGGCGGCGCCATTCAGTTCAAAAGTTATGATGAAGGAATAGTGAACCTGATGCTGCAGGGTAGCTGCAGCGGTTGCCCTTCTTCCATGATAACACTGAAAGCGGGAATAGAAGGAATGATGAAACGGATGATTCCCGAAGTGAAAGAAGTGGTGGCAGAGGCGGAGTAAAAACCCTTGATTAAAATGATTTGAATAATGAGGCAGCCTTCGGCTGCTTTTTTGTTTATCCGTGTTCAACTGTGGACAGCTTATTTTCTGTTGGGGCAGGTTTTCGTATTGTTTTATGTGATTTAGTGGCTAACTCTTTTCCAAATAACATTTCTGGCTTTCAGGTACTCCAAAACAAAATCAAAACATTTTTTGTCTTTGCCTACCAGCTCCGGCGGGTAAACGCCTTTCTCTGTAAATAACTCCTGTGCAATCAAATTGACCGCTGCGGTGCATGTGTAACCCGTAGTGCGGGCCATAGAAGAAATTTTTGTTTCTTTATCATAATAATCCAGCAGGTTCCATTCCACTTTTTTATTTTCTCCATGCAGGACCACCTTCATTACTGTCAGCTCTTCTTCCTCCAGCCCCAGCTTCCATTCGTTAAATAATATTTGTGAGGTCACCTGCAGGGGTGAAACTTTTGTCCCGTTCACATCAATAATTTTTTCACTGAAAAAATTACTTTCTTTCAGCGAGATGATGATATCCACATGGCCCGGATAGCGGAGTGTTTTTTCTTTCTGGTTTTTGATATGCGGCATGGTATAAAGCAATGAACGGAGGCCGTCTGTATTAAAAGCCTCCAGCGTACCCACTTCATCAAAATGAATCCACTCCACTTCGCTTAATGCCGGTTTGGTGACGATAAAGCCGTTTTCCATCAGCCGGGCGGGCCGGGTATATTCCTCAATCACATCAGCCGGGGAAAAAGGCGCCTTGTATTGAAATGGTTTTTTCCGCACTTTGGGCAACCCACCGACATACACTTCCAGTGCATTAATTTTCATTTCTTCATTACAGCGGCCGATAATAAAATTACTCATGCCGGGCGCCACACCACAATCGGTGATGACCGTTACCTGTTTTTCTTTTGCCAGCTTATCTAATTGCAGCACATCTTCAGGAAAGAAGGATATATCAACTGTATTTTTCCCGCAGTTAATTACTGCTTCGAGTGTTTTGTAGCCCATGAAACCCGGTACTGCGGTTACCACCAGGTCAAACGAAGTCAGCATCGCCTGATATTGGCTATAATTCCTTAAATCTGCTCTCTTTATTTCGATGCGGGGGTTTCTTTTGCTGAGCATAGCGAGGTTGTTCTCACTCACATCCAATGCTGTGACATGATGCCGTGAAGCCAGATCCAAAGCAATGGCGCTGCCCACCATGCCGGCGCCTAATACTGCAATCCTCATTCGGAAAATTTTAAAGACAAATCTACGCCGGAGGAAATTGCCGCTACTTATTTCTTCTGCTCTGCAAAATTTTGTAAAATGACCGGCTGCGGATTTCCTCAATAGTCAGGCCGGTGGCTGTGGCTTCTTCTTCGCTGATAGCTCCGCAGTTCATTGCTTTTAGAAAGAAATTGAGCAGGCCCTGCCCGGTGGCAGCATCATCAAAAATATCTCCGGTGAGGGTGGAGATGGCAGCCCGTTCCACAAATATTTTCAGGCGGCGGGTGGCATCTTCCATACTGCTTAAAAAGAAATTATAAGTGGCGGCATAGCGCATAGGCAGTTGTGCGGGGTTCAGATCCCAGCCCTGGTAAAACCCATTGATGAGGGAGTGCATAGTATGATTATACCCGATCTTCCAGGCATTGTGAACAGACTGCCGGTTTTCTTTCAGTTGTTTTGCTGTCAACTTTTCACCGCGGTGTGGGGCTACCGGCATTACATTCGTTGCCCCGTCAGATAAAAAGATTCCGGTGCCGCCCAGCGCTACTTTGGTCATGTGGTGTGCAAAATCGCAGACAGGGTGTGCCATGGTCTGGTATTTCGCTGTGATGCCGCATGATGCTGTATAATCATAGGTTCCAAAATGGGCTGAAACCAGTCTTCCCCCGCCGGCCCTGATAATGCCCATCAGCGGGTTACGGCCTTCCTCATTCATAATGATCTGCGTGGCTTCCACCATTGTTTCCATCTTCAGTGTTCCGGGCGCCAGGTTATTTTTCTTTTCAATGATCTCAAGCAGCCGTACCATGGTTGATACCTGTTCGGGGATAGTTACCTTCGGCAGCATCACTACAAAATTGTCCGGGAGTTTTCCGTTTGTTTGCTGCAGTAAAGTGCTCAGGAAAATATCCAGTGTCCTTACTCCCCTGTTTTTTAAATCTTCTGTAAAAGGTTTGATGCGGATGCCGGTGAAAGGTGAGATGGTTTTATTGTTCATGCCTTCTGCCAGTTCATTGGCGGCACTTACAGCTGTTGCATCTTCTTCCTCATCCGGCCGGTTGCCAAAACCATCTTCAAAGTCTATGCGGAAATCTTCCACTGCTTCGGTCCGCAGTTTTTGAATGATCTTATTATAGACGGTGTAAGAAAGCCATGCCGGATGTTTTCTTCGTTCTGTTTCATCCATTTTCTCCAGTTTCTTCGCCAGCTTTTCAATTTTTTTTTCTTCCTCCGGCAGTTTGTCATACCCATCTGTTTTCAGCACCCTGGCCAGGGTGACAAAATCAGGAGAATAGGTCTGCAGATTTTTCAGTGCTATCTCTCCCATCCTCACACAGGTGTCTGATTTAAAAAGGTTGGCCCCGCCATAAACGGTGTGCACCGGCTGACGGTCCGGTTTATCTCCGGGGTAGATTTGCTGGAATTTTTTATTGGCTGTTCCCAGTGAGTTGAGCAGGATTTCTTTTTCAATATCTGCAATACTAAATTTCATAATAATTCAATTTATGGAGCACAAAGTTCACAAAGAGTACACGAAGAACACTACGGGTTCTTATTTCCTGCAGTGGCCTCAAATCCGTTCAGCACTCTTTTGATACCGTTTTTTAGTAATACAGTTTTAAAATTCAAGATCAGCCCGTGCCGGATGTTTAAAAATCGCAGGTAGGTTAATACCTGTGCAATATGAATATCCGCAATAGCGTCAATATTTTTTGTATCAACAACCACTCTTCTTTCAACAACAAGGTCTGCCCGGTAGCCACATTCCATTTTAATATCTTCGAATACGACCGGAACAGCTTTCTCTGTCTCTACATACAAATCTCTTTGCCTAAGGCGATGTGCCAAACAGGTCTGGTAAACGCTTTCAAGCATACCTGGACCGACTGTTTTATGCATATAGAAGGCTTCGTCTAAAATTATCTTCATAATCGCTTCTTCATTCATACTGGAAGGATTTTCTTTGTGCACTTTGTGCTTCGTTGTGTCCTTTGTGTTCCTTCCTTAAGACCCTCTGTATGTAGAATATCCAAAGGGATTCAGCAATAACGGCACATGATAATGTTCGCTTCCGGTAATGGTAAAAGTGATTTCAATAAAGGGATAAAAAGTTTTTATTCCCTGCCTGGTAAAATAACCGGCTGTCTCAAACCGAAACTTATAAACTCCGGGTTCCAGCGTTATATCGCTCCGCAGCAGATTGGGTATGCGGCCGTCTTTGTTTGTTGTACCGATGGTAATCTCACTCCATTCGTTGTTATGCTGGCGGTACAGAAAGACGCTGACCCCTTCAGCAGGCCTGCCTTTGGTAGTGTCAAGTATATGTGTCGTTAATTGACTCATAACCTCACCCTCCAACCCCTCTTCATAAATGGAGGGGGAGAAAGGGCCTCTTAAATTAGTTAAAATATAAACCCGGTTTTTCCTTCAGTTTAATAATTTTTCAATCCGAAGTTTGGTTATTTTGTTTTGTTCGGCTGCTGCAATCTTTATTTCCTCCTCCGGGCTGTTGGGCAATCTTAATCGCAAAATGCCCAGCATTTCTTCTGCTGACTTACCGGTGGCGCACACAATAAAGATATAACCAAATTTCGCCTCATAATTTTTATTGCCCGTTGCCAATGTTTCAATAGTTTCTTCTGAAGCCGCATTGACCCCGCTTTGCTCGCCGGAGGCCCAGGCAGCGGTTGAGGCAAACTTTTCTGGCAGTGATCCCGCATCGCCAATCTTTGGATGATGGGCAAATGCTTCTTTCCAGTCATCTGTACTGCATTCGTACCACATTTCTTCTGCATGCTCCAGCAGTTCTTCCAGATTATCTGCCGGAAAATAGGCCATCATCATCTTTGCCCATGTGGATGAGCCGCAGCATTTCAGCAGTTCTTCCCTGAGTTGCGGCTGGCTTATTGTATTTAACTCTTCCAAAGTCATTTCTCTTGTTGTAAAAATGCCGACTCCTGACTAACGACTCAAGACTACCGGCTAATCCTCCCCCACAACCGCATCCGGCTCACCCCGCCGTCGGGAAAGATAGATAAACGGGCATGGGTAAACGGCCCTTTATTCACAATTTCATCTTCAAAAAAATGTTCATGGTCGGCGCTGAGTTTGGATTGCGGCAGTATCGTTTCCCATTTTAGACTGTTGCCATCCAGTTTATTTTCTTCTTTATACGCAATATCACATCCTTCGATCAAGCAACTATCCGGATAATTTCCTTTGAAGTGACAGGTATCTACCAGTATTTTTTCAATAATGCCTTTATGCGCCAACCGCACTATCACCCAGTCACGGTTGTTGGGTGTGCGGTTTCTTTTGGTTTCCCAGCCATCGCCCATGTTGATGCCCCGGCCGGGCATGATGAGGTTATCCATATGGGAAAAGAACATATCGTTGCACAAAACAGATCTGGCGCCATTGGTGGCAGCAGCAAGATTGATTGTCTCCCCCGCATCAACAGTGCTCCAGTCTTTATGCACTTCACCATACACTTTTAGCCGGGCTACACCGCCATCGGGATAAATATTGAGCCGCAGATGCGTATAAATATTTTTATCTGTTATTTCATAAAAATTCCGGGAGCCGGGCTGCAGTGGTGATTGGGGAAGAATTTCTTTCCAGCTGGCTTTTTCCAGTTCAGTGAACGGTTCCCGCATCACATTGATCGCTTCTATAGAAGCATGTGGCGGATGATTGCCGAGAAAATGATTGGTGTCTATATCCACGCTGTGTATCTTTCCTGAAGTGGCCAGCTGTATGATGCACCAGTCATGTCCCGGGGTTCTTTTCCGGCGGGATTCCCAGCCGTCCATCCATTTGCCGCGGTCGGTGTACTTATCCGCAATGAAAATACCCCGACCCGGTTTTATCAGGTTTTCTTTTTCTGCAAAGAAATCATCGCTGCAGATCAATACTTTTCCCCCCAGCCTTTCGGCTGCCAGGTCGGTCAGGTTTGTAAATCCGGGAGCTGACATAAGAATTTACGGAACACAAAGAACACTACGAATCACAACGGGCACAACGTAGTGCCCTTCGTGCCGCCTTTGTGTGCTTTGTGTTACTTTTCTGCATTTAATAATATTTTCC
>JBQTHS010000073.1:0-6042 GCA_052389635.1 Bacteroidota bacterium | reverse complement strand
TCCTAATTCCTAACTCCTAATTCCTAACTCCTCATTCCTAACTCCTAATTCCTAACTCCTAATTCCTAACTCCTAATTCCTAACTCCTAATTCCTAACTCCTAATTCCTAACTCCTAATTCCTAACTCCTAATTCCTAACTCCTAATTCCTAATTGTATCCGCCATTCTCGTCATCCTCAGGTTTCTTCGGCATCACAGCTTTTGGTCTCTTTATTTCTTCTTTCTTCACTGAAGCTTTTTTTGCCGCTGCCGCGGGTTCAATCTCTTTTTTCACAGGTGTTTTCACTGCCTGCCCGCCATCCGCCGGTTGGCGGACAGCAGGAGTCGTAATATCCAGGCGGGGGTTGGGATCAGTTTGCTGCTCAGGGTTTACAGCTTCTTTAGCGGGTGATTTTACATCACCGGTTAGTATTGCATCTGTCGCCGGTTCTGAAACAGGCGGCAATTTTTTCACAACTGTATCATTGGCAACTTCTGCAGACTGGCGCAGCAGTTTTTCCACATTTTTTCTCAGCTGAACGGAATCCACTTTTGGATCGCCGGCATATTCAGATGCTACTACCTGTCCTTTGTACTGCACATCAATCAATTTATACTTATCAAAACCTGTTTTGCTCAATACCAGCCTGTAAAAAATCATTAGCCGGTTAAATTTCGCCGGGATGTTTTCTCCATCGCCCAGCTTCACCAAATGATTGCCCACCACGGGCACCATCTCAAATTTTCTTTCTGCTGTAATATCTATCTGCGCCACCTGCGACATCCAGAATGGATTACTAATAATGTATTGAGCCGTTAGCCTTACCTCCGTCAGCAGGGCGCTGTCCTTTGCGCTGAGTGCTTTCTTTTCCGGGAAGCCGGTGAACACCGGTACTCTGGCGCTCAGCTTTTCCGATAAAGGCATTTTTTTACCTGCCTGGTCTATATAGAAAGAGTTTCCTTCAGTGGTAAATATCCTTGCCACGGGTTCTTTTTCTGTTACTGTTACATGCAATACATCCTTATTATCGAAATACAGCTCCGCTTTGCTTATCCAGGTATTCTTTTCCAGCATCCGCTCCAGCTCATTCAGGTTAAATGAAGCAACAGCCTGTCCCCTGATGAGTCCCACGTTTGCGTTCATCAAAAGTTCTTCTACATCTTTTTCATTGATAAAGAAATTATTCTCCGGCCCTTTCAGCGTAATCACATATTCACTGCATTCTCCATTCTTCTTATTAGTGATAGCAGCCAGCAGCAGGGTGAGCATTCCCCCGCCGATACAGAGCCAGACGGTAATAAATAAAATCTTTCTTATGGTTGTTTTAGCGTTCACTTATACTTTTTTTAAAATCTCTTTTATTGGTTCAACCAGCATATCAATATCGCCTGCGCCTGCTGTGATCAGAACCTCTCCAAAATCCCTGTTTACCGTCTTTGAATACTCATTTTCTATCCAATGCATGAGTTCTGTTTTTTCCATCACTTTCTTATGCTCTGTTTTCATCCTTTCAGTAATCGTTTCACTGCTTACACCTGTTACAGGCAATTCTCTTGCGGGATAAATGGGCAGCAGTATCACTTTATCAGCCAGGTCCAATACTTCTGCAAATCCCCCGGCCAGATCCCTTGTCCGGGAGTACAGGTGCGGCTGAAATATCACCGTACATTTCTTTTGCCTGAACAAAGCCTTTGCCCCGTTGATCAAAGCCCTCAGTTCTTCGGGGTGGTGTGCATAATCATCAATAAAAACTACCTCACCCCTTCTCCCCTCTCCACCATGTGGAGAGGGGTGGGGGGCGAGGATATACTCAAATCTTCTTTTCACCCCCCTGAAACTTTCCACCGCTGCTTTGATCCTGTCATTTTCAATTCCCAAAGAACTTGCAACTATAATTGCGGCTACTGCATTTTCCACATTGTGCATCCCGCCCATATTCAGTTTCACATTTTCTATTGCAGCCTCCCCCATCATCACATCAAACTCATAACTGCCATTCATCATCCGGATATTGGCGGCATACATATCAGCGCTTTCGTTCTGCAGGCTGTAAGTAATGTGCTGGTCTGCTTTTAGTTCCTTTCCTCTTTTTAAACCAAACTGCCTCACAAGCAAACCACCAGTTTTTACTTTTCCGCTGAAATCAATAAATGCCTGCTCCATCGCTTCTGCTGTACCATATATATCCAGGTGGTCGGCATCCATGGCGGTGATGATGGCGATATCGGGATTTAATTTCAAAAAACTCCTGTCATACTCATCCGCTTCTATCACACACACATTCCTTTCGCTGCTCCAGAAATTTGTTCCATAGTTTACGGCAATCCCACCCAGAAAAGCATTGCAACCAAACCCGCTGTCCCGCAGCAAATGCGCCGTCATCGTAGTAATGGTTGTTTTGCCATGAGTCCCGGCTATACATATATTAAAAGAACTTTCTGTTATCAGCTGCAACACATCACTTCTCTTCACCACTTTATATCCATGCTCCCGGTAATAAACCAGCTCTTTGTGATCTGCCGGTACCGCCGGGGTATAAACCACCAGGTCAGCTTGCCCGGGTATCAGTTCTGTATTCTCTTCATAACGAACAACAATACCCGCTGCTTCCAATTCCTTTGTCAGCGCTGTTGCTGTCTTATCATATCCGCTCACTTTCACCCCCCCTTCATGAAAGAACCTTGCAATGGCACTCATCCCGATCCCGCCGATTCCTATAAAATAAACCTCCCTCAGCTTGTCAATCCCACCGAAGGGGGTATTCATAAGGACAGTATTCAAAGGCTTATTGACCACACCTAAATCATTTTCAATATTTCTTCCGCTATTTTTTTATCAGCGTCTTTTATTGCCAGTGCTGAAATATTTCTTTTCAATTCCTCCTGCCTGCTTTCATCCTTTGCCAGTTCAATCATCATTAACATCAGTTTCTCTCCTGCCTCGCCGTCTTTCACCATTAATGCTGCATTTTTTTTCATCAGTTGCATCGCATTCACTGTCTGGTGATCTTCTGCAGCAAAAGGATAAGGCACAAACAAGACAGGCTTTTTAACCACACACAATTCTGCAACCGTCATCGCACCTGAACGGGCCACTACCACATCTGCTGCTGCGTAGGCATATTCCATCTCTGTAATAAACTCATTCGTCCATACCTCCTTTTTACCCGTTGCTCTCTCTTTTGCCTTTTTTGCATACGGTTTTCCTGTTTGCCATATCAGTTGTAATCCAGCATCGAGTAATCTGTCCAGTCCTGCATCTACCGCTTCATTAATGGACCTGGCACCCAGGCTGCCACCTGCAACCAGCACCGTTTTCTTTGTTTCATCCAGGGAAAAGAATCGTATCCCTTCGCCCCGGCTGATCGCTGATGCAGCAATAGAAGCCCTCACCGGGTTACCTGTTTCCAGGATTATTGCTGCAGGAAAAAACTTTTCCATTCCGCCGGCTCCGGTAAAAATCTTTGTCGCCTTTTTACCAAGCATGATATTGGATTTACCGGCAAAAGAATTTGACTCATGGATGAAAGTCTTAATCCCTTTTGCCTGCGCAAATCTCAGCACCGGAAAACTGGAATAGCCGCCCACACCAATCGCCGCATCCGGTTTAAATTTTTTGAAGATGGTACGCACCTGCAAAAAACTTTTGACTAATTTGAATGGCAAGCCGATATTTTTTATCAAAGAACTCCTGTTGAATCCGGCTATATCCAGGCCTTCTATTTTATATCCCGCCTGAGGCATTTTTTCCATCTCCATCCTTCCTTTGGCCCCCACAAAAAGTATCTCAATACTTTCGTCCATTTTTTTTAGTGCGCTAGCAATGGCAATGGCCGGAAAAATATGTCCTCCTGTTCCCCCGCCCGCTATAATGATGCGTTTGCCCATGCACACTTTATTTTACATACTCCGCCGCTGCTTTACCTTCCTGTTGTTCTACGTTTCTTGCCACACTTAATATGATACCTATTGCCAGGCAGGTAAATATGAAACTGGTTCCTCCCATACTCACCAATGGCAGTGTTACTCCCGTCACCGGAAATAAATTCACCGTCACCGCCATATTGGCCACCGCCTGTATGGCCAGCGTAAAACTCAACCCCAGTGCAAGAAATGCCCCGAAAGCATAAGGGCATCGTTTGTATATTCTGATACACCTGTATAAAAACACCAGGTAAATGAACATGATGAAAGCGCCCCCCATCAATCCGTATTCCTCAATGATGATGGCATAGATAAAATCATTGTAGGCCTGCGGCAGATAATCTCTTGTTTCACTGTTGCCCGGTCCCACGCCAAACACACCCCCTTTTGAGATAGCGATCTTCGCCTGGTTCACCTGGTAAGCATCATTATCTGCGTCATCTTTGCTGCTATAAATAAAACTCTCCACCCTGCCAACCCAGGTATTCACACGGCCTGTAAGCGTGGAAGAAGATCTTTTTACAATACCCGCTTCATTTTCTGTTTTTCCATGACGGATGACTGCTGCAGCTATAAGGAATAATAACGGTATCAAAGCGATTCCTATCGTCATCAGAATATGTTTTGTATTCACCCGGCCTATGAACAGCAGCAGCAGGCAACTGGCTCCCAGCAATAACGCAGTAGAGAGATTGGCCGGCGCAATTAATGCACAGGTGATGGCCGCCGGTGTAATAACAGGGAGAAATCCTGTTTTGAAATTTTTGATTACATCCTGTTTTTTGCTCAGCAGCCTTGCGAGGTACATAAACAGTGCAAGACGGGCCAGATCGGAGGTTTGCATAGTCAGGTTGATCAATGGCAGCCTTATCCACCTGCTTCCTTCGTTCATTTTTACCCCGAAAAATAAAGTGTAAACAAGTAATGGCAATGAGAGCAGGAACACAACCTTTGCCGCTTTTGAATAGAAGGTATAATTAACAAGGTGGGCAAAATAAATAACCATGATGCCCGCCAGGATGAATGCAATTTGCTTGAACAGGTATATCTCCGTATTACCCCTGTAATTCTTCCAGGCCAGGGAACCGGTGGCGCTGTAAACGGCCAGCATTGACACCAATGCCAGTAACACCACCAGTGCCCATATCACTTTATCTCCTTTTGTTTTTCTCAGGAGACTGTCTGCATTAAATGCATTTTTCCAATCGTTGGCTTTTATATTTCTGACGGCATTCATTTTTATTATAACTCTTTTACAGCTTTTTTGAACTGGTTGCCTCTGTCCTCATAATTTTTAAACAGGTCGAAACTGGCACAGGCCGGGCTCAGCAGCACCACATCACCCTTGCTGGCAAAATGAAACGCTGCCTGCACCGCTTCCACCGCAGTTCCTGTATCCACGATGTTACTCACCATACTTCCAAAGGCTTCATGAATTTTTGTGTTGTCTTTTCCAAGGCAGATAATGGCCCTCACTTTCTCTTTCACCAGTTCATCCATCAGTGAATAATCATTCCCTTTATCAACGCCGCCCAGGACAAGTACAGTTGGTTTAGTCATACTTTCCAGTGCGTACCAGGTTGAGTTCACATTGGTGGCCTTACTATCGTTGATAAACTCCACTCCCCTCACCGTAGCCACATGTTCCATCCGGTGTTCCAGTGTCTGGAAGTTTTGTACGGCATCCCGGATTTTTTCCTTGCGGATGTCAAGGGTGGCAGCAGCAACACAAGCTGCCATGGTATTATAATAATTATGTTTCCCCTTTAAGGCAAAGTCAAAAACACTCATGCTTGTAAAATCCTGGCCGGTCCTTACATACATGTCCCCGTCTTTGATAAAAGCTCCGTTGGGCAGGTCTCTTTTCATACTTATTGGCAGTTGGTTTGAATGAATATTGAATTGGTTCAGGTATTTCATAGTTACTTCATCATCGGCGCAGTAGATGAAATGATCATCTTCCTGCTGGTTCATAGTGATACGGAATTTGCTGCGTATATAATTTTCGAACTGGTAATCGTAACGGTCCAGGTGGTCTTCGGTAATGTTTGTCAGGATAGCTATGTCCGGTCTGAATGTTTTGATATCAACTAACTGAAAACTGCTTATCTCTGCTACATACAATGCCTTCGGATTTA
>JBQTHS010000072.1:0-49637 GCA_052389635.1 Bacteroidota bacterium | reverse complement strand
TCACAACGAACACAAAGAAGGCACAACGGACACAAAGACTATTAATATTAAAGGCTATTTGCGTTGTGCTCTTAGTGTTTTCTTAGTGTTCGTTGTGTTCCAAAACACTTTTGAGACAGCCTCTTTTAATTTGCGGTTAAACCAAACCAGCAATGCCCGGTCTATTTTCCTGAACCCGATTTTAAAGCCCTAAAAAAAATTAATATGAAAACTAAACGAATCGTAAAAGCCCTTGTTTTAACAGGGTTATTTTTTATCGCCTTCTCCATGGATAACACAGCTGATGCCCAGCGTTATGGCGTCCGGGACAGGATAGAAGACCGCCGTGATCGCCGCGAAGATGTAAGAGACCGCAGGGAAGATGTGCGGGACAGAAGGGAAGACGTCCGGGACCGCCGGGAAGACCGCAGAGATGCCATGCACAATGGCGGGGTACTGGACAGGCTCGAAGACATCCGTGACCGTCGTGAAGACGTAAGAGACCGGAGAGAAGATGTGCGGGACAGAAGGGAAGACATCCGTGACCGCAGGGAAGACCGCAGAGACCGCCGGTTCTGACACAAAAAAGCAAGCCCCTATTAATCCATCCCTTTTTACATAGATCAACTCTGTCTGGATGCAATCCCGGCAGAGTTTTTCATTTTTATTATCTCGTAAAAAAAGAAGCCCGTCACTGATACGGATTCTTTTTTTTCTTTCAGTTTTTTTCTGTCGGGATTGTGATTAACTGATCTAAGTTCCCCTTTAGGGGACAGGGGTTTCACCATCCCAGCACCCACGCAAAGATCAGCGGCGCCACAATGGTCGCATCGCTTTCCACTATAAACTTGGGTGTTTTAATATCTAATTTTCCCCAGGTGATCTTTTCATTCGGCACAGCGCCTGAATAAGAACCATACGAAGTGGTGCTGTCGCTTATCTGGCAGAAATAACTCCAGAAAGGAATATCATGCATTTCCAGATCCTGGTACATCATCGGTACCACGCAGATGGGAAAGTCGCCGGCAATGCCGCCGCCAATCTGGAAGAAGCCCACTCCTTTTCCGCCACAGTTGGCTTTGTACCAATCGGCCAGCCAGGCCATATATTCAATTCCGTTTTTTACCGTAGAGGCTTTTAATTCTGACTTGATAACATAACTGGCGAAAATATTTCCGGTCGTGCTGTCTTCCCATCCCGGCACCACGATGGGAATATTTTTCTCTGCGGCAGCAACAATCCAGCTGTCTTTCGGATCTATTTCATAATACTGCTTTAGCTCACCGCTGAGAATCGTTTTGTATAAAAACTCATGCGGAAAATACCGTTCGCCTTTGGCCTCTGCATCTTTCCATTGCTTCACCAGGTGTTTCTGCAACCTTCTGAATGCTTCTTCTTCCGGTATGCAGGTATCGGTGACCCGGTTGTAATGATTTTCCAGCAGGTCCCATTCTTCCTGCGGGGTCAGGTCACGGTAGTTGGGGATTCTTTTGTAATGCGAATGCGCCACTAAGTTCATCACATCTTCTTCGAGGTTGGCGCCGGTACAGCTGATGATGTCCACTTTTCCCTGCCGTATCATTTCGGCCAATGAGATACCGAGTTCCCCTGTGCTCATGGCGCCGGCAAGGGTGATCATCATTTTACCGCCTTCCAGCAAATGCTGCTCATAGCCTTTGGCCGCATCCATCAGTGCAGCAGCATTGAAATGGCGGTAATGATGCTGAATAAATTGTGAAACGGGTCCTTTCTTCATTAGTTCAATTTTAAAGACCGCCTTCTGATCATCCGCCAACCGGCGGAAGACCATGCGGCGCCTGCCGTAGTCCCGCATCAGGCGGGGATGAAGGCGGGCAGGCCGCAAAAATACAGTATTGCATAAATAAAAAATTTCCCGCCACGAGGCGGGAAATACCGATGATAACAACCCATGAATATTACTTCTTTGTTTTTTCTGAGCTGCTGATATTGCCGGCCGCATCAAGACGCACCTTGTACTTTTTGGCAGATGTTTCCAGTCTTATCAAATAGCTGGTGCCGTCTGTGGTGCTGATCTCGGTCGCCTCCAGGATGTCTGCATTCAGGTATCTTTTACTCACCGTTTTGGTGACTGCCAGCGGTAACTGGGTGAAAAAAAGATTTCTTGCTGTGGCATGGAGTTGTCCTTCGCTGTCAAAATAAGCTTCGGAACGATAGCCGTTCAGGAGAAAAATGGCTTTCACAAAATCGCCTGCATCATCCCAGCTGATCACTTCGGCCCCGGGAAATTCCTTTTTAAATGTTTCTTTTACTTCATCGTTCACCGGGTAGCTTTTGCCGGCAAACGCCGTAGTGGCGGTTATGGTCAGGGAAAGGCACAGGACAAAAAATAATTTAGCCGCCGGTAAAAGGGGTTTGTTTCTTACTGATGTTGTTTGTTTCATGGCTTAAGATTTAATGCCTGCCCGACGGCAGGCGGGATTAAGGTTTTTGATTTATTACATTTCAAAAGTAAATGAGGGGACAGGTGAAGTCAAGTGAATTGTGCCGGAAGGGCCGCTTCAGAGATTTGTGGCGGGTAATGTTAAGTTCATTAACGCTGCGTAACATTCATCAGCATAGCTGCTGCATCATTATTTTTTGCTCCGGGTAATGAACCTTAAAATTAAATGCATTGAAAAATATTCAGCGTCATAGGGCAATATCAGAAATACAAAACCCTGACTGCCGCCACCGGCAATATCAGGGCTTGTTTTACCACACACCAAAACTTAGTTACACCTGTTGATATATGCTGAGCCGGATAATTATGATTTCTTCACTTTCTTATAACTGTTCCAGCTTTTTCCATTTGTCGCCTTTAACACCAGCTTTGTTTCCGCATCTTCCAGGGTGATATAATAAGCAGTTCCATCGCTGTTGGCCACTTCAAACAGATCGCTGACCCAGTAATCCTTGTAATTTTTCTTCAGGTCGCTTTGCAAGGCCAGCGGAAGATCGGCCGGGCTGATATAACGGGTCATGCCCATCAGTTCTCCTTCCGTGCTGTAATAAGCGGATATATGCTGGTCGTTATACAGAAAGGAGGCCAGGTAATAATTTTGTGCCACTGTCCATTTTATGTCTTTTGCTGCATTGAATTCTTTTTTAAATGCATACAGTACCCTGGCATTTACTTCCTCCTCACCTTCGGACGTCAAAGGTCTGCCGGAGACGCTGCCGGCAAAAGCAGCGCCAAAGCTGCTGATGGTGATTGCCAGTGTTAACATCATCTTTTTCATAACTTTTTTATTTAATGGTTTTATTTTTTGTTGTTTGATTAGTATGACGATTCAAAAGTAAAACGGGTTACAGCCCTGCACAAGCCAATTATGTCCAGTGGACTTGTTTGGAGATTAATGGGATGCGGTGTTAATGGCTGTTAACAGAGCTTGTCTTTTTTAACCGCTGAACATTTTTAAGCACCGGTCATCAGGCAGCCGGAGAGATCTGCTGTATTCAAAAAAAACATTCTGGTAATTAAAATAATATTTAGATATTTGTCTAAATATTTAATTGATTAATTCAGCCGATGAACATTGTTTTTAAAGCATTAAACGACCCGACCCGGCGTGAAATACTGCAGTTGCTGCAGGAAAAAGACATGACGGCCGGGGAAATAGTGGAGCAGTTCAGTATATCTGGTCCAAGCATTTCTCATCATCTTGACCTGCTGAAGCAGGCCAACCTGGTGACTGCCGTTAAAGAAGGTCAGTTTATTTTTTATTCGCTCAACACCACGGTGGTGGATGAGATACTGAAATGGTTTTTACAGTTCAAATCAAAAAAGAAATAATCATGAACAGCATTCTTAAAAAAATAGTGTGGCTGGTGATGGCTGCCCCGGCTGTTTATCTCGCCTTTGTATGGAACAAGCTGCCCGAAAGAGTGGCGCTGCATTTTGACCTGAAGGGGAACCCCGACAGGTTTGGCAATAAATCAGAACTCATCACCCTAATACTTATCCTTGCCGTTGTAAATGCGCTGCTGTATCTTATCCTGACAAACATTTACCGGATAGATCCGAAAAAGTATGCTGCAGAAAACAGGGACCGGCTTTTTAAGTTAGCTTTTGCCACAGTGGCTTTGTTTTCATGCATCATGTGCCTTATCATTTACAGCGGATCCAGGGGAAATATCAAATTCGGCACAGGACTTATTTTCAGCGGCACAGGTTTGTTCTTTGCTATCATCGGTAACTATCTTCCTAACCTGAAGCCGAATTACTTTGCCGGTCTGCGCCTGCCCTGGACATTGGAGAATGAGGAGAACTGGCGAAAGACTCATTTGCTGGCAGGTAAGCTGTGGTTTGCGGGAGGATTATTCCTCGCTGTGGTTTGCCTTTTTCTGCCGCCGGTAGCCGCCATTGTTGCTTTCTTTACCGTTATGACCATCATTGTACTGATCCCATGTGTTTATTCTTACCGGCTGTATAAGCAACAAAAAAATATTTCCTGACAACACCACAATTTTGGTAATGATTTTGCGGTGTAACTTTAATACTTGAATTATTTAGCCCATGCATATCTTTCCTTCGGTCACCCCGGCATCCTGACCGGTAATATGATCAGTGATTTTGTGAAGGGCAAAAAGAAATTTGATTACCCCGCTGAAGTGCAGCAGGGCATTATGCTGCACCGGTCCATTGACAGCTTCACCGACACACATGAGGCCACCCGTGAGGCCAAACAGGTTTTTCGTCCGGCTTACCGCTTATACAGCGGCGCTTTTATTGATGTGGTCTATGATCATTTTCTCGCCAATGATGAATCGGAATTTTCAGAAGCCTCTTTATTTGATTTTGCCAAAGAAACCTATGCAGCGCTTGACAGGCAGGCAGGATGGACGCCCGAACATTTTGCCCGCATGTTCCCTTATATGAAGCAGCAGAACTGGCTGTATAACTATCGTACCCGCTGGGGCACAAAAAAAAGTCTGGGTGGCGTGGTCAGAAGATCAGAGCACCTGACAGACAGTGAAACCGCTTATATATTATTTGAAGAGCATTACCAACTGTTAGAGCAATGTTATCGTCATTTCTGGGCCGCTGTGAAGCCTTTCGCAAAGAAAATATTTGACGAAATGAAGGGATAGCGGCTGGCAATGCCTTTGACCGTAAAAACTTATTTGTCAAATCATCTATTTTTGCAGCCATTCCTGAAGTTAATGTAAAAATCATAAGTATGAAGAAGTTTATGGTACTCCTTTGCGCTTTCCAGTTTGTGTTTATCTGCCTGATGGCACAAACCAATATACCACCGGTTGACAAATCGCCGATGGACATGAGCTATTATCCCGCCGGTTATCCTGTCTTAAAAATACAGGATAAAATAACTGAGCCGCTGGTGGCAAGGGTGATTTACAGCCGCCCGCAAAGAGCAGGCCGGACGATATTTGGCGGACTCGTAAAGAACGGAGAAGTGTGGAGGCTGGGCGCCAATGAAGCAACGGAGATAGAGTTTTTCAAATCTGTACGGATTGGCGGGAAAAAAATAAAAACGGGCCGCTATACTTTGTACGCTATTGTAAAGGATGACAGCTGGACCATTATCGTCAATAAGGAAACAGACACCTGGGGTTCTTTTAAATATGATATGAAAAAAGACCTGCTGCGTACAGATGTAACGCTGCAGAAAACGGAGGGCCTGGTGGAGAATATGTCCATGTTGTTTGAAAAAACCGCTATTGGCTGCAACTTAGTGATGGCATGGGAAAATGTGAAAGTGTCTTTACCCGTCAGTTTTTAAGCAAGAGATATGAAGATACCGCTTTCGTTAGTAGTACTGCTGTTTCTTGCCTGTAATAATAAAAAAGAGGACAACGGAACAGCAACCGATAGCCCGGCCCTGAAACGGGACAGCAACATCAGCGCAAATACCGAACAGGCCATCAACCCCTATGCCGGGGTGGATATATCACCCATGGACATGAGCTATTACCCGGTGGATTATCCAAAACTAAAAATGGGAAAAGCAGCAACATCGCCTCCGCTGGCAAGGGTGATTTACAGCCGCCCTCATCTGCAGGGGCGTCATATTTTCCGGGAGGTGCTGCAGTATGGTCAGCCCTGGAGACTGGGCGCCAATGAATCCACAGAACTTGATTTGTATGCTGACGTCATCATCCAGGATAAAAAAATAATACAAGGCCGGTATGTCCTCTATTGCATACCTCAGCCCAAAGAATGGACGATAGTACTGAACAGTAATAGTGACAGCTGGGGACTGCAGCCCGACCCCTCTAAAGATGTGGCCCGGTTTGCCGTGCCTGTTACTAAAAATAATTTCTCTCTTGAATACTTCACCATCACCTTTCAGAAAAAAGATAGTGGCGCCGATTTGATGATGGCCTGGGACAGTGTGGAAGTGAGGTTGCCTCTCCGCTTTTAATTGCCTGATGCCAATCCCTGTTTATTTATTTTGGGATTTGGTTCCTGATATTTGATATTTGTTCTGCATGTGTGGCATCGCAGGTATTATACAAGCAAACCTCTTTCAATTCAGCAAAGAGCATCTGAAAAAAATGACGGATGCGCTGGCACACCGGGGACCGGATGGAGAAGGATCGTGGCAGGATGACAGCGGCCATGTATTACTCGGTCATCGCCGCCTCTCCATTATTGATCTGAGTGAGGCCGGAAATCAGCCCCTCATCCCCAACCCTTCTCCGCAGGGCAGAGAAGGGAGTATGCCCCGCTACTCCATCATCCACAACGGAGAAATTTATAATTACATTGAACTCCGCGATGAGCTACAGAAAAAAAATTATGTTTTCAGGTCACATACAGATACCGAAGTAATAGCTGCCGCTTATGATTGCTGGGGTGATGAGTGTGTGAACCATTTTGACGGCATGTTTGCCTTCGCTATCTGGGATGCAACAAAGAAAGAACTCTTTGCAGCAAGAGACCGTTTCGGGGAAAAGCCATTTTTCTGGTACTATGATAACAACAGGTTCCTTTTTGCTTCTGAAATGAAAGCCCTTTGGGCTGCAGGCGTTGAGCGAAAACCCAACCTGAAACTGCTTTTCAATTTCATTACTATTGGTTATACGGATAATCCTGAGCAGCCGGAGGAAACTTTTTTTGAGAACATTCATAAACTTCCGCCGGCATCCTTCCTGAAATTCTCATTGGTTTACTTCAATTACAGCATCCGGCCATACTGGAATATTGATCCCGCAGTTCAGGAAAAAAAAATAACAGACAGCGAAGCCATTGATCAGTTTACGTATTTGCTGACCCGCTCCGTAAAAAGAAGATTGAGGAGTGATGTGCCGGTTGGTACTTCATTAAGCGGGGGGTTGGATAGTTCGTCGGTAATTTCAATCATCATTGAGCTACAAACCATAAACTATAAACCACAAACCTTTACTGCCTCCTTCCCCGGTTTTGAAAAAGATGAATCGTCTTATTCCAAACAGGCTGCTGATTCCTTTCAACTGCAGCAGCATATCATCAATGTTTCGGGGGATGAACTGCTTGCTGACTGGGAAAAGCTCTGTCATCACCAGGAAGAGCCATTTGGCTCGGCCAGCATTTATGCCCAGTACAAAGTGTATGAACTGGCAAAGCAACACAATATTAATGTGCTGCTGGACGGGCAGGGCGCCGATGAGACACTGGCAGGCTATCATAAGTACTACAAATGGTACTGGCAAGAGTTGTTCAGAAAAGGGAAGCTCCGAAGCAGCAAAGAACTGAATGCTGCCAGGCAGCTTGGAGTAAATGAATCTTTTAATTATAAAAATAAAATCGCCGCCTGGTTTCCCTCTTTTGCCAGTATTGTAATGGAGCGGCAGTATTTGCTGAAGGCTGTCGGTCATGAAAACCTCGATAAAGAATTTGTCATGCACCACAGTAAGGAAGCGTATTACACTCCTCCTGATCATTTCACCCTGAACGGGGTGCTTTATTTCAACAGCTTTGTACATGGGTTGGAGGAATTGTTGCGCTATGCCGACCGTAATTCTATGGCGCATGGCAGGGAAGTAAGGCTGCCTTTTCTTTCGCATGAATTAGTTGAGTTTATATTCTCACTGCCTTCGCATTTTAAAATCCGGCACGGATGGACCAAGTGGCTGTTGCGGGAAGCCATGAAAACAAGTTTGCCTGCGTCAATTGTATGGCGACGGGACAAAGTGGGCTTTGAGCCCCCTCAAAAAGCATGGATGCAGCAAAAAAAAATGCAGGAAGCGATACAGGCAGCAAAAGCAAAATTAGTACGGGAGAAAATATTAAAGCCGGGTGTGTTGCAAAAACCTGTCAGTCCGAAAGCTTCACATGATGCTGATAATTACGATTGGAGGTATTTGTCATCCGCAATACCGTTTAAATAGCCTGAATTCGGCATCTTTGCATTTCTTAACCAGATAAAATGAAGGCAGCAACAAAATACATACATGCGGGATCACACCCCGACCCCTCCACCGGCGCTATTATGACGCCTATTTTTCAAACTTCCACGTATGTACAGGAAGCTCCGGGGGTGAACAAAGGTTTTGAGTATGCCCGCAGCCAGAACCCCACCCGTAAAGCGCTGGAAGAAGCTTTTGCAATTATTGAGAACGCAAAGTTCGGGCTGGCCTTCAGCAGCGGTGTGGCGGCAACCGATGCTGTTATCAAATTACTGGCGCCCGGTGATGAAGTGATCTGTGGCAATGATATGTACGGCGGCACTTACCGTCTCTTCAGCAAAGTGTTTGAGCGGTTTGGTATAAAATTTCATTATGTTGGCATGAACAGTGCCGATAACATAAAAAAATACATTAACTCAAACACTAATCTTATCTGGCTGGAAACACCTACCAACCCGCTGATGAATATCTGCGATATCGCCGCTGTTTCGACACTGGCTAAAAAGCAGAAGATACTCGTAGCTGTGGACAATACTTTCGCTTCCCCTTTCCTGCAAAACCCGCTTGACCTCGGTGCAGATATCGTAATGCATTCCGTAACCAAATACCTCGGTGGCCACAGCGATGTGATACAGGGCGCCCTGATGATGAATGATAAAGACCTGAGAGAGAAATTATACTTTATCCAGAAAAGCTGTGGTGCAGTGCCGGGGCCGATGGATTGCTTTTTGGTGCTGCGGGGAATAAAAACACTGGGGGTGCGGATGAAAGCCCACTGTGAAAACGGAAAAATTATTGCCCACTGGCTGCGCAATCACCCTAAAGTTGCTAAAGTTTATTGGCCGGGTTTTGAAGACCATCCCGGTCATGTCATTGCCAAACAACAAATGCGGGATTTTGGTGGCATGATCTCCTTTGAACTGAAAAACGACAGCGTGGAAGAAGCCCGGCGGGTTTTATCATCCACTCATATATTTTCTCTTGCAGAAAGTTTGGGTGGCGTGGAGTCGCTGATCAATCACCCGGCCAGCATGACTCATGCTTCCATACCAAGAGAAGAAAGAATGAAGAATGGTTTATCCGATTCGCTGATACGGCTGAGTGTGGGGATTGAGGATGCCGGAGATTTGACGGATGACCTGAAACAAGCTATCGGCTAACTAAAAATTCAGTTTATGAAAAGGCTTCTCGTCGTTTCCCCGTTACTTGTTCTTTTATCCTGTAACGGGCAACAGGAACCATCAGCAGAAAAATCTTCTGCAGATAAAATAGTTGAATACTATAACGGGAAACAGATTGACAGCATTTTCAATATGTTTTCGCATGATATGAAAGAAGCCCTGCCACTCAACAAAGCGAAAGCATTTTTTACCCAGCTTTACAAAGATGCTGGCAGTATTGAGAAACATACCCTGATTAGTACGACAGCCGGAACCAGCCGGTACAGGACCGAATTTCAAAACAGTGTTTTATGGCTGGATATTTCGCAGAACCGCTATGGTAAACTTGACGGACTTCGTTTTACTCCTTATGACGGACCCGAAGAAAAAGCACCTGTTATCCGGAATCAGACAAAAATGTCATTGCCTTTTTCCGGTGAGTGGTTTGTTTTCTGGGGTGGCGATACCAAAGAACAGAACTACCATGTTTCAACAAAAGCACAGCGGCATGCCTTCGATATTGTCATTAAGGATTCCGCCGGAAAATCATACAGAACCAATGGCGAAACAAATGATGATTACTATGCCTTTGGCCAGCCACTAACAGCTCCCTGTGATGCAGAAGTGGTTGCGGTAATTGAAGGTGTAAAAGATAACATTCCCGGTGTCATGAACCCCGAACAACTTACCGGCAACAGTGTTGTTCTGAAAACAGGCAATAATGAATACCTGCTGCTGGCCCACTTCAAGCTGAACTCCATTAAAGTGAAGACAGGTGAGTCCGTTAAAAAAGGGCAATTGCTGGGGCTTTGCGGCAATTCAGGTAATTCATCGGAACCGCACCTGCATTTTCATATACAGAACCAGGAAAAGATGGCAGGCGCTACTGGCATCAAATGCTTTTTTGAGAAGCTGCTGGTAAATGGTACAGAAAAAAAGGACTATTCGCCGGTACGGGGAGAAAGAATAAAGAATGCCAACTAAGCTGACACGAACCAACCTGGCTGATTTTTTAAACGCAAAAGCTGAGGAATACAACCAGCCCGGGTTTATAAAAGATGACCCCATTTCCGTGCCGCACCTCTTCACAAAAAAACAGGATATTGAAATCTCCGGTTTCTTTGCCGCTGTTTTTGCCTGGGGCAACCGCACTGCTATTATTAATAAAAGCAAAGAACTGATGCGGTTGATGTGTAATGCACCTTACCCGTTCATCACCGGGCATAGCGAAAAGGATTTGAAAAAGCTGGCCGGTTTCAAACACCGGACATTCAATGCAGATGATCTGCTGTACTTTATTGAATTCCTGCACTTGCATTATGCTAAAAATAAAAGCCTGGAGAATGCTTTTACCGGTGGCATGAATAAAAAAGATGAAACAGTGGAAACAGGGCTGAATGCCTTCCGGAAATATTTTTTGATTCATGGGCATGAAAAAAGAACTGAGAAACATATTGCTGCCCCGGAAATGAATTCTACCTGCAAGCGGCTGAACATGTTTCTGCGCTGGATGGTGCGGAAAGACAATAAGGGTGTTGATTTTGGTATCTGGAAAAATATCACTCCATCACAGCTCATCTGCCCTATAGACCTGCATGTGGCGAGAGTGGCCAGGCGGCTGGGTATTTTGAAAAGAAAACAAACGGACTGGCTGGCGGCGCTGGAACTGACAGAATACCTGCGAACTTTGGACAAGGATGACCCGGTGAAATATGATTTTGCCCTGTTTGGTTTGGGGGCGATAGAAAAATTTTAGTTGCCCGCAGATGACCACAGATTTGATTATTGATATTAACCAGTCGCTTGAAATAAGCCTGCCTGCTACTGCTTCTCAGGAGGAATTCAAGCAGCATCTTGCTGCCCATATCAATCACCTCATCAACCATGATTTTGAGAAACTGATCTGGTACCTCTACCGGATTGATGTGGATGAAAACAAGATGAGAGATTTGCTGGAAAAAGAAGAAGGTGAAAATGCTGCCGGGCTGATCGCTGACCTTATCATTGAACGGCAGTTGCAAAAAATTAAAAGCAGGGAGCAAACAAAAAATGACAGTGACATACCTGGTGATGAAAAATGGTAGCCGCTTTTATCTGCAGCAATTCATTTATTTTCGTTCAAACCCCTTTTTTATGAGGTATCTCCTTCTCCTCATTGCATTTGCAGTATTGCTTACCAAAACTCCGGGACAGCATGCAAAGTATGTTGCACCCTCTGACACTCTTGTCCGGAATAAAATTGATCAGTGGCAGGATTTGAAATTCGGTCTCTTTATGCATTGGGGCACATATAGCCAATGGGGCATTGTGGAGAGCTGGAGTATTTGCCCGGAAGATGAAGGCTGGACACAGCGGCAGGGGCCTTATTCAAAAAGCTATACAGAATATATACAGGCTTATGAGAGCCTGCAAACAACCTTCAACCCCGTGAATTTTGCCCCTGAAAAATGGGTGAAAGCGGCCAAAGATGCCGGGATGAAATATGTTGTCTTCACCACCAAGCACCACGACGGCTTCTGCATGTTTGACAGCAAAAAGACGGACTATAAAATAACCGGAGCCAAAACCCCGTTTGCCTCCAATCCCCGCAGCAATATTGCCAAAGAGATATTTGATGTATTCCGGAAAGAAGGTCTGTGGACCGGCGCCTATTTTTCCAAACCCGACTGGCACAATGAAAATTACTGGTGGCCTTACTTTCCCCCGAAAGACCGGAATGTAAACTACGATCCGCAGAGATATCCGGAGCGCTGGGATGCATTCAAAGACTTCACCTACGAGCAGATCAAAGAACTGATGAGCCTTTACGGCAAAATGGATATACTCTGGCTGGACGGTGGCTGGGTGAGGCCCTTATCATCTGTTGATACAACAATAGAATGGCAGCGGGGGATAAAGCATAACCAGGATATAGATATGAAAAGAATTGCTGCAATGGCAAGAACATATCAGCCGGGTTTGCTGATCGTTGACCGCACCGTACCTGGTGAATATGAAAACTATACTACACCCGAACAGGAAGTGCCTGATACACCGCTCACCTATCCATGGGAAACCTGCATGACCATGGGCGGCTCCTGGAGTTATGTTCCGAATGATACCTACAAGCCTGCCCGCCGGCTTATTCATTTACTCATCAAAATTGTTTCAAGGGGCGGCAATTTTTTACTCAATATCGGCCCGGGACCTGATGGTGACTGGGATCCCAATGCTTACGTCCGTCTGCAGGAAATTGGCAGGTGGATTTCTGTTAATGGCGAAGGAATCTATGGCTCGAAGCCGGTTGCTCCTTACTCGTCTGATAACATTTACTACACACAGTCTAAAGACAATAAGGTCTTCTATGCTTTCTGGCTATCCAATACAGATAGTATAAACCTTCCTGAACAGGTTGTGCTGAAAGGTGTGCCTGTTAAAAAGGGAAGTGTTATTTCAATATTGGGAACTGCAACCAGGCTGAAATGGGAAACAGCGAATGGGAATACGGTTGTCCGGGTGCCTTCATCGCTTGCATCAAAAATAAACAGCCGTTTTGCTGTTGTATTAAAAATAGAAGCCCCGTTGCTGAAAGGGAAATAAGAAGTTGATCATTTACTTTTCTTCTCAAACATCAGTTCCTGCACTTTCTCTTTGTCCTCTTTTTCTTTCTTCAGGTCGAACATGGTACCGAACACATGGTCCCATAATGTAGAACTTACGCCATAGCCGTTGTGCTCATTCTTATAATGGTGCAGGTGATGGTTTCTCCAAAGCCCTTTCATCCACTTGAACGGGGGGTTCCAGGCATGGATGGCATAGTGCATGGTGCCATACATCAGGTAGCCGAGTAAAAAACCGGGGAAGAACATGAATGTTTGCTGCCGGAGGGCCAGGTACATCAAACCAAAAATTGCTGAAGCCAGAATAAGGCTCGGCACTGGCGGCATGAACAAGCGCTGCCGGTCTCTCGGGTAATGATGGTGGTTGCCGTGCAGGGTGTAAATAAATTTTTTAGCCCTGGCACTTTTCGCCACCATATGAAACAGGAACCGGTGAGCCAGGTATTCAAAAAAGGTCCAGAAGAACATGCCGCCCAAAAAAGTAAGGAAAATTCTTCCGGTGGTAAACCCGAGGGAGCCGCTGTAATACAGCATATAGATCATCACCGGGGTGTACATTCCCCAAATCACCAGCGGGTGGGTTTTGGTCAGCATTTCCAGGTAAGGGTTTTTGAAAAGCTGTGCCTGACCTTTATTATGAATTTTTTCGAACTCCATAGGCGGCAAAGATAAGGAATGAAATGGCGGTCAGCGGTAACATGAGGGCTGATTTTTGTCAGACGACAGGGAGTTAACAACCCTTTGAAAATGACAGCTTTTGCACCCTGAAATATTTAACTTAGCTGCTCTTAATCAAAATAATAACATGAAGCTTGTCACTTACCTGAAAGAAGAGAGAGAACAGCTGGGAGTTCTTGCCGGCGATATGATCTATGATATGGATGTGCTGCATCCCGACCTGCCCAACAGCATGAACCTGTTTCTGAACTATTGGGAGGAGTATTTTCCTGTAGCGCAGGCTGGCACATTGATGCTGGAGGAAGGAACAAGAACCAGCAATAAGGGCGTTGCGTTACACGAAGTTCAGCTGATGGCGCCGGTACCCTTTCCCCCCAGTTGCAGGGATGGTTATGCCTTCCGGCAGCATGTGGCTGCTGCACGCAAAAACCGGAAAGTGGAGATGATACCGGAATTTGACCAGTACCCGATCTTCTATTTCACCAATCACCACAGCATACAAGGTCCCGGTGAAATCAGGTGCATGCCTGACCATTTTGAAAAACTGGATTTTGAACTGGAGGCCGCCATCGTTATCTGCAAACATGGAAGAAATATTAAAGCAGAAAATGCAGATGAATACATCGGCGGGCTGATGATCATGAATGACATGAGTGCAAGACGATTGCAGATGGAAGAAATGTTGCTCAACCTTGGTCCTGCCAAAGGAAAGGATTTTTCTACGGCCATCGGCCCCTGGTTGGTGACAATGGATGAATTAGAAAAATTTGCCGTGCCCTGCAAAGAAAATCACCATGGCAAAAGCTGGAACCTGCGAATGCAGTGTTTTGTAAACGGTAAACAGGTAAGCGACGGCAACCTGGCAGATATGGACTGGACTTTTGCTGAAATAATTGAGCGGGCCTCTTATGGGGTCGATCTATACCCGGGAGATGTGATCGGCAGTGGAACAGTGGGTACGGGTTGTTTCCTCGAGCTGAACGGTACAGGAAAACTCAATGACCCCAATTATCCTGAGCAATGGCTGCAGCCAGGTGATATGGTGGAAATGGAGATTGATGGGCTGGGAAAACTAAGAAACAATATTATTGCTGAAGAAACGGACTGGAGTATTCTTAAGTTGAAGAAAAATTAACCGCAGAGAACATGAGTACACTGAGATAACGCAGAGAATATGACAAGAGAAAGATTAAATGAATTAGGCGGAATTATCCTTGATGCCTGTATTACTGTTCACCGGGAATTAGGCCCTGGCTTGCTTGAATCTGCTTATGTTACGGCTTTAGTCAGAGAATTACTGTTACATGGAATTAAAGTGAGAGTACAGGTGCCGGTTGAAATAACTTATAAGGGTGAAGCTCTTGGTAAAATCTATGTAATGGATATACTTGTTGAAGATGAGATTATACTAGAAATAAAATCCGTAGATGCTATAGAACCAATTTTTAAAGCACAGCTTATTACCTATTTAAAACTGGCCGGTAAAAATTTGGGTTATTTAATCAACTTTAATGTGCCATTACTAAAAGAGGGCTTTAGCAGAATTGTCTATAACTTTTGACTCTGCGTAATCTCTTTTTCTCATGTTCTCTGCGGTAAAAAAATATTATGATTCTTGACCTCAAAGACCTGAAAACAGCCGAAAAGCAATATTACCTCCAACATGTAGTGGCGCCCAGGCCTGTTTGCTTTGCGTCAACTGTTGATAAAGCCGGGAACATAAACCTGAGTCCTTTCAGTTTCTTCAATTTGTTTTCCTCTAATCCCCCCATTGTCATTTTTTCTCCCGCCAGGCGGGTGCGGGACAATAGCACCAAGCATACGCTGCAAAATGTACAGGAAGTGCCTGAAGTGGTTATCAATATTATCACCTATGATATGGTGCAGCAGGTTTCACTGGCCAGTTGTGAGTTTCCCAAAGGGGTCAATGAATTTGTGAAAGCGGGTTTTACCGCCCAGCCGGCCACCCTTGTAAAACCACCGATGGTAAAAGAAAGCAAAGTAAAGCTGGAATGCAAAGTGATCGAAGTAAAACCACTGGGTACCGAAGGCGGTGCCGGCAACCTGGTCATTTGTGAAGTGCTGCGGATGCATATTGATGATTCACTTCTTGATGAAAACAAGAAGATGGATCAGCGGAAAATAAACCATGTGGCCCGGCTGGGAAGCGACTGGTACTGCCGGGTGGATGAAAGCAATCTCTTCATGGTGGAAAAGCCCAACACACAGCTGGGAATTGGTGTGGATGCCCTTCCCGACGCTGTCCGCAACAGTAAAATACTAACCGGCAATAACCTGGGCCAGCTGGCCAATGTGCAGGAGATGCCATTTATTGACCCGGCATTTGATGACAGCAACCTGAAACATATCATTCAATATTTTTCCATCAATCCGGACGAAATGGAGAAAGAACTTCATTCCTATGCTAAAAAATTACTGGAGGAAGGAAAAGTGAGAGAAGCCTGGCAGGTGCTGCTGGCCGGTGCATAAAAAATCCCGGATGCAAAACACCCGGGATTCGGGTCAATTCATTTCTTCCATTTATACTTGTTATTCGGAACTCAGGTCTTTACGCAATTTCATGATAAACACTTCACGACTTTCCACATTTGCATTGTTATCCAGTACTTTTTGCCTGGCATCCCACGCATCATAGCCATAGTCTTTGATATAAGCATCCCTGAATGCATTGGGTGGAGTTGTATTGGGGCCGTAATAATCAGCTTCCAGTTCCTTAAAGCCGTCCTTTAAATTCCGGATTGAAACCCTGACCGGATCTGACCCTGACCATATTTGTGTATAGACATTAACGCTGAACCGGCTGGTGGGGTTTATTTTGGCGCTAATTAATGATCCTCTTCTGCTTTCTCTTATGGTTTCCGCTATCATTCCAAATTTTACATGTGTAACAGTAACGAGGAATTTATCCGCAGTCACCATACCATTAAAGCTGGCCGTATCATCCCAGCGGTAGGTGGCGTTCATTCTTTCATCTTCCAGCATGGGGAAAAAGTTTTTTTCCAGGTCAAGCCAATGCTCTTTTGCATTGGGCCTTTCAGTATCCATGTCGGCATAGGCAATGGGGCCTTCCACAATATGAAATTCTCCTGTACGTGGTCCGCTCATCACTTCATACACCATCCTTTTGTCATCCGTCTTGTGATAGGTGGCCAGGTGTTTTTTCCAACTGGCCTCAAAAGCTGATTTCATGCCTGATTTAGGCTTTACGAAATTAACTGTGTAAAGGGTCTTACCCTGGCCATTTGCCAGGAATCCAATGGCAACAAACAGCCAAAGAAAAAATGTTTTTTTCATTTTTTTAGTTTTTGGTGATTAATAAAACAGCTTCCCGGGCAGGGGTTTTCCAGTACGAAAAGAAGGCCGACTGCCCTGTAAAGTAAAGAGAGGGAAAGTTTAGGAAGGGCGGGGTATTGAAGATAGGTATTTAATAAATGGGAAATCAGAAAATCTGACAATAGTTTTTTACCTTTAATAAGCACCATTAAAAAGCTGTTATATGAAAAAGACAGCACTCCTTCCGTTATCAGCCGCTTTGATTATTATTTGCCTGCTTTTTTCCTGCGTGCCGCAGAAGAAAGCGGCCTCCGGTAAAAAAGAGCTGGAAAAATTAGACAGCCAGTTAGTAAAGCACGGCGAAGACCTGGAAAAATTAGACGAGAAACGGCAGCGCAAAGATGACCAGAATGAGATTGACAGCGCTGCCAGCAGCCGCATCAAGAAATTCATTGATAAGACCAATGCGGAAATAGACACCCTGCTTGGAAAAAACATTATCATCATCCGGGGCACCGAAATAGACAAGGCCGACTGGGACCGTCTCCGGAAAGCCCTTTCCGTCACACGGACAGCCGAGCAACGTATCAATCAGAAAATATCATTTCTCGAAGACCTCATCAACCGGAACATGGTGGTGAAGCTGGACCAGGATGTGCTGTTTGAACCCGGCAGCTATAGTGTGTCGCCTTCTGTTGTTTCCAAAATGACAAATCTCTTTGAACCTGCGGCCATAGAAATAGACCGGTTCACTAAAAAATATCCAGACTTTCCACTGACCCTGGTCATTACCGCAAAAGGCTATGCTGATGGGACCACCATTGGCGAGGGAAGCTCTCTTTACCGTGAGCTGAAAGCCCAGCTTAATCTTTTGGGTACCGAGCCGGACAACAAAGAACTGAATAAACAACTGTCAAGGGCCCGGGCAAAAGCGGTGAGGGACTTATTCGAAAAATTTGCAGCCACCCGTTCTGACAATGGCATTTACCTGCGCAATGTGGTATATCTGCATGAAGGTAAAGGAGAATCACCACCTGATCCGAAAGTAAAAGATTATACCATCAACGATCCCCGGCGAAGAGTGGTGCTGTTGTTCTGGAGTATTTTTCCGGATTAGGGTTTTACCATTTAGCCCCAAACACCTTTCGTAGCAAGTCTGTTGTTCTGGCTGCGATATTCTGCCGGATATTCCTTTCTTCTTTCGCCACCAGGTCAAACAAGGCATCAACGGCTTTGCCGGTAACATGACCCGGCAAATCAGGATTCAGTTTTTTAAACGTAGTCGGAAAGTTGTTGTACGTATTCACCACATCCGCATAATACTTTGTGGCATCCACTTTATCCAATGAACCTTTAATGACAGGTGAAAAAGCGGCAATCAGTTTATCGGTTGTCTTTACCCGGAAGAAATGGGTGGCGCTGGTATCGCCGTTCTTCACCAGCCCTATGGCATCGGCAATCGTCATGCTTTTAATAGCATCCACAAAGATGGGCCTGGCATAGCCTGCCGCATCTTCTGCTGCCCGGTTGATCTGCAGGATGGCTTTATCCACCATCTTGCCCATGCCGAGGTCACGGAGTGTATTCTCTATCTTCTTTGCATCAGGCGGCATCAGTATTTTATATAGCGCATCTTTGAAGAAGCCGTCTTCTTTGTTCAGCTGCAACACCGCTTTCACCAGTCCCTGTCCAAGGGCTTCCTTTATTCCTTCTCCTGCTTCAGCTTCGGTTACGCCGCCACCTGTGCCAGGCAACTGTGACAATACATCGCAGCCACTCAAAAGACCGCAAAACCCAATAACAAAAAGTAATTTTTTCATGTGTTTGAATTTAAACCCGGATAATGCAGGCCTCTGCTGCAACTTACAATTATTCCAGCTAATGATGGGGAATAAGGCTGCCCGGTTGCTTACACTTTCAGGCTTTCTTTCCGGTGTTCGATCCTTTCCCGGATGATGCGGAAAAACCTTGATCTTTCTTTTTCACTTACCTCGCTGATGAGGGTGGACCGCTTCATCTGGTTCTGTATATGGTCATGCATGTTCCTGGTAAAGGAATCATCTTTGGTAAGCATGAAGTTGATGGTGGTATGGGGAACATAGGCCATCCGGGTCCCGTCCATCTCCACCAGCATAGTGTTATCACCCAACCACACTTCGTTGAAATACATTTTAAATTCGCCGATTGGCTTTTGCTGTGTGTCGCCATAATTGAATTTATAGCCAAAAGCGGCCTGCTTTTCCAGGTGGTTCCACAGCCTGCCCATTGCGTCATACAAAGCATAGGCATCCCGGTCGGATTCAAAAACCTGTGCATCCTTGTAAAATTCAATCTGGCGGAAAAAGATATTCATGCTCTCCATATTCCAGATCTCCACGCTGGGCATCTGGTTATAGAGGCCAAGTGCCTTTTGCCCGATGGTAAAAATTTCATCGGGGTAATCTGTAAAGCGGAATTTTCTTTTTTCAAAGCCGGGGAAATGGAAATAGGTCTTCAGCCAGAAGAACCACTTGAACGCTGCCACTTCCCTTACATGATAGTGATGAAAAATAGGCAGGTCCTTGCACAGGTAATAAAAACATTTTTCATTAAAACTGTTGATATAGGCCATGTTGTGCATTACACTGGTGATGTATTCTTCAAAGCTGAAATTGAGTTTGTCCAGGTATTGTCCCTGGAATACAATGCCTCCCTGTTTCAATTTCATCAGGCTGTCCAATGATACCTGGAAATGACTGCAGAGCACATGCAGTTCATCAATCGATATTGTTTTTTCGCCCCGCATCCGCCGGTAGGCGCTGTCTGTACTGATGTCAAGCAGTTTGGCAATCTCTTCGGCGGGTGAGATGTTCTCCGGCATTTTTGATTTGATGGCCGAGAAGAGTTTTTGCTGAAGTTCACCGGTTGTCATGGTTATAAGTTGCGTTTACGGTCTTCTATTTTGGCAAGGAGTATGCTGAAAAATTTATTCCGCTGCCTCTCCCCGGTCTGGCTGATCAGGGTTGATTTGCGCATCAGGTTATGCAGGTCATCGTCGCATTGTTTGCAGAAATCCCTGTCGCTGGTGGTCATATAATTCAGCACCTCATAGTTCAGGTACACGGATTGTACCCTGTCTGTGGTAATGAGGATCGTATTATCACCGAGCACTACCCGGTTATAAAAAAACCGGAAATTACTTTTAGAGGATGCCGGGGGTTCGCCGGGCATGAATTTTACCCCGTTGTCCACCTGTGCCCGGAGGTGCAGTACGGTTTCTTCCAGCGCATCATAAATAAGTTTGATATCAGCATCAGAGGAAAAATGACCTGAGTCTTTGCAAAATTCAACCTGCGATATGGTACTATTGATACACTCGGTGTTCCAGATCTCTACGGAAGGGATCTGGGTATATGCCCTGGCCAGTTCCCGGCTTAGTGCTTCCATTTCGGGTGCGATACAGTTCAATGTAAACCCCCGGTTGGCAAAATCGGGATGTTGCAGGATGGTTTTCATCCAGAAAAAATAACGGAAGGCTATTAACGGGGAGTAATAAAAATTATGGATGATGGGTACATCTTTAGTGAGATAGATGATCTCCTTTTGAAAAAAACTGCCGGCATGCTTTACCAGGCCCAGCAGGCCTGAAATATATTTTTCATAGGAATACTGCTGGTTGTTGATCCGGATATTCTGAAACAGTACGGAGCCCGTTTTAAGGTCCAGCAATTGGTCAAGCGAAAGGCGAAAATGATGGCAGAGTTGCCGGGCTTCTTCCAGCACCAGGGGGGTTTCGCCACGAATGCGCCGGTAAGCGCTGTCGCTGCTTACATGCAGTACCTCGGAAACGGCATCCACCATGGATTCATGGGTGGGCAGCATTTCCCTGATACGCTGAAAAAGGAAGTCCTGAGAAGAAATCATGGACATAGTTGGTTTTGGTTCGGCAAAAATGTTTTGCAATAAATGCAAGTTGTGTGTCTGAACTCAAAAGTTACCGGATTTTATGCAAACGGGCAATACTTAACTACTGGTATTTTATGAATAACTGCAAATAAGGGAAATGTTAATGCAGGATTCAGTTTTGAACCGGCTGTTGCCGGCTATACATTGACATCGGAAAAGGAGAAACCCGAAATTCCTTAAAAAAAGTACGGCGCTATTTCCCGGCAGCGATAAGATCAGGTAAACCATAAAAACCACATTTATGAAAAAGACATGTTGCTTCCTTGCTTTGCTTGCTCTTCTTTTTGCAGCCTGCACCAAAAAAGACAAAACCCAGTCCAAATCAGAGTTGCTTACTTCGGGCACCTGGAAATTAACCGCAGCCGAAGAGGATGCCGATGGCAACGGCACCTATGAAACGGATAACTATGCTTTCTTTCCGGATTGCTTCAAAGACAATTATTTCACTTTTAAAACAAACAGCACACTGGAGATGAATGAAGGCCCCACCAAATGTGATGCCGCTGATCCGCAAACGGTGACCGGTACCTGGCAGCTTACGAAAAATGAAACACACCTGAAGATAGACGGAGATGAGTGGATACTGGAGGAACTGACCACCACCACGCTGAGATGGAAAGAAGAGTACGGAGGAGGAAGAAGTTCAAGAGTAACTTTTACCAAACGTTAAATTTTTTGCTGTGAAAAAAATATTTGTTCTCCTGCTGCTGTTTACTTCAACCGGTTGCATTGGCCAGGAAACAACCACTCCGCCAGCAATGACTAAAAGTGATTACCTGGCCAGGGCTAAAAGGCAAAACACTGCAGCCTGGGTGACGCTGGGAGGCGGATTTGCTATTAGTACGGTAGGAATGATTGTAGGCAACGAAGAGGTCAAGACGGATATCGGGAACCTTTTCCGTCTTGAGGATACAAGAAAAACTTATGCAGGAGGAATCCTGCTGATCGCCGGTGGCGTTACCATGCTTGGTAGTATTCCTTTTTTTGTATCCGCTACTGAAAACAGGAAAAAAGCTGCTGATGCCCCGTTATCCCTTAAATTGAAGATGGAAACACAGCCATTTATCCGGCAGGGTTCCCTGGTTAAAACACCTTATCCGGCCATTTCGCTGCGAATAGCGTTATAGCATATTAAAAACAGGATTGACATCACTTCAACCATCACCAATATGAAAAAAATTTCGTTTTGGGCTAAAAGCCATCCATGGCCTGCCCGTATCCTCATTGTTGTTTCGTTCATCCTGCTCAATGGCCTGGGTATTATCACCGGCCTGCTGATGCGGGACCTGGAGATCATCTTCCCATCAGCAGCCCTCTTCTTTTTTGTTTTCCTGTACGTAGGAGGGGTACTATTTTACCCCCGGAAAAAAAATGCAGTGAACGGGGAGGCAAGATCGTTATTTTACCGTAGGCAAAAGACCTGTGACATGTTGCTGGTAGGCTCCACTTTTCTCCTGATTGTTTACCTGGGCAATCATCCCCGGCAGGTTCTCAACTATTCCCCTCCCTTTACTTCTGTTATGGCAGCATCAGCCCCGTTGCTTAAAGACAGTTCCCTGAAAACCTTTTTGCCCATCAAGGCTTTTTCCGCATCCATGAGAGAGGAGAACGGGAAGTTGTTGAAATGGAAATTGAGAAAGAAAATGCTGAAAGAACAGATCCGAACTATCAGGAACTCCGGTGAACCCTCCCCGGGAGGAAAAGCAGCGCTGATCATTTTATCGGTTATTGTGGCACTTGGTCTTATTGTGGGGGTGGCGTCCCTGGCTTGCAGCATCTCCTGTGGCGGGTCTGAGGCATTGGCTATTGTTGTTCTGATCAGCGGTACAGCCCTGGTAGTTGCGCTCCTGATCTTTGTAATCCGGAGGATCATGGGTAAGCGTAAAAAACAGATTAAAAATCCTGAGACGGAACCTCCCGGCAATTAGCCCATTGCTCCAAAAAACTGTGTAAAGCCCCTGCTTTTATAACAAAGCAGGGGCTTTTATTTGTTCGTCAGGCCGCTTCCGCTAATTTTGTCCTGGTTTTAAAAAAGTCGTTATCTTAACCCTGATTTTAAGGCCGTCTGTCAGGCTGCCCTTAAATTTGGACCCTGAAGACTACATCTGAAAATCCCGGACAGGGCGCCACCGCCGAAAAGCGATATGAGTAGGCAAACCAAAATAACTGATATGAAAAAAGTATTGTTCCTTTTCATTACAGCCGTCTGTTTATTTCAAATCAATGTCCTTGCCCAAAAAGCCCAGGTGGGATTTAGCGGCGGTGTATCTCTCAGCAACGTATATGGCAACATCGGCGGCATAGATACCCGTGGCGATGTACGGGCAGGTTTTACCACCGGTTTGCTGGTGGATGCCCCCATTGGCAAGACCAGTATCAGCTTTCAGCCCGGCATCCATTATGTGCAAAAAGGCACTTATACCAGCAAAACAGAACTGGTGAAAGAAGCCGATGCCCTCCGTTATGCGGACCTGGTTTTGAATTTCGTTCATCATGTCGGTAATAAAAGCAAGACCCGTTTGTACATGGGCCTTGGCCCCCAGTTGGGCTTCAACCTCCCGTCAAAAAAAGTGAAAATAGAAGATGGTGAAAGAAGTGAGGTAAGAAGTATATCATTCGGCAAAACTGCCGCCAATGACTACCGCGGCATTGATTACGGGGCGAATTTTATGGCGGGTCTTCGTTTTAAATGCGGGGTTTTCTTTGCTGTGAATTACACACTTGGCCTCCGCAACCTGGTTCCTGTTCCGACCGGTGAAGATAAGCTGAGAAATGGCTCACTTGGTTTTCGCCTTGGTTATTATTTCCCCAACAGCCCCAGGGAGAAAAAGAAAAAATAAAGATTTTTGGTCTCCCGGTCCTTTTCAGGGAGTTTCAGCAGCCATCTCTTTAACAGTTAATACCAAGCCCCCGAATGCGGGGGCTTTGGTTTGTGTACTGCTTGCTTAACCAGTACCTTTGCTCGCCTGCTAATTCGCCGGCCGGTGAGAAAAAGAGCAGCCTGAAACGATTTATTGTATTTCATGAACACATCACATTTATCTGAACAGGAATTACTACGCCGTGAAAAACTGGCCGAACTCATTATGATGGGTATCGAGCCCTACCCTGCCCAATTGTATCCGGTTAATAGCAATTCTGTTTACATCAAAGAGAATTACAAGCCCGCCTCCTCTGATTCATCCACCGAAGCCTCAGCGAAGGAGGGAGCTACTGGAGGCAAGGAAGAAGTCAAAGAGCAGTTTGCTGATGTGTGCCTCGCAGGCCGCATCATGAGTGTGCGGGACATGGGCAAGGCCAATTTCTGTGTAATACAGGATTCGCATGGCAAAATACAGCTGTACATCCGCCGGGATGACATCTGCCCGGGTGAGGACAAGTCTCTATATGATATTGTCTGGAAAAAACTGATTGACATCGGCGATATCGTCGGCATAAGGGGATATGTCTTTATCACCAAAACAGGCGAAACATCGGTGCATGTAACAGAACTGACCCTGCTTTGCAAATCACTCCGGCCGCTACCGATTGTAAAAGAAGCCGAGGGGCAGATCTTTGATGCGGTAACCGACCCGGAGTTCAAATACCGGCAGCGGTATGCTGACCTCGTAATTAATCCCGCCGTAAAAGAAACTTTCATTAAGAGAACAAAACTTATCAATTCCATCCGGGAGTTCCTGAACAGCCATGGCGCCCTCGAAGTGGATACACCGGTGCTGCAAGGCATTCCCGGCGGCGCAGCAGCAAAACCTTTTATCACTCACCACAATGCGCTGGATATTCCTTTGTACCTCCGCATTGCCAATGAGCTGTACCTGAAACGCCTCATCGTTGGCGGGTTCGACTGGGTGTATGAATTCAGCCGCAACTTCCGCAACGAGGGTATGGACCGCACCCACAACCCGGAGTTCACCATTCTCGAATTTTACACCGCCTACAAAGATTATTTCTGGATGATGGAAATCACCGAGCAACTGCTGGAAAAAGCAGCGCTGGATGTGTGTGGCAGCACCAATGTGATGGTGGGAGAAAAAACGATTTCTTTCAAAGCTCCTTTCAAACGCATCAGTATTTTTGATGCTATCCATGAACATACCGGTTTCGATATAAGCCGCATGAATGAGGAACAGCTCCGCTCTGTTTGTAAACAATTGCATATCCATACCGACAATACCATGGGCAAGGGCAAACTCATTGACGCCATCTTTGGCTCGACATGTGAAAAGAACTTTGTGCAGCCTACTTTCATCATTGACTACCCGGTGGAGATGAGCCCCCTCACCAAAAAGCACCGGGACAAGCAGGGGCTGGTAGAAAGATTTGAACTGATGATCACCGGGAAAGAAATTGCCAATGCCTACAGTGAACTGAACGACCCCATTGACCAGAGGGAACGCTTTGAAGAGCAGGCCCGGCTGATGCAGCGGGGCGATGATGAGGCCATGTTCATTGATTATGATTTCCTCCGTGCATTAGAATACGGTATGCCGCCCACTTCGGGAATCGGATTCGGCATTGACCGGCTCTGTATGTTACTCACCAATAGTGCTTCCATACAGGATGTGCTGCTTTTTCCGCAGATGAGGCCGGAGAACTGGCAACCTGCAACGGAAGAACAATAAGCGGCTGTATAAGATTACTCCGTTCACATCTTATAAACAGAAGCTATCAGCTTTTTGCTGCATTCTTAAAATTGTTGTAGGTTTCCGAAACCAAAATCAGCAAATATGAAACCTTTTGTCCCGTCTAAAATCGCCGAGTACCTGTTTGCGGCTATCATTGCTTATTTCGGAATCCTTCATTTTAAAAACGCCAATATGATGGGGGGTATGGTTCCTGATTTTATGCCGGGTGACGGAAAAATATGGATCTATATCACTGGCGCCGGTTTTATTCTGGCTGCTATCGCCATTTTTATTGATATGCAAAAAACCCTGGCTTGTTACCTGCTGGCCGCTGTGTTGCTGATCTTTGTATTCACCATTCATCTGAAAGGGTTTAATGCAAATCCTTCGGGTGTGCTGAAAGACACCGCAATGGCTATGGCCGCTATATTGATTGGCAACAGAAAATGAAATGGTGGGTGGCTTTTAATAAATATCCTGCTTGCCTGCCAGACGGGGTTTTCTTTTTATACAAACAGGTCATTGTACAGCTTTGCCCCCTGTACGACAGAATATTTTTCCAAATCAGTAATGCCTTCTTTCGCCAGCACCTGTTCATCAATAAATAAATTGGCGGTGCATTCTGCGGAAGGCTGGCGGAGGATGTAATAGGCCGCATCCGCCAGTATATCCACGGTGCGGCTCATATTGGCGAGCATAGCGCCGCCCAATAAGTTGCGTACGGCGGCGGTATCAATAGTGGTCCTTGGCCAGAGCGCATTGGCAGCAATTTTATCCTTCTTAAACTCTGCCGCCCAGCCGATCGTCATCATGCTCATGTTGTACTTGGTGAGGGTGTAGGCCACATGCTTCTCAAACCATTTGGGATCGGGATTAATGGGGGGTGATAAAGTAAGGATATGCGGGTTGGATGACTTCTTTAAATGGGGAATGCAGGTCTTTGTCACCAGGAAAGTGCCCCGCACATTGATGCTGTGCATCAGGTCGAAGCGTTTGGTCTCCGTTTGCTCTGTGCCGGTGAGTGAAATAGCAGATGCATTATTCACCAGTATATCAATACCGCCAAATGTTTCAATGGTCTTGTTCACCACATTTTGAATTTGCTCTTCAAAACGTATGTCGCATTGCACCGCCAGCGCTTTACCGCCCGCCGCTTCTATTTCTGCAGCTGCGGAAAAAATAGTTCCCCCGAGTTTGGGGTTTTCTTCCACAGTTTTGGCGGCAATCACAATATTGGCGCCTTCTTTAGCTAGCCGGAGTGCAATGGCTTTCCCTATTCCACGGGTGGCGCCTGTTATCAGCGCTGTTTTATTGGCAAACGACATGAAGTTGATTTAGAATTGAAGATAAAGAAATGCTTCGTTGATGTACGGTTTTCGTTTAGTAATACTACGGGTATTGTAAAATTCAATTCCCCGGGGGGTGTGTGATCTGGCAGGGTGGCAGGTCTTTTGTAAATAATAAGCAGACCGTCCCGTTTCTGAATCCAGTATTCGCCCAAGACCAACTACATGAACCCGAATGAAAACGTCCCTATGAAAAACAGGTTAAGGTAATTCGGAAATGCATGTATAAAAGAACCCCTGATTAAGCAGGGGTTTTTTTAATTTAAATCCTTACTACGTATCCTAATTTCAGCAGAGACCGCTGCCCCCGGTAGCTATCGGGTACGCAGAGCAAAGTCAATAGTTTCCTCTGCGTACCCTGCGATCTCTGCGTGAAGTATTAATGTTCCGGCAGCACTGGTTTTGTCTGCACAATATCCTCAATCCGTTGCATCACCCCGCTGTCAAGTTTGACAACAGTATCCAGCGCCTTTAAATTCTCCAGTAATTGTTCTTTGCGGGTAGCGCCGAGTATCGCCGTTGTCACATCGGGGTTTTTAATACACCAGGCAATGCTCAGTTCGGCCATGGAAATACCAAGTTCTTTTGCCAGTGCAGCAAGCCCTCTTACTTTATTCAGCAGTTCTTCTTTCATCCATCTTTCCTGCAGCCAGTCAAATCCTTTCAAACCAAAACGGCTGTCTTCAGGAATGCCTTCATTATATTTTCCGCTTAGCAGCCCGCTGGCCAGCGGGCTCCAGATAGTGGTACCCATGCCCACCGTCCGGAATACCATCAGAAATTCATTTTCCATTTTATTCCGTTCCAGCAAATTGTATTGCGGCTGTTCCATGGCCGGGCCAATCAGGCCATACTGTTGCGCTACCCGGTGTGCTTCCATTATTTCCACGCCGCTCCACTCGCTGGTGCCCCAGTATAATATTTTCCCCTGCTGGATAAGATTGTGCATCGTCCACACGGTTTCTTCAATGGGTGTGCTTTTATCGGGACGGTGGCAGAAAAACATATCGAGGTAGTCCATTTGCAGCCGCTGCAGCGCTTCATGGCAAGCTTCCACGAGGTGTTTGCGGCTGAGACCAGTTTGATTGGGTTTGTTGTCTTTTCCCCTCCAGCCCCAGAAGGCCTTGGAGGAAACGGTGTAGGATGTCCGGTCCCAGTTTTTCTTCTTCAGTACCCGGCCCATCATCTTTTCGCTTTCACCGAGGGCATATACTTCGGCGTTGTCAAAAAAATTAATCCCCTTATCATACGCAATACCCATCAGCTCATCAGCCATGTTGTCGTCTATCTGTTTGTGAAAACTGACCCAACTGCCAAATGAAAGTACACTCAGCTGTAGCCCGGTTTTTCCCATGCGGCGGTATTCCATAATTAGCTGTATTTTTTGATCAATGTGGCAAGAACAATTAAAGATAACGAGTAGTGTTCAATGTAAAATGTGTCAGCTGCTCTTCGGGACATAAGACACCCGCTTATTTCGGGAATCCACTTTCAGAAACCTGTACAGTTCCCGTTGGCTGGTTGAAGATAACGCTGCTGAGGTCCTGTGTGGCCGTCAGCCCTTTTCCTCCATAAATATTTTTGCCAATGCCATGATAGATGGCATACTTATCAGTATAAAACATTTTGGCGGTTTGATCCCACCAGAGATCGGGGCTTTTCAGCGTGTCGCCCTTTACCGTAATCACTGTAACACTATCCCGCAGGTAAACCTTGTTCAGGCTTTCAAAATATTTTCCGTAGCGGCTGTCAAGCCATGATTCCACTTTGGTACTGTCATCATAAAAATCAACATGCAGTGTTTTGGGAAATTCAACATAGAGGGTGTCGGCATACACCCTTACCATCAGGGGGGCTTTCAGCCGGGCCTTCATCTTTCCGTCCTGGCTCAGGTAGCTGTCAATATCCACTGCTTCTTCCTTCATGATTACTTTCTTCGTCCAGTCATCCACTTTTTTAGCGTCATTCTCACAGCTAAAAAGAAAACAGCAGCCTGTAAGTATAGCTGCTGCACCCGAAAAATATTTATACAAAAAAGTACTAATCATACTTCCTTTTTTGAAACCAGATATCGCTGAGTGAGAAACCGGCGGAGATACGGAATAAATTTTCTTTCAGCAAATTATCATTATTCCCTCTTTTGATGAATTCAAAGGCAAGATTAATTTCCGTACGCTGGTAAGGGCTGAGGCGGTTATAGTTACCCACCGGAAGCCCGAGCCCCATAGTGATACCATATTGAGGCAGCTTTCCCTGCACACTGAGGTAATCCGGGCCGAGGATGAATCCGGCACGGTAGGCCACCCGGCTGAAATAACTTTCCCGCGGCACCGGGCTTACCTGGCCGCCTATTCTTACTTCTAATTTATTGCGTACAGAATCTTTCTGGCCGTAGAAGCGGTAATTGTCCCAGGTTTGGTACATGACATCGAGCCCAAGTAACCATCCGCCCTCTTTTTTGTTTACAGTAACCACCGGGAATTTTTGCAGTATAAATCCTGCTGTGATGGAAGCAGGCATGACGATCTTTCCTTTCACATCCCTTATATCCTGCACACTGTCGAGCCGCAGGTCGCCAAGTGTAGCATCATATACAAAGGTTTCCCTGATCCGGTCCTGGCTGGCATTCAGTTGCTGCCCCCAGCTACCGTAAATACCTGCGGAAAAAAGTTTATTGCCTTCACCAAGCGGCAGGCGGTATTGCAATCCCGCACTGAAATTAATATTACCATAAGTGGTTATTGTTTCATAGTTGGCGCTGAAGTACTGCACCGTATCATTGCGGAATTCCCGGCGGCTGCTGTTATTTATTTTGCCAAACAGGTAACCGGCATTAAAGCCGATGTTCAGACTTTCTTCCCCGATACTTTTCTTTTTATCTATTTTGGAAAATTTTTCCTTCCGGAATACGGTGAAGCCTGTACCTGCAGATGCGAGGTAAGAACCGCCGTCGCCTTCAAACCGGGTGGTGGCGCTGTCAATTGGCTGGCCGGTGATGGGGTCTTTCAGTCTTTCGCCCCGGAAAATTTTATAACTGATCCTTGAAACCGGTCGCAAACCAAAACTAAGCCCCCAGCTCCTTTTCAATGGCACTCCCACCTGTACATAAGAAAACAGCAGGTTGCCGGCGGTAAATTTTCTTGCAGGATTTGTTTCCCGGAGAGTGCGGCTGTCTATGTTTATTCCGATATCCAGTATGGCCCTGCCGGAGGCTAACTTTTTTTTCTTTGATTCCATCCATGCCTCAAAAGCAGAATAGGAGGCCGGGTTATTGAAATTTATGGACAGGGCATCAATATAACCGGCTGAAATTCCTGCCATACCTCTTGTGTTGATGTGTGTGGAAGGCACCAGGTCGCCGATACCATAGCGGGAATAAGGCGAATTATCCTGCGAAAAAGCAGGGGTAAAAGCGGCTGAAAATGAAACCAGGAACGTCAGGAAAAAGCAGCGTAACGTCTTGATTTTCTTAAGGGTTATTGACTTCACTAATTGCATACAGACCTTTAAAGATTAAATCAGGGTCTGCAAATATCTTGCTTTTAAGGTGCGAAGCCAAATACACTATATCACCCCCGGTTAACAGGACGTTAAAGTTCTTGTACCGCTCCCGGTAGGCTTCTATAAAACCATCGATCTCTTTGACCATACCGAGCACCACGCCGGAGGTAATATTGGTGGTGGTGTCATACCCTATCAGCGGCACGTTGCTGTCTGCCTTCACTAGTGGAAGTTTAGCGGTATAATAATTCAATGATTTCAGTCGCATCTCCAATCCCGGTGAAATAGCGCCGCCGGCAAATTCATGATACTTGTTGATGAAGTTGTAAGTGATGCAGGTGCCGAGACCAATTACCAAATTGTTTTTGCCAGGATAGTAATGAACGGCTGCTGCGCATAATGCCAGCCGGTCGGCGCCAATGGTTTCGGGCTTGCCTACCGGAGTGGTGAAAGCCACTTTGGTAAGATGGCTGAGTTTGTGAAATTTGGTATTTACAGAAAGTAGCTCTTCAATAGCCGGATTGTGATCAATAACAGATGAGAGAACAGATTTTTGGGGTTGAAATTTTCTGACAAGTGACTGAATACTTTCTACCGAATCATCGGGCAGGGTGATGGCCTCTTTCAGTTCAGCATCATGAAAGAGTGCTGCTTTTTTTCGGGTGTTGCCAAAATCGAGGCAGAGGGTGGATAACATGGATGATATTGCTGATTGATTACTTGCTAAGGTCAAACCCGCTTAGGTTTTTAAAATGCCCGTTTAATTTTATTTTCTCTTTCAACTGCTCCATACCTGCCACCATCGGTATCACTTTGGCCAAATACCTTTTTAAATATTCCTGCCGTTGCCGTTCATCCAGCAGGCCCAGCAGCTCATATTCTTCTTCAAGCGACATGCCGATATGATGCGCCACATCGTATACTTTTATCTCTTTGTCTTTCTTTTTAAACTCCTTGTTTACTTTCAGCAGCTGGTGCAGGTCACGGATGCTTTTCATCACTTTGCGCATCAACTCCGGGTTGCCCTGTTCGTAAGTTTCAGGATAATTCACTATGGCGCCGCTGTACAGTTTGTCCGGCACTTCCTTTATCACTTCCAGTATGCGGAAAATACGGACCCCTTTTGTTTTGATGTCCATCTCCCCGTTTTCATGCACGGCCGAAAGTTCTGTAATCTCTACCAATGAGCCATGATCCTGCATTTTATTCTCTATCACCGTAGGGATACCAAATGGTTTTTTGGAAGAGTGACATTCAGTAATCAGCTGTTTATATCTTGGTTCAAAAATATGAAGGTTCAGTTTTTCGCCGGGATACATTACAATGCCCAGCGGGAATATGGGTATGAAATTGGTCATAAATCAATTAACAACAGGCAATGGGCAGTTTGCAATGACTGCCTGTAAATTTAAGGAGTCTTTTGCTTATTGTCTATTGTCAATTGCCTGTTCAGCTCTCTTAGTCTTGCATACTTCATGGCGGTGTACCAGGCTGTAATCCTGGCGCTGAGGAACCCCTCCCTGCCATCGAGGAAACCCCGTTTGAGAATATAGCTGCTGAAAAAAGAAAAAGCCGGTGAAAATTTTCTTCTCAGCCAGGCAGCTTTTTTTCCTTCCTCATAATATTTTTGGGCACCCAGCTGAGCATAGTGCTGCATTTTTCTTTTATAGTCATCCACATTCTGCAGGGTGCGGTGCAGGATATACCCTTTCACTCTTATTACAGCTGTGCCCGGAGGCAATACCAAGCTCTCATGAACGGGGGCCTCATCCCATTTCACTTGTTTGCGATTAAAAAGCCGGGCATGATAATCGGCGCCCCACTCTCCGAACTTTAACGGTTTGGCCTTAAAAAAATTTTTAAACGCCATTTCATACACGGTCGCCTCATCTTCCGGCTGCCATCGCAACAAAGATTGCCGGAGCGCCTCATCAATGGCTTCGTCCGCATCAAGGCTAAGTATCCAGTCGTATTTTGCCAGGGCAATCGCTTTGTTTTTTGTTTTTCCAAAACCTTCCCAGTTTCCCTCATGCAGCTGCACCGGGTACTGCTTCACTGCCTCCTGTGTGCCGTCGGTGCTCCCATTATCATAGATAATAATGTCATCGGTAAGCCCCTGCAGGCTCTGCAGTGTATTACCGATGATACTGGCTTCATTTTTACAGCAAATAACAACTGACAGTGGTTGCATAATGGTGCAAAGATTCATTTTTTTTACCGTTCAGCCATTGGCGGTTTTACGCAATTTTACCGGTTTTTGTAAAAAATAAAATGTGTAAGTTGCCGTTGAATCATTTTTAATTCTCCGCATTCATGAACTGGCAGGAATTACTACAACAAATGCAGCAGTGCGATGTGAAGGCGCTGGCCAGGAGCATATCACTGGTGGAGAATGAACAGCCGGGTTATGAAAAACTGCTGCGGTCACTTCCCGCTTCTCCCGCAAAGATCATTGGCATCACCGGCCCGCCGGGCGCCGGCAAGAGTACTTTAGTGGACGCATTAATTGGTCTCCTCGCCGGTAACGGCAAAAAAGTAGCAGTGCTTTGTGTGGATCCCTCTTCTCCTTTTAATCTCGGCGCTGTGCTGGGCGACCGCATCCGTATGAGCGACTGGTACACTCACCCCAGTGTTTTCATACGTTCGCTGGCCACCCGGGGTTCCATGGGCGGGCTGCATCCTAAGATCATCGAGATAACCGATCTGCTGAAAGCCTTTCAGTTTGATCATATCATTGTGGAAACGGTGGGTGTGGGGCAAAGTGAAATTGAAATTGCCGGGCTGGCGGATGTTACAGTGGTGGTGGTGGTGCCCGAGGCCGGCGATGAAGTGCAGACCATGAAAGCAGGGTTGATGGAAATAGCCGATGTGTTTGTGGTAAACAAGGCTGACCGGCCCGGCGCCGATACATTTGTAAAAAATCTCCGGCAGATGCTGGCGCCGGCTTTCAGCAATCACTACTATGAAGTGCCGGTGCTTAAAACAACCGCTTCACAAAAAGAAGGCATACAGGAACTGCATGAAGTTATCCTGCACCAGTTGCAGAAAGCGCATCTTACCAATAAGCGGTTCTGGCTGCTGGCCGAAAAAGCCTTTTACCTGATTGAACAAAAGAGGATGAAGGGCATTGAGAAGGTTGTGCTGAAAAAAGAAATTGAAGCTGCCTATTCAAAAGGAAACTTCAACCTTTATAAATTTATTGCTGATAAGTAACCAATATGGAAACAATCCCCAACGAAGGCCTCCCGAAGATGGCCGTTTGTGAACCGGCCGGCATTATCGTGGAACCGGGCAAAGTGTATTCCTGGTGCAGTTGCGGCCTCAGCGAAAAAGAGCCTTTTTGCGACAACTCCCATAGAAAAATAGAAGGCCTGCCGTTCAGAAGCGTAAAACTGATGTTTGATAAAGCGGAAGAAATATGGTTTTGCCAGTGCAAGCACACAAAGACACCCCCCTTCTGCGACGGAACGCATAAAACACTCAGTAAATAATCCCCTTGCCGCCCGTAATTTTCTTTTTTCAGCAGTTATTAAGGGCTGTGGATTTTACTTATTCCTGAATACAAAGCTTGTTCTTAATTTTCTGAAGTGATGAAACGGTTTCATGCCTTCAAAAAAACAAGTTGTACAGTTCTCATAATAAGAACCTGTCTTTTTATTTCCCTGGCCTGCCCTGTTCAAACTGCCTTCACCCAGACCACCAATATCAGTGGCGTTGTCAATACTTATCACAAAGTGATCGAGGTAATTGCTTCCAAAGCCTGCCTGCGGGTGGCTGATGCAACGGGCCTGAATGTAAATACCCTGGTGATGGTAGTGCAGATGAAAGGGGCCACTATCAATACAACCAGTTCCAGCAGTTCTTTTGGAGACACTACATCACTAAATGGTTCAGGAAACTATGAAATCGGCACTATCTGCTATATCATTGGTGATTCAATTTTTCTTTTTCATAATCTGCTGTACAGCTATGATGTGTCGGATAAGGTGCAGCTGGTGCAGTTTGCAGAATATTATTCCGCCAATGTGACAGATACAGTAAAGGCGCTTAGCTGGGATAGTACGACAGGGCTTGGTGGGGTCATTGCAATCTTTGCCGACCAGGATATTACTCTTACGAAACCCGTATGGGCAGACTCCGGCGGATATAGCGGAGGCAGTTATCTGCTTAGTTCTTCCACCTGCAGCAATGCAATTCCAGCTTCAAATTATGCATATACTGCTACATCCACCTCCCCTCAAAACGGGGCATACAAGGGAGAAGGTGTAGCTACACTGGCCACATCTCAGACAGGAGGGCGGGGCGCCCCGGCAAATGGAGGCGGGGGTGGCAATAATCACAACAATAGTGGCGGGGGCGGAGCCAATTTAACAGCAGGAGGCATTGGTGGCGGCAATTCCAGTTCTCTCGGATGCACCACTACTCTTCGTGGTCTTGGCGGAAAAGCCCTGGGTACCTGGTCAGGAACAAAAATTTTTTCCGGTGGCGGGGGCGGTGCAGGGCATTCTAACAATGGGCTTTCTTCTGTTCATGGAGGTAATGGAGGTGGAATAGTTTTTATATGGGCCAATAACCTTATTGGGAATAATGAGTTGATCTCTGCAAATGGCGGCAGTGGGGGTGATTCTCAGTCGGATGGAGCCGGGGGCGGTGGTGCAGGCGGCACAATTATTATGCATGTAACAAATTACACCGGCAATGCTATTATCCGGGCAAATGGGGGAAATGGGGGAAATTCCGCAAACGGTGGCACTATTGGCCGTTGTTATGGTGGTGCTGGTGGCGGAAGCGGAGGTGCTGTGTACTTTACCGGTACTGTTCCGCCAATAACCATTACAACAAACGGGGGTTTGGCCGGCGTGGAAAGCGGAAGAGACGGGACATGTGCTCCAGCCCAGGCTGCCGGGGCTGGCAGCAGCGGGCAAACTATTTCCAGCTATACTTTTCGCCGCTCCACAGACCCAGCGGGATATTGTTTATTGCTGCTGCCATCCAAACTTCTTTACTTCAAAGGACAATTAATAAACTATACGGTGGCACTGAACTGGCAGGTGGACCATCCGGAACTGGTCAGACAATTCACGATAGAAAAGAAAACGGATAACGGCTGGGTTTTCCTCGTAACTGTTGATGCCGCTGACAACCGTTTTAAGTATGCTGCAGCAGATCCGGCGCCTTCGCCGGGTAATAATTTTTACCGGCTGAGGGTGACAGAGCGAAACAATGACAATTATTATTCTGAAACCCGAAAAGTGCGGGCAGGTACACCACCTGCAGACTTTTCTCTTTTCCCCAATCCTGCAAGCGGTAAAGTATCTGTGAGTGGTTATTTTGAACCCGGATCTCTTCTCCGCCTGATGGATGTTTCAGGAAGGCTGGTCTGGCAAAAAACAATAACCGGTACTAATACAGCAATCATACTGCCGGGGCTTTCGCCGGGGTTGTACTTGGTGCAATGTAACGGCGTAACAAAAAAGCTGATCATCAGGTAAGCAGCCCTGTCCCCGAAACCCATCCGCTGCAATCGGCTACATTTGCTTTGCACTTCCTTAAATGATATGAAGATTTTCGACTGTTTTACTTTTTTCAATGAACTGGACCTGCTGGAGCTCCGGTTAAAATTGCTGGACCGCTATGTGGATCATTTTGTCATCGCCGAATCCAACATTACTCATTCGGGTAAACCAAAACCTTATCATTTTGAAGAAGTAAAAGAAAGATTCAATCCCTGGCAAGGCAAGATCATCTACATCCCTGTCCGGCAAAGCGCCGTGGGCCTTGTCTTTGAAGAACAGAATAGCTATAACCCGGGCAGCGCCGCCTGGAAGCTGGAAAACGGTCAGCGCAATGCACTGCTCGATGCAGCGTCTTCCATGAAAGATGATGACCTGGTATTGCTCAGTGATCTCGACGAGATCCCCGACCCGGCTGCGATAAAAAAGGCTGCAGCAGCCAATAAGCCGGTGGCCTTTTCTCTGTTATTCCATTATTATTTTCTCAACTGCCAGAATACAGGAGAAAGCCGCTGGTGGAAAGGTTGTATTGCTTCCACTGCAAAACAGTTCAGGGAGACCGGCCCGCAAGGGCTAAGAGATAAAAGAGATGTATATCCTTCTATGAACAGCGCCGGCTGGCATTTTTCTTTTTTAGGCGGTGTTGAAAAGATCAGGCAGAAATTACAGGCATTTGCACACACTGAGTTTAACAAAGAGGAATTCATCAATGAAGAACATATCAAAGAAGCATTATCGAAAGGAGAAGATATCTTAAAGAGAGCAGGTGTTTCTTTCCGGTATGTTCCCCTGAGTTATTACCCGGCGGCGCTGCAGAAAGTGATGAAGCAATATCCCCGCCTGGTTCATCCGCAAAAAAAGAATTTGCTGACCGGTCTTTATTATTCCGGAAGGAGGATCTTAAAAGGAAGCTATTAAGTTTGTCAAATACTGACGTCATACAACCGCTGGTCTCTGTTGTGATGTGTACCTACGACGGGGCGAAGTTTCTGCGACAGCAGATAGACTCCATCCTTGCACAAACATATACCCGCATTGAGCTCATCGTTGCGGACGATGCCTCTGCAGACAACACAGTGGCCATCCTGGAAGAATACAGCCGGAAGGACCCAAGGGTAAAATATGTGGTGAATGCTGCTAACACAGGGTACAATAAAAATTTTGAAAAGGCATTTTCGTTGTCCCAGTCAGATCATATCGCCATCAGCGACCAGGACGATGTGTGGGAGAAGAATAAGATAGAAGTGATGATGAAGGACTGGCCGCCCGGTTCTCTTTTCATTTATTCTCTTTCCGGGAATTTTTACGGTGATGATTTTGATGCCCGTAAACCGGCGCCTCATGTAAAATATGCTCCGGTTTTCCGGTTTTACCAGTTAGTGTTCAGCAGTCCTGTACACGGTCATGCCTGTATGTTCAAAAAAGAATTACTGCAGCACTGTACTCCTTTTCCTGCCAATATTTATTACGACTGGTGGATGAGCATGCATGCTGCCCGGTACAGTCTGCTGGGTTGTATCCCGCAGACATTAAGCTGGCACCGTATGCATGGGGATAATAGTTCCCGTACCATTTTATCTCTTGCTGATAAAAAAGAAAGGAACCGGCAACTCAGAAAACTGTTTATTTATTCGCTTGAAACTTTCTTTCAAACTTCTCCAGCAATAAAAGAAGAAGATGCATTCCTCCTGCGTTATATAGCGTTACTGAAAAAGATGGATGGCAACCGCTTTTCATCTGCCTTGTTTTTTTGCATCATGAAGAACCGGAAAAAGATCTTTCACTACAAAAAAAAGAAGCCGTTGCTTTTTATTTCGCACCTGAAACATGCCCTGCGGATGGCCAGGACAGGAGTGCTTTCATAAATGCCGGGAACCAGCTTACGTTTTACGATTCTTCCACCAGCGGTAGCTGATATAACCCACAATGGCGAAGGGGGCAAATGCAAGGTAAAGGATGCCGCTGTTCATCCCTTTAGCCGGTTTCTCTCCCATTTGCTGTGCAGTTTTGGTACAGATGGAGCATTGAGCCGGGGAGTCAATGGTCAATAGTGAATAGTGAATGGTAAAAAGCAAAATCAATCCCCACTTTTTCATACTTGGAAGATTTCTGCAAAGATAATGTTTCATCTTTTTTCTTTCACAAGCCTTTCGGCGATTTGCTGAAACTGGCTGCCCCATAGATCCCAGTTAAGCTTTTCATCATAATATTTTCTGGCGGAATGTTTTAGGTTCTGCATAGCCTGTTTATCAACCAGCAACTTATTGATCTTTTCTGCATAAATATCAGCGCCGGCTTCCAATGGGAATGTAAACCCATTTGTTCCATTCTTTACATAAGTAGAAACCCCTCCTGTGTCTGTTGTTATAGCTGGAATGCCATAAGCAGAAGCTTCGCTGAACACCACACCGGCACATTCGGCACGGGTAGGCAGCAGCAGAAAATCTGTTTGCAGAAAAATATGCTGCAGTTGCCTGAAATCTTCTTCCCCGTTTTTATCCAGAAAAGGAATTACAGTTATGCCTGTATCATGGCTCACATCATAAGGAGGTACAGAGCCGATGATATGCAGGCTGGCATTCAATCCTTTCTGTTTCAGTATGCGAAATGTTTCCAGCGCAATATCCCCTCCCTTTCTGTCCCACTCCACACCAAGAAATAAAAGATTACAGCCTCCGCTTCTTTCAAAATTTATTTCGCCGGCGCCCGGAACAATATCCATATTAGCGCCGCAGGGAGCCACCGATATCTTGTTCGCATCAATACCATAATCATTCACAGCAGAATTTTTATTCCAGTCAGAAGCCAGCATACAATGAGCGGCCTTTTGAAAAGCTTTTTTGTCCAGTTCAACTCCCTGCCTGATATTATACTTGGTCAGGTTACTGAAATTTGGATAATAGCCCTGCAATTGCTGAAAGGTCGCATCCGTCATATAAACGATGGGTATGTCAGTTTCAACATAAGCGATCATTTGTGAAGAGGCAGAAACAAACAATACATCAACCGGTCTTTTTTTCAGATCCTTGGTCAGCTGCCTGCTGAAATATTTGGAATACGCCTTCAAAAACTCAACAGCCGTATTTTTTCTAAACCACCGCCGGTTCATGCTTTTTTGGGCAGTAAGCCATTCCTGCAGCAGCTTGGGCAGTTTGTACCGGAATATTTCAACCTCACCCAGTTTTTCCAATTGCTTCAGGGTATAATAACTGGTGCCGGACCATGTTTTTTTATCAGCGGGGTTATATCTGGATGCAAAACCGATCTTCATGCTTATAAAAATTGACGGGCAATCCGGTTATACGTCGTTTCAGTGGTCTTAATACCTTCTGCTGTAAGCTTCGACATATATTTTTCCCAGGCAAATGATTCCCAAAGGTGATGAAGGTACGCCCCGGGAAACTCATTCGCTTCTTCAAACATGGATTTCAACCCTGCCTCATCATACAGGGGATAGTGAAATGTATAAGGGTTTAGTTGCACCAGCTTTTCCGGATGACGGTCCGCCAGTTGCTGTGGCACCAATACTGAATGTTCATTCCAGTACCTGTCCCTGCCCTGCGAACGAAAACTCTTGTATTCTTCCAGCCAGAGGTTAACAAATGCACTGTTCCTTTCTGAAAGAAGGACAGCATTGCAAAGCCCGGTTGAGCTCTCCTTGTTTTTTTTTATCAACCCAAACTTATACTTAAGCCGCTGCCGCCAGTTTTTTGGTGCCCATACCGCTTTCAATTCCTGCCCTATTACAAAAGAATGGTCAAGTAAATCAGTGAGTGGTTTTACACTGATGGTATCAAGGTCAAGATAAATACCCCCGGTTTCTTTTAATGCCTGCAACCTCACCACATCCGCTTTATGGGCCACATGGCAAAGTTGATTGCCCATGATATTCTCAGGAGCATTGATCTTATTTAGAGTGAGTAAGGGTTTTGCTTTCCTCCACCACTCACCCTGCGGTTCATACTGGTAATGAAAAATAGCTGCAGTTGGTTTATTCAGTTCCACTGCTGACTTCACAGCTAAATAATGGATAAGGGAAAAGGGCTTGCCCCCAAAGTCAGGAGCCATGCCAAATACAAAATGAAGGATGTTGGGGATCATTGATTTGCCCATTTTTCCCGGATGTGAGATTTATCTGTATTATCTGAAAACACTTCCTGGTTGAATAAAAATGTTTTACTGGCAAATGCTTTTATTTCTCCTTTCAGCACCGATGCGGTTAAAAGATTATCTGCCCTGTATCGTACAGGTGTTTGGGCAGCCAATAATTTTTTTGCCCCGGATAAACTGACTGCATAGGCATGGGTGCAGTCATGAAAGCCTGCCTTCCATAAATGAGCGCTGAAGTTTTTTGGCAGTCTGTTTTCTACCATTTTCATTTCTATACGGCTCAGGCCAAGCACTGTCATTATTTTATACCAGGTCTGTTTTATTTTTCCCCGGGCAGTTAGTTTATTATTCTTTAGATAGCCAAGATAAAACAGTTCCCAGTCTTCCGGCAGTTCATTTAAGCAATTACTTAATAAAGTCAGTTGTTCATAATCCGGCACCACATCATCCTCCAGCACCAGTACTTTTTGCCAGTTGTTATTAATCATTGCCCCGTAGATCATTCGGTGTGAGAGTGAACAGGCAATCTCCCCCCCATTTAATGCTTTGAAATAATAGCTTACCGCCAAAGAGTTTTTTTTATTGTAGGTATAATTCCGGCTTATAAACTCCTCTGTCAGCTCATTTTTATCCGTTCCATAAAAGAATTCAAATGAAATGCCGGCCAGCCTTTGCTTTATTTTTTCATGCCGCTCTTTGAAACGAGGGACGGTAAGCACCAGCACTTTGTCGAAGTGAGACTGCAAAAGATTATTGATATCTTTAGTAATAACCGTCATTCCTACAAATGTAGAAAAACAAACAGCAAATACCGGGAGGCATTTGCTGCTATAATTAATTCAGGAGAATTTGCTTACACTGCCTCCGCTTCCATCTTTTTCTGCACTTTCTTCCGCTCCTCTTCATTCAGCACCACTTTGCGCATACGGATGAAATTCGGCGTCACTTCAATACACTCATCCTGCTGAATGTATTCCATGCATTCTTCCAGTGTCATCAAAGTTTTGGGGGCGATACGGGTAGCATCGTCGCTGCCGCTGGCACGGTGATTGGTTAGTTTTTTGGGTTCGGTGGCATTTACCACCAGGTCGCCGGGTTTTATGTTTTCGGCAATGACCTGCCCGGCATATACATCTTCTCCGGGGTCCACAAAGAAATTGCCCCTGTCCTGCAATTTATCAATCGAGTAACCGGTAGTCTTGTCCTGGAATTTGGATATCAGCACCCCGTTATTTCTTCCGGGTATGGCTCCTTTCCATGGTTTGTATTCTGTAAAGCGGTGGGCCATCACTGCTTCACCGGCGGTATTGGTCAGCATCTGCGAACGCAGACCAATCAACCCTCTTGAAGGAATTTCAAATTCAAGGTGCTGTATTTCGCCTTTGGTTTCCATTACATGCATCTCGCCTTTGCGCCTTGTCACCAGGTCAATTACTTTGCTGGCAAACTCCTGCGGTACATCCACCACTAAATTTTCATACGGCTCGCATTTGGCGTCATTGATAGTTTTTATCAGCACCTGGGGCTGGCCCACCGTTAATTCATATCCTTCCCGGCGCATGGTTTCTATCAAAATCCCGAGGTGCAGGATACCGCGGCCATATACATTAAAACTATCGCCACTGTCGGTGTCTTCCACTTTCAGGGCAAGGTTTTTTTCTGTTTCCTTCATCAGCCTGTCCCGCAAGTGTCTTGATGTAACGAACTTTCCGTCTTTGCCATAGAAGGGTGAGTTGTTAATGCTGAAAAGCATACTCATGGTGGGTTCATCCACGCTGATATTCGGCAATGCTTCCGGGTCCTCTGCATCAGCAATGGTATCGCCGATATTGAAGTCTTCTATACCTACTACTGCACAAAGATCGCCGGCCACTACTTCGGTCACTTTTTTCTTTCCCATTCCTTCAAACACATACAGCTCTTTCACTTTTGTTTTCCTCACCGTTCCGTCAGCCTGCATCAGCACTACATTCTGTCCCTCCGTCAGTACGCCACGGCTTACTTTTCCCACCGCAATCCGGCCGAGAAAAGAAGAATAATCCAGTGAAGTAATCTGCATCTGCACCGGCCCTTTATTTACTTTTGGCGGCGGCACATATTTGATGATGCCATCCAGCAGGGGGTTAATATTATCAATTTGTGTAAGCGAATCATTAAACCAGCCATTCTTTCCTGAACCATAAAAAGTGGGAAAGTCTAATTGTTCTTCGGTCGCATCGAGATTAAAGAACAACTCAAACACGGCATCATGCACTTCATCGGGGCGGCAGTTGGGTTTATCCACTTTGTTGATCACCACAATCGGTTTCAGGTTCAGATGCAGCGCCTTTTGCAATACAAATCTTGTTTGCGGCATGGGACCCTCGAAAGCATCCACTAACAGCAGTACGCCATCAGCCATTTTCAGCACCCTTTCCACTTCACCGCCAAAGTCGGCATGGCCCGGAGTGTCAATCACATTAATTTTAACCTCTTTATAAACCACCGCCGCATTCTTGCTGAAAATGGTAATGCCCCGTTCCCTTTCCAGGTCGTTGCTGTCCATGATCAAATCACCGGTTTCCTGATTATCCCGGAATACCTTGGTAGTGTGTAAAATCTTATCCACCAGGGTTGTTTTACCATGGTCAACGTGGGCTATGATCGCAATGTTCCTTATCTCCATGAGTTCAGCTTTTAGCTGTTAGCTTTTGGCTGCTAGCTTTGACCAATGTATTTGGCTAATGGCTAACGGCTATTGGCTAATAGCTGTTTTCAAACGAGCGGCGAAGGTACGGCAATAAAGCGGGGGGAGCAAACCAAACAGGCAATTAATACGGGCTTAATGCTGTTTAAAACAGGGATTTGCGTTAGTTTTATGAAAATAGCCAATATGAAATTCCTTAAATGGTTTGGCCTCACCCTTTTAGTGCTCATCATTATTTATTTCATGGGGCCCAAGCCATCACATCCCAAATACAGCAAAGACCTGCCTGCCATTCCTGCTGATGGAGCAGCATTGGAAAAGTATATCAGCATTGGCGAAAAAAAACACAAACTGAAACCGGATAATGAGGCAAGGATCATGTGGTTCAATGATACGGCAAAACAACAGACAGAATATGCTGTCGTCTATCTCCATGGCTTCAGCGCCTCACAGGAGGAAGGCGACCCGGTGCATTATGAGTTTGCGCAGAAGTTTGGGTGCAACCTGTACCTGAGCCGGCTGGATGCACATGGTATTGACACCACAGAACCATTGGCCAGCTTTACTGCTGATGCTGTCTGGAACTCGGCTAAAGAAGCTTATGCTATCGGAAAACGACTGGGCAAGAAAGTGATACTGCTATCCACTTCCACTGGTGGAACACTGGCGTTGAAGCTGGCGGCAGAATACACCGATATTGCCGGGCTCATTCTTCTTTCCCCCAATATCGCCATCAACGATGGCAATGCCTGGCTGCTGAATAATCCCTGGGGCCTGCAGATTGCCCATTTGGTGCAGGGCAAACACCGCAAGGCATCAGACAGCAGCTCTATTTATGCCCAGTACTGGAATTACCGGTATGTCACCAAATCGCTGGTACAGTTGGAAGAGCTGCTGGAAACCACGATGAAAGAATCCACTTTCCGGAAAGTGACACAGCCCGTCCTGATGCTCTATTATTATAAAGATGAAAAGAACCAGGATAAAGTGGTGAAGGTCCCGGCTATGAAAAGAATGTTTAAACAACTTGGCACTGCGGATAATTCAAAACGAGAGGTTGCTATACCCAATGCCGGCGATCATGTAATTGGTTCTTATGTAAAATCAAAGGATGTGGAAACGGTGATGGCGGAGTGTGAGAAATTTGCGATGGAAATACTGAAGATGAATCAGCAATAAATATTTTTTATGCCTTCAAACTTATCCCGCCGTGATGCCCTTAAAGCTATCAGCTTTGCCGCCGCATCATTTCCCCTTTCTTCATGGGGTATAAACGAAAAGGGGGAGAAGATCATATTGCCGGATAATCCACTGCACCGGAAACTTAAAAAGCCGGTAACAGCCATTACTCTCGGCGCCGGTGCAAGAGGAAATGTATATGGCAATTACGCCGTACAATATCTTGATCAATTAGACATTGTGGGAGTGGCAGAACCCATTCCCATCAGGAATGACCGATACACTAAAAAACATAATATCCCTGAGGCCAACCGGTTCAATACATGGGAAGATGTTTTTAAAACACCAAAATTTGCTGACGCAGTCATTATCTCTACTCCGGACAACCTGCACTACGGCCCCTGTATGGAAGCGTTGAAGATGGGTTATGATGTGCTGCTGGAAAAGCCCATCTCTCCCAGTGAAAAAGAATGCCGTGATATTTTACAACTGGCAAAAAAGACGGGAAGAATTGTAGCAGTATGCCATGTGCTGCGCTATGCCCCTTACTTTATCAAACTGCGGGAGCTGATGAACAGCGGGGCCATCGGAGAAGTAATCAGCATTCAGCACCTCGAACCCATCGGCCATGTGCACATGAGCCACTCTTATGTGCGGGGCAACTGGCACAATAGTAAAGAAACCACTCCCATCATCCTTGCCAAATCATGCCATGACCTTGACATACTGAAATGGATGATTGATAAGCCATCTGAAAAAATACAGGCTTTTGGTGACCTGAAATGGTTCAGAAAAGAAAATGCCCCGGAAGGAAGCACAGAGCGATGTGCGGACGGATGTAAGATAGAAACGGAGTGCCCTTATTCCGCTTTACGTATTTACTATCGCAACAGGGGCTGGAACTATGTACTGGACATGCCCGATGATAAGGAGAAACATGCAGCCCATATACTGGAGAAATTAAAGACCACCAACTACGGCCGCTGTGTTTATCGCATGGACAACGATCAGCCGGACCATTATATTTGCAATATTCAGTTTGCAGGTAATATTACCGCCAGCTTTTCCATGGAAGCTTTTACCTCATATGAAGGAAGAAGAACCCGGGTAATGGGCAGCATGGGTGATATTGTGGGCGATATGAACTCCTTTGTGCTGACTGATTTCCGCACGGGTAAAAAAACAGAATGGAAACAAAACAGCGATGGCCATGGCGGCGGTGACTGGCGGCTGGTAGCCGACTGGATACAGGCCATTGACCAGCAAAACCCCGCTTTACTTACTTCCACCATTGATGCTTCTATTGAAAGCCATGTGATGGGCTTTGCGGCGGAGAAAAGCAGGAAGGAGAACAGGGTGGTGGAGATAAAAATGTGATGCTGGTAGTTGCTTTTTGAAACCGTTGTGACAAGAAACAGTTTCATTTCCTTCACATTTCCTACCTTCCTGTTTTAATTGTTTGCCATGGTAAGAAGTAAGGTCGCCGGCATCGGTATGTATGTGCCTGCCAATGTTGTGACCAACAATGACCTGCTGAAATACATGGACAGCAGCGATGAGTGGATACAGGAACGTACCGGCATCAAAGAAAGGCGCTATGCCCACCGCACTAAAGAAACCACTACCACCATGGGTGTGGAAGCCGCAAAGATAGCCATCGAAAGGGCCGGCATCATCCCGCAGGATATTGACTTTATTGTTTTTGCCACCCTCTCTCCCGATTATTATTTTCCCGGTTGCGGGGTGCTGCTCCAAAGGGCTATGCAAATGAAGGAAATCGGCGCCCTCGATGTACGTAACCAATGCTCTGGTTTCGTATATGCCCTGAGTGTGGCCGACCAGTTCATCAAAACGGGTATGTATAAAAATATTTTAGTGGTGGGAGCCGAGAAACATTCTTTCGGGCTTGATTTCAGCACAAGAGGCAGAAATATATCGGTTATATTTGGTGATGGCGCCGGAGCCGTTGTGTTGCAGCCAACTGAAGATCCCAACCGGGGAATCCTCAGCACACATTTACACAGTGATGGCAACAATGCTGAGATTCTCGCTATGTACAACCCCGGCACCCATGCCAATCACTGGGCCAACGGGCAGAAGCTCGCCGATTTCAGCGAGGCAGAAATTGGCGAAATGTTCATGAGCCATGACATGATTGACAAAGCGCAGAATTTTCCCAATATGGATGGCCCGGCGGTTTTCAAAGTGGCCGTTGAGAAATTCCCGGCGGTTATAAAAGAAGCACTGGAAGCAAATAACCTTCAAACCTCCGACCTCCGGCTTCTGATCCCCCACCAGGCCAATTTACGCATTAGCCAGTTTGTGCAGAAGAAACTGGGGCTGAGGGACGACCAGGTCTATAATAATATTCAGCAATACGGAAATACTACGGCTGCCTCCGTTCCCATTGCTCTCTGCGAAGCCTGGCAGGAGGGGAAAATAAAAGAAGGCGACCTGGTTTGTTTGGCCGCTTTCGGCAGCGGCTTTACCTGGGCCAGCGCCCTGCTGAAATGGTAACCTCATCCCCGGCCCTTCTCCACAGAGTGGAGAAGGGAGAATACCTCACCCCCGGTCATAATTCATATCCCGATAGCCATCAGGAGGAGAAAAGAGTTTGAGCAACTTTCATCATTTACATATCATCCTGTAAATGGCATGATTATTTAATACTTTAGCAATATGAAGAAGATATGTATTTTGGCAACACTTATGATGGCAACCGGCCTCATTCATGCACAGGAAAGCTGGCAGGTTATACTGCACAAAAAAGTTGTACTTACCGGAAAGGAAATAAGTGAAGAAAAGAATATCAAACCGGTAACATCAGCAGACTGGAAGAAGAACGGCTGGCTCGAGGTAAACTTCAAAGAAGAGCCAAAAACCACCTGGCGGCACAGCATCCAGTTTACCGATGAAAACGGAACCCAATTGCTCATAAGGGACAGTGTCACTTTCACCAAAGTTGCGACTTCATCGCTGCGTAAATTATTTGCCGGTAAAAAGCAGGTGAAAATATACATGATCATCTCCCCTCCCAACCCCATGATGTTGGCGCCGACCCGGATGAAGCACCTGGTCACTTTGAAACTGCCTTAATGAATGAGGAGTATCCTTTACATCATCAATCCCATTTCGGGAATCAGAACCAAGAAGGATGTACAGCAGCTTATTGAAAAAAAAACAAAAGATGCTGGAATCCCTTTTCGGGTTTTCCCATCTGTTGCCAGTGGTGATTATTCATTTCTCTATGCCGTTATCAAAGAAGAGAAAATAAGTGATGTGGTGATTGCCGGCGGCGACGGCACCGTAAGCCAGGTGGTCAACAGCTTGATGGATTGTGATGTAAACTTTGGTATTATTCCATGCGGCTCTGGCAACGGGCTGGCTTATGCTGTAAAAATCCCCAGGCAGGCGGAAAAAGCACTGGATATTGTTTTCACCGGAAAGCCGGTGGCCACAGATGGCTTTTATCTTAATAAACCCGCCCCTTCGGGTACGGGCAGGCATTTTGCCTGCATGTTGTGCGGCCTCGGCTTCGATGCAAAAGTGGCATATGATTTTGCACAACAACCCCAGAGAGGCCTGGCTACTTATATAAGGCAGGTGGTGAAGAATTTTTTCAGTGCCAAAACTTACATATTCGAAATTACCATTAAAGAAAAAACATTTTCCACCGATGCTTACTTCATCAGTATTGCCAACAGCAACCAGTTTGGCAATAATTTCACTATCGCCCCCAAAGCAAGCCTGAGTGACGGCCTTCTGGATATAGTCATCGTCACCAAACAAAACAAGTTGAGCTGGATACTGCAAACGCTGCTGCAGATCAGCGGCAGAAACAAACCGGTACCAGAAACTGTTATTAACAAAGAAAAAGCGGTAATTTATTTTCAGACAGAAGCCCTCCGTATCAAAAATCTTTCTCTTGCACCGCTTCATATTGACGGCGAGCCTGCTGAAACTACTGAGGAGTTAACTATCGAAATAAAGAAGAAGTGCTTCCGGCTGTTGCAGCCTTCATGAAAATCAGAAAATTTAATACGAAATCACCAGCCCACTGGCGGAAATATTAATGGCGGCTGCGGCACATATTTCCTGTTCAGCAATTCCATCACCCGCTGAAAACTTTTTTGGTTGGTTGCGGAACCGATAGAGGCGATGATATCCTTCTCTTCCCGCTTGGTGAGGTGAAAATTCAACGCTGCTTTGTTCTCTTCTTTGTCCGCTGCATACTGGAAAGCTATTTTATACAGCTTGCTGCCGCTGATGGTGCTGTAATAGTTCAGCATGTCATTCTGCGAATACTCCATCATCTTGAACCAGTTGTGCTGCAGCAGGAAGAAAGGCTTGGTGGCGTGGTCGCTGATATCGTCTGACACATAAGGGTGTTCCCAGCCACCGGCTGCCCGGTCCCTGATCTGGATGATGAGCACCCCGCTGGTATTTTGCCTGATCCAGTCATCCATGGCAAAAAGAAAACGGAGGGATGTTTCAATGCCATAATTATCCCGCAGGCCCGCATCCATTACATCTATCACCGGCTCGGAGGGCAGCCATACATTCGGCAATACGATCGGAAAAGTGGCATTCATCCGCATCGCCGTCAGCATCCGCAGGCGGTAAGGGTCCTGTTTGGCAAAGAAGGAAATGAAATCAATGGCATCCGGATCTGCTAAAGGTATTCTCGTAGTGTCCTGCGGCATTTGCATCATAAAGCGGACCGGCTGTGTGGAGATGATCATTTTCCTTCCGTCCCTGCTCACCACCGAACTAAAAAACATCAGCGGGATATTGGCGGCTTTTTCATCCGCTGCATAATCTTTTAACTGCTTATTCAAAAAACCACGGGTATTGCTGCTGAGTTTTTGTTCAAAGGCATAGCCCCGGTCTTTCACATACCAGTAAGGCCCCACCTTGAATTTTTGTGCCGGGGAGATCAGGTCACGGGCAAAGAAGGAAGTGAAGACCGGGTTCAGCAGATCGCCGGCAATATCATCCACATACTGCGGGTCCTGCAAGTGGATGTTTTGCCCCTGTTGTTTTCTCAGATAAAGTTCCCGGAAATAGGTGGCGCCAATCATCCCCCCTGATGCCCCGCTGATCAGAAAAGTCTTTTTCAGGATGCTGCCCTTTGTCATACTGTCAAGGCATTGCAGCACACTCATGGTAAAAGTAGCACTGCGGTGGCCGCCTCCGCTGGTATTAATAACGACCAGCAGTGGTTTTTCACTGTCCTGTTTTTTCTTCCAGTTGTCCAATATACTTGTCATATTATTTTTATCGGCCTCTGTATTTTCCTTGCTGCACAATGCCAGCAGGTTTTCACGGTTGTAGGCCGGTCTTTCCGGCTTATTATTATAGTTGATGCCGTATGCTTTGTTACGGGGATCTATCCAGTCTAATTTATAAAACACATTCAGCAGCAGTACCACGGCTATCAGGTAAGGCACACTCCAGCTTTGCAGAAAATAAGTGACGGCGGCAGCTACACCAATCAGTACTGAAAAGAAAATGGTGATGCTGGCAGCGGCAGGCAGCTGAAAAAAAGCATTGTCAAGCAAAAACCCAATAAGTAAAAGGAATAAGAATGCGGCAAACACGGAAAGGATGGCGGCAAAATGGTGCCGTTTGAAAATGGATTCCACAAAC
>JBQTHS010000071.1:0-30281 GCA_052389635.1 Bacteroidota bacterium | reverse complement strand
TTCAACTAACTTCAACCTTACTCCGGCAGTTGTTTCTTTTCCCGTACATTTTCCAGGCCAGTTCCCCAAAAAGTGTATTGGCCCAGGCATACCATTTGCGGGTGAATTTGGCAGGAACGTTTTTATGAAATGATTCATGCATGAAGCCGGCCGAAACAAAAGCAGTTGCGGAAATGAATTTTTTCTCCTCATAGATATTCCGTGGAAGTTATTACATGTTCTTCAGCGCTTCCCACATGGCGTCTGCTATCAGTTGGTTACCATTTGCGTTCATGTGTACCCCGTCATAGGTAAGAATATCTTTTCCCTTGTTATCCGGATTATTTTCTTTCAGGTAATCAAGAAATCTTTTACGCAGGTCAGTAAGCGGCAGGTTATTCCTTGCTGCCATACCCCTGATGATATTGCTGTAGAGATTCAGGTCGCCATCCAGCGGGTTGGAGAAATCCGTCCGCTCCCCCACTACCGCAGGTGTGCAGAGCACAGGTTTGATATTCCTGTCCTTTAATTTCCTCAAAATGGCCAGGTAAAATTTTTCAAACTTATCCGGGTCGGTGCCGGTGCCACGGGTAGTTTTGTGCCACACATCATTCACTCCAACATATATGACTACCACATCCGGGTTTTTCGCAAGCACATCATCCTCCAATCGCAGGTACAGGTCATACACTTTATTGCCACCGATACCTGAACCCGTGAACTCGTATTGCTCTCCTTTACCCTCCCCTTTGCACAAGCTATCCGTTTTGGGAATATACCCGCCGGGCCGGGCACCCAGTTCGGTGATAGAGTCGCCAAAGAAAATGACCTTTGTTTTCTTTTGCATAGTAAATCCAAAACAAAGAAAAGATGCCAGTGTTATGATAAATAATTTCTTCATAGTAATCAGTTGTTGCATAAAAATACAAAAGCATCTGTTAGCAGATGTTTACTATTATTAAGGACTCCTGACTAAAGACTAACGACTACAGACTCATTCCACGTCAACTTGTTTTTTAATAACAGCACCGTCGCTTGCTTCCGGTAAATACTTTCTTTCCCTGATCAGGTAACCATTTCCTTTTTCACAAAAATGCACTTTCAGGTTTTCAATGCTCACGGGGTTGCCGTCGGGTATATCGGCCATGTTGGAATGAAGTATGTCGTGGCCGTCAATGATCACCACCAGCCCGCTGCCGATGGCTTCCATTTTATTTCCTTCCGTGATGAGCATGCCGGTGTCCTCCCCCAAACCAATGCCAATGGCTGACGGGTTAGTGGCCACTGCCTGCACCAGCCTTCCAAATCTTCCCCGCTTTTCAAAATGCGAATCAATGATGACAGAATTGATAAAAGCGAGACCAGTCGTCATTTTCACTTCCCCTTTCAGGTGGGCCTTTGCCGCATTGCCTTCATAGATCATGGTGTGGCCCATGGCCATGGCGCCGGCAGAAGTGCCTGCTACCAGGAAATCTTCCTCCTGGTATCTTCTTTTGAGGATCGCTAAAAATTCGGTGCCTCCGTCTGTTACACTCAGGCGCAACTGGTTGCCCCCGGTGAACATCACCGCATCGCAGTGGCGGATGCGTTCGATGTATTCATCATTCATGGCATCTTGCCGGTTACGGATATGCATCACTCCTGCATTGGTGCAACCGATCTTTCCAAAAGCATTCAGGTAGTTCTCTCCTACTTCGTAGGGAATGGTGGAGGCTGTGGTAATGACCTCGATGCGGGCCATAGTGCCGCCGGCTTCATCCACCACCCTGCGCAGGATGCCGAGTTCAAAAAAATTGAGGTTATTGCGGTGTATCCCGCCGGTCTCCAGGTCTGTTCCTTTATCTTCTGCACCACCGATGGCTATCAGTTTTCCTTTAGGATGGCTCATTCATGGGGGTTTGATTACGGACAAATATAACAGAATAATAATCTAACGAAAATACCTGTTTCAGTGGTATCCCGCAAAAACGGGACAAGTTGTGGATATGTGGAAAATATCGGTTGCTTTCACCCTGAGCCTGCCGATGGGTGCTTGTCCCAATACTTATCCTTAATGAAATAAATAATCACCCCGGCGGTAGCGATAAGGCTGCCCCACAGCGCAAACCAGCCGGTGGAAATAAAAAGAAATATCCAGATGCCAACAGATAGAATTACCGGTACAGGGAACAGCCACATCTTAAAAGGCAAATCTTTTGAGCCGAAACTTTTGCGGAGCAATACGACACCAACCGCCTGGGCAATGAACTGAACAACTATTCTCATGGCGAGTATGGAATCAATAACATCTTTCAGCTTCATCAGTAAGCTGAACACAAAACCTAATACACACAGAACAATGAGTGAGATATAGGGGAAATTTTTAATTGGATGCAAGCGGGAAAAAATTTTAAAGTAATTCCCATCCACCGCTGCTGCATAGGGGACTCTTGAATAGCCCAGTACTACGGCAAACAAAGATGAAAAAGCTACACACAGAATAAGCACAGTAACCGCTGTTCCTGCCACCGGGCCGTACAGGTGCTGCATAAATGAGCTGACCAGGTAACGGTCAGTTTCTTTTACCGATTCCCAGGGTATCACTCCCATCACACTGATGTTCATGAGCAGGTATAATACAGCAATGCCAAATATGGAGATGAAAATACTGCGGGGAATATTTTTCTCCGGGTTCTTTATTTCGCCCCCGAGGTGACAGACGTTATAATACCCGAGGTAAGCATACACCGTTTTTACCGAAGCATGGCCGATCGCTGCCCAAAAAGCATAGGTGAAAAAAGATTCGTTACCCGACGGGATAAATTTCACAGACTGTTGCTGATTCAATAATCCGCTGATGATAATCCAGAGGATAGTCAGGACCACGATTGTCCCCATCACCACTGATATCTTTCCGATGGTCTCAATTTTCCGGTACAGTAAAATAAAAACGAAAATGACAAGTCCGCCGGAAACCATTTTTTGCTGCCAGAAATCAAGAGGAACAATATAAGTAAGGTATTGTGCAAACCCGATAGCAGCAGAAGCCACCACTAATGGGGCTTGTATGGAAGTTTGCCAGACAAACAAAAAACTCATCAGCTTTCCACCCTTTTCCCCAAACGCAATACGATGAAAATTATAGGTACCCCCTGCCAGCGGATACCTGGCGCCGAGTTCACTCCAAACCATTCCATCCACCAATGCTGTTACCACACCGAAGATCCATGCCCAGATAAATAAACCGTTATTAAACTGCGCCACCACAAAAGGCATTACCACAAAAGGACCGATGCCCACCATATCTATCATGTTGATAGACGTAGCCTGAAGAAGATTGATTTTTCGGTTGGTGAGTGGGGTGGACAAAGAAAGTTTATAGTTTGTAGTTAAATTTTCGCAAACGCAGTTATCCCTTCCACGAGCACATCCAGGTTTTTAGTGGTCGTATAAACATTCGGTGTCACCCTCACCCCCACAATATTTTCCCAGGTGATGGCCACTGTATGGACTTTATATCTATCCAGCAGGAAGGTATCGAGTTCACCGGGTTTCTTTCCCTCTATACCTATATTACCGATTGCACAACCCCATTTCGGGTGTAAAGAAGTATTCAGTTTAACCCCGGGAATGTCTTTTACCTTTTCCATCCAGTAGTTCTTCAGATAATGCAGTCGTTTTTCTTTGCGTTCGCTGCCGATCATTTCATGAAACTCAAGTGCTTTGCCAATAGCCTGTTCTATAAAGAAAGGCCGGGTGCCCAGCGCTTCAAATTTGCGGATATCATCCTTCAATGGGTTGTCCACGGCAAACAGGGGATAAAGATTTTTTATTTTTTCCTTTCTTACATAGAGCACCCCGCTGCCGATAGGGGCATACAGCCACTTATGCAAGCTGGCTGCAAAATAATCACAATCAAGATCCGGGACCTTAAAATCAAAATGGGCGAAACTGTGTGCCCCATCCACCACCACCTCCATTCCCCTTTTATGTGCCTCGGCCGCAATTCTCTTTACCGGCAGTATCTGCCCGTTCCAGTTGATGACATGGGTGATGTGAACGATCTTTGTTTTGGGTGTGAATGCATTCACATACTGCTTCACCAGGTAGTTCTCATCCTCACTGGGAAGTTCGAGGTTTATCCAGTTCATTTTGATGCCATCCCTTATCTCCCGCTGTTTATATGCATTGATCATGTTAGGGTAGTCCTGTTTGGCGGCCACCACTTCATCCCCGGCCTTCAACTGCAACCCAAAAATGATCGTTTCCAGCCCTTCTGATGAATTTCTGTTGATAGCGATCTCTTCATGAGAGCAACCTGCCAGTTTCGCCATATTCTTTCGCAACGGCTCACGGCCCTGATCCAGTATCCGCCACATATAATAACTCGGCGCTTCGTTACTGTAATCATAATACCGCTTCATGGCATCCTGTACCGTTTTGGGCGCCGGAGATACTCCGCCATTATTCAAATTGATCAGAGATGGCGATACAGTAAAAGATTGCTGGATATAATACCAGAAATCCTCTTCCGTGGCAAGGTCGGCGGCAGAGATCCCTTCTGCCTCTCTTATGGCTGAATCAAGGTTGCTGGCCCAGGAAGGTTTGGCCAGTGAACTGAGAAAAGCAGTGGCTGAAAAAGCGCCTGCCTTTTGCAGGAAGCGCCGGCGGTCGGTTGCGGGCATAGAGATCTGTTTTCATAAAAGTAGTAAAGTTTCACGCAAAGACGCCAGGAAAGCAAAGTTCGCAGGGGTGGTCTTTGCGACTTTGCGAATACTTTGCGCCTTTGCGTGAGATAAAAAGCTGAACAGCGATATACAGTACAAGTGTGCGACGCAAGGGACGATCATAGTAGCACCAAAGCTTGGCAACAAAAAATAAATCACCTAACTTCCCCATTCAACATTTGTATATGAAGATCCTCGAAATAAAAGTGCTGAAAGGCCCCAACTACTGGAGTGTGCGTCGCAATAAACTCATCCAGATGAAATTAGACCTGGAAGAACTGGAGCAAAGCCCGACGAACAAAATCCCGGGTTTCAGGGAGCGACTGGAAGAAATGTTTCCGACGATGGTGGAACACCGTTGCAGTGAAGCCATGCGGGGTGGCTTTTTCAAACGGGTGGAGGAAGGCACCTGGATGGGGCATGTGATAGAGCATATTGCGCTGGAATTGCAAACAGTGGCCGGTATGGATGTGGGGTTTGGCAGAACCAGAACACCCGAAGGCGAAAAAGAAGGGGTGTATTATGTAGTATTCAGTTATATGGAAGAAGATGCCGGTGTGTATGCGGCCAAAGCATCGGTGGCCATTGCACAGGCATTGGTTGACGGCTCAGCATATGATCTTGCCAGCGATATTCAGCAATTACGGGAGATAAGGGAGGATACAAGGCTGGGGCCCTCTACCGGTTGCATTGTGGATGAAGCGGCAAAAAGAGGGATACCTTTTATCCGGCTGAACAAACAAAGCCTGGTGCAGTTGGGTTATGGTGTGAACCAAAAGAGAATAAGGGCAACGATCGCCTCCACCACTTCCAATATCGCAGTGGATATCGCCTGCGATAAGGAAGAAACAAAAATGCTCCTGGAAGCAGCAGAGATCCCGGTGCCCAGGGGAACCGTGGTGAGAACAGAAGCCGGGCTCGACGAAGCGATCGATAAATTTGGCTACCCGCTGGTGATAAAACCAATTGATGGCAACCACGGCAAAGGCAACACTACCAATATCAACACCCGGGAACAAGCGTTAAAAGCATTTGAAGCAGCCAAAGCATACAGCCGCAGTGTGATCGTAGAGCGATTCATCACCGGTTTTGACTTCCGCTGTCTTGTCATCAATAATAAATTCATCTGTGCCGCCCTAAGAACACCAGCCTCTGTAGTGGGAGACGGCAAAAATAATATTCAATGGCTGATTGATGAAACCAATAAGGACCCCCGCCGTGGTTTTGGTCATGAAAAGGTGCTGACACAGATAACAGTGGACCAGTTCACCCAGAAAATGCTGGACGATGCAGGCATCACACTGGAAACGGTTCCATCAAAAGGCGAAAGGGTTTTACTGAAACCGACCGCCAACCTTTCCACCGGCGGCACATCTACCGATGTGACGGATGAGGTTCACCCGGCCAATGTGTTCATGTTTGAACGGATCGCCAGGATCATCGGTCTTGATATTTGCGGTATCGATGTGATGGCAACTGATCTGCGAACCCCGGTTTCAGAAAATGGCGGGGCGATACTGGAAGTAAATGCTGCTCCCGGTTTCCGTATGCATATAGACCCTTCAGAAGGGCTGCCCCGGAATGTGGCCGAGCCGGTGGTGGATATGCTTTTCCCTAAAGGAAGTGCAGGCCGGATCCCCATCATCGCCATCACTGGCACAAATGGCAAAACAACCACTACAAGACTTACGGCGCATATAGCTAAAAGCGCCGGCAGGAAAGTGGGTTACACCACCAGCGATGGAGTGTATATCCAAAATCAACTGATGATGAAAGGCGATTGCACCGGGCCGGTCTCTTCCACTTTTGTACTAAAAGATCCAACGGTTGACTTTGCCGTGCTGGAATGCGCCAGGGGAGGGATCTTAAAATCAGGTTTGGCTTTCCAGAATTGCGAAGTGGCCGTGGTTACCAATGTGGCTGCCGATCACATGGGACTTGGAGGCATTCATACATTAGAAGCCATGGCAAAAGTAAAAGCGGTGGTGCCCGAAACAACATTCAATCATGGCTATGCTGTATTGAATGCAGATGACGACCTGGTGTACCGGATGAAAGATGATTTGAAATGCAATATAGCCCTGTTCAGCATGGATGAAAACAATCCGAGGATAAAAGAACATGCAGCAGAGAACGGGTTGAGCTGTGTGTTTGAAAACGGGTATGTGACGCTGATGAAAGGGGCATGGAAAATCCGGGTACTGGACGTGAAAAAAATTCCACTGACCTATGAAGGCAAAGCGGTGCACAATATCAACAACTGTCTGCCCGCTGTGCTTTCCACTTATTTGTTCCGGGATATAACCATTGAGGATATCAGGACCGGTCTGCAAACTTTTATTCCTTCCGAAAGCCTGACACCGGGCCGCCTGAATTTTTTCCATTTCAAACAGTTCACTATGCTGGCCGACTTTGCCCATAACCCGCATGGACTGAAACTGCTTTGCGATTTTGTGAGTAAGCTGGATTATCCGGCAAGAATCGGCGTTATCAGCGGCACCGGCGACCGGAGAGATGAAGACATCCGGGAATTAGGTGAAATATCTGCGAAATATTTTGATGAGATCATCATCCGCTGCGATAAGAACCTGCGGGGCCGCACGGCCGATGAAATTATCGGGTTGCTGAAAGAAGGCATTGAAAAAGTGAACCCCCATGTGCCGGTGATGACCATCCCGAACGAAGACCAGGCGCTGGATTATATTTATGAAAATCCGAAGCAGGGTGCGTTATACACTATTATGTGTGATGTGGTGGCGAGGGCATTGGATAAAATACGGGAGCTGAAGGAACGAGAAGAAAAAGAAGGGGCTATGGCATCTCACCATGCTTGATTTATTCAAAAAACCGTTTGGGCAAAAGCCCCTTATACCCTATTTTTGCACTCCTATTTACATTCTGTGAGGATTGACCCATGGTGTAATGGTAGCACTACAGATTTTGGTTCTGTCTGTTAAGGTTCGAATCCTTATGGGTCAACAAAATAACTTAAACCTCGGTAATTCTGCCGGGGTTTTATCATTTTAGTCTTTCCAGGCAGATTCCAAGACTTTTTTCCCAGTCCTTTAATACAATACCGAATGTCTTTTGAATTTTACTGGTATCCAGGGCAGAATAGGCCGGTCTCCTGGCGGCTGTGGGATACTGTGATGTTGAAATTGGGTCTATTTTAGAATGACCACCCGTTTTTTTGCCGATGGCTACAGCCAGATCATACCAACTGATCACCCCGTCATTACAATAATGATAGATGCCGGGCTTCCAATTCCCGGAACTAATGATCTGCAAAACGGCTTCCGCAAGATCAGCGGCATAGGTAGGCGAACCCAACTGATCATCCACCACTTTTATTTCTTTTTTTTCACTCATCAGTTTTACCATTGTCCGCACAAAATTTTTTCCAAACTCACTATACACCCATGATGTACGGATAATAATGGCATCCGGGTTGAATTGAAGAGCCTGCTTCTCCCCTTCCAGTTTGGAAGCCCCGTACACAGCCTGCGGATTGGTGGGTGAATCTTCCCGGTAAGGCGTACGGGCAGTTCCATCAAAAACATAATCGGTGGAAAAATGCAGCAGTTTAGTGTTATGCTCTTTACAAACCGCCGCCAGCACTCCCACCGCCTCGCCATTGATTTGAAATGCTTTTTCTTTTTCTGTTTCGGCCCTGTCAACCGCCGTGTAAGCGGCACAATTAATTATATAAGCAGGATGATAAACCTTAAAATACTGCCGAACCATTTCAAAATGGTGGATGGGCAGGTCTTCCTTTGAAAGAAAGATGAACTCAAACTGATGGAGATCAGGGGCAAGTTTTTTTAATTCTTTTCCTAACTGACCGTTAGAACCGGTAACCATTATTTTTTGCTTTGGTACCATTAGCCCTCAAATACAAAGCCGTTACCACACTGCGCAAAACCGGGCAGTTGTTTGTCCTTTTCCGAAACAATTGCATTTTTTTCAGGGATCCTCCAGTCAATATTCAGTTCGGCGTCATTGTAAATAATCCCGGCCTCGCTTTCTTTATTATAAAAGGCATCACATTTATAAAATAGCTCGGCTTTCTCACTGAGTACTGAAAAGCCATGGGCAAACCCTGCCGGTATAAAGAGCTGCTGTCTTTTTTTGGCCGATAAGACTTTGCTCCAGCTTTTGCCGAAGGTTGGCGAGTCTTTTCTGATATCCACCACCACATCCAGTATTTTTCCCCGGAGCACCCGTACCAGTTTGTTTTGCGCAAAGGGGGGCAACTGGTAATGCAGTCCCCGGATTACTCCATACAAAGAGGAGGAGTGGTTGTCCTGCACCCAGCGGATATCGAGGCCCTGTTCTTTAAATACATGCTCATTGTAAGATTCAAAAAACCAGCCGCGGTTATCCTCAAACACATGGGGTTCAAAGAGCAGTACGCCGGGTATATCAGTTGTTGTAAATGGCATATATTATAAACTCCAGTAGGGCCTGTTATTAATTTTATTCCGGTACATCCCTTTCAGGTCAACCACCAGGCCATGAGTTTTAGTAATACCGGAAAAATATTCATCATTCAGTTCCCTGTAATCATTATGCGGCACGGCCACTATCACCGCATCATAATCATTCCCCGTTTTTTCCGCCAGGCCAAAGCCATATTCATGTCTCAGTTCCTCTGAATCGGCATGCGGGTCTTCCACATCCACATTCACATAATAGGATTTCAGCGCCTTCACCACATCAGCTACTTTGGAATTGCGTATGTCGCTTACATTTTCCTTGAAGGTGGTCCCTTTCACCAGCACTTTTGCTTTTTTTACATCATCCGTGTTTTTAATGATGTGCTGAATGACGGTTTTAGCCACATATTTCGCCATATTATCATTGATATTGCGTCCCGCAAGTATCACTTCCGCATCGTAGCCCAGTTTATTGGCTTTGTAAGTAAGATAATACGGGTCCACACCTATGCAATGGCCGCCAACCAGTCCCGGGTGAAATTTTAAAAAATTCCATTTGGTTCCGGCCGCTTCCAGCACCTCATAGGTGTTAATGTTCATCATATTGAAAATGATGGACAGCTCATTCATCAGGGCAATGTTCAGGTCCCGTTGTGTGTTCTCAATAATCTTGGCTGCTTCTGCCACTTTAATGGAAGAGGCCCGGTGCACACCGGCTTTTACCACCATCTCATACGTCTTTGCAATTTCTTCCAGCGACGCTGCATCGCAGCCTGAAACAACTTTTATAATAGAGGACAGCGTATGGTTTTTATCACCGGGGTTGATTCGCTCGGGAGAATATCCGAGTTTGAAGTCAGTACCATTTTTAAGCTCTGACAGTTTTTCTATGATGGGCAAACAATCTTCCTCCGTACAGCCGGGATATACGGTTGATTCAAACACCACATAATCCCCCTTCTTGATCACCCTGCCCACCGTCTCCGATGCTTTCTTTACCGGTGTAAGTTCAGGCACATTATGTTCGTCCACCGGTGTGGGTACCGCTACGATAAAGAACTTCGCTTCCCGCAATACATCCAGGCTGTCAGTAAAAACAATATCACAACCCTCAAAAGCCTCTTTTTTCAGTTCATTGCTCGGATCAATCCCCTTCTTCATCATCTCCACCCGTTTGGGGTTGATGTCGAACCCAATGACTGAAATTTTGCGGGCAAACTCCAGCGCAATTGGCAGGCCAACATAACCCAATCCTAATACAGCCAATTTTGCTTTCCTGTCAACTAATTCCTGGTACATGCATTTGTTTTATTTCTGGCTTACGAATTCTTTCGGTTGTTTGTTCCACTCTGTTTCCGGCAGGGATTTAAAATACTCATAGGTTATCTTCAATCCTTCGCTTCGTTTCACTTTGGGCTCCCAGCCTAAAATGGCTTTTGCCTTACTGATGTCCGGTTGCCGTTGTTTAGGGTCGTCCGCGGGCAAAGGTTTGTAAATAATCTTCAGCTTTTTGCCCGTGAGTGCCAGCACTTCCTCTGCAAAGTCCTTTAAAGAAATCTCATTGGGGTTTCCAATATTAACCGGCATATCGTAGTCGCTTAGCAACAAACGGTAAATACCTTCAATCAAATCGTCCACATAGCAAAAACTTCTTGTCTGTGATCCGTCACCAAACACAGTCAGGTCTTCGTTCCGCAGGGCTTGCCCGATAAATGCAGGCAATGCCCGGCCGTCATTCAGCCGCATCCTTGGTCCGTAGGTATTAAATATCCTTACGATCCTTGTATCCACTCCATGAAATGTATGATACGCCATAGTAATGGACTCCATATATCTTTTAGCCTCATCATACACCCCTCTTGGACCCACCGGGTTTACATTGCCCCAGTATTCCTCGGTTTGCGGGTGCACCAGCGGGTCGCCATATACTTCACTTGTTGATGCAACCAATATCCTGGCGTTTTTCGCTTTGGCGAGACCAAGACAATTGTGTGTGCCCATTGCCCCCACTTTCAGTGTTTGTATGGGGATTTTTAAATAATCAATCGGGCTGGCGGGTGAGGCAAAATGGAGGATATAATCCAGTTGGCCGGGAATACTGATGAATTTGGTAACATCATGATGATAAAATTCAAACTGCAGCAGTTTGAAAAGATGCTGGATATTATTCAGGTCGCCGGTTATCAGGTTATCCATACCGGTGACATGGTAACCTTCTTTGATAAACCTGTCACAAAGATGAGAGCCGAGAAATCCGGCCGCACCTGTTATTAATACCCGTTTATGCTGCATAGATTTTATTTTACAGTCTCCCTGCCCACACTCTGATAATAAAAACCAAGATCTTTCATGGCTGCGAGATCAAAAAGGTTCCTGCCGTCGAAGATAGCTTTGTTTTTCAGTGTGGAAGCCATTTTACTGAAATCAGGTGTTCTGAACTCATTCCACTCGGTGGCGATGATCAGCGCATCTGCATTTTCCAGCGCATCATACTGACTTTCGGTATAACTGATTTTATTTCCGATCTCGTTTTTTACATTTTTCATCGCTTCCGGGTCGAATGCCGACACGGTGGCTCCTGCCCTAAGCATTTCATCAATAATATACAGGGCCGGGGCCTCCCGTATATCATCTGTGTTGGGCTTGAAGGCCAGTCCCCACAGGGCAAAATGTTTCCCTTTCAGATCATCCTTAAAATATTTTTTGATGCCCGGAACCAGGTGCAGCTTCTGTGAGTCATTCACCTCCATCACCGCATTCAGAATTTTAAAATCATAACCTGCTTCGCCGGATGATTTCACCAGCGCCTGCACATCTTTGGGAAAACAACTGCCGCCATAGCCGATACCCGGGAACAAAAATCTTTTTCCAATACGTTCATCGCTGCCGATACCCCGGCGCACCATGTCCACATCGGCCCCTAATTTTTCGCAAAGCCTTGCTATCTCATTCATAAATGAGATCTTGGTAGCCAGGAATGAATTGGCGGCATATTTAGTGAGCTCAGCGGAGCGTTCATCCATATATATTACGGGGTTGCCCTGGCGCACAAAAGGGGCATACAGGTCACCCATCACTTTTTTGGCCCTTTCGGAGCTGGTTCCTATCACCACCCTGTCGGGTTTCATGAAATCTTCCACGGCCACCCCTTCTCTCAGAAATTCGGGGTTGCTCACCACATCAAATTCACCTTTATAGTTTTTTGCAACCGCAGCATGTACTTTTTCAGCAGTACCAACCGGCACCGTGCTTTTGTCAACGATTACCTTATATCCTGTAAGCAGTTTACCCAAATCATCTGCCACCCCAAGAATATATTTCAAATCAGCAGAGCCATTCTCTCCGGGAGGTGTGGGCAGGGCCAGAAAAATAATCACAGCATCTTTAGTACCTTCTGCAAGACTCGTGGTGAAGTGGAGCCGGTCTTCCTTCAGGTTACGAAGGAAAAGTTTCTCAAGACCCGGTTCATAGATAGTGACCTCTCCGTTACTCAGTTTACTGACTTTTGCTTTGTCTATATCCACACAGGTCACGTCATTGCCTGTTTCGGCAAAGCAGGTACCTGTTACCAAACCAACGTATCCAGTGCCAACTACTGCTATCTTCATAATTTGACCTCCTCCCAGCCCCCTCCAAAGGAAAGGGAGGGAACCTTTATTGATTAATAAATTCTAAAACTTTTGAAGCGATAAAGCCAAGCTGTTCCTCATCCAGCTCCGTATGAATGGGCAAAGAGATCACCCGTTCCGTCAGCCAGTCAGTAACGGGCATCCGTTGCGAAGCCACATTGAACTTCTCAAACATTTTTTGCTTATGTCCTGGAACGGGATAATAGATCATAGAAGGAATTCCATTGTCCGCCAGGAATTTCTTTAATCCTTCCCTGTCCACCCCTTCCAGCAGCAAAGTATATTGATGAAAGACATGGCCTGAATAAGCGGCCCTGAACGGTGTCGTAATTTTTGGGTGGCCGGCAAATGCCTTATCATAAAAATCAGCTGCAGTTCTCCTTGCTGCTGCATATTCATCCAGGTGGCTGAGTTTGATATCCAGTATTGCCGCCTGTATAGAATCAAGCCGGCTGTTGCAACCCACCACATCATGATAGTATTGCTTACTCTGGCCATGGTTGGCGATCATCTTCATTTTTGCTGCCAATTCATCATCGTTGGTGAAAATGGCCCCGCCATCGCCAAAAGCGCCGAGATTTTTCGATGGATAGAAAGATGTGGCGCCGATATGGCCGATAGCACCGGTTTTCTTTTTTGACCCATCTGAAAAACTATAATCGCAACCAATGGCCTGGGCATTATCTTCAATTACATACAAGTTATGTTTCTTTGCGATTGCCATTATCTCCTCCATCGGCGCAGCATGGCCGTAGAGATGAACCGGTACGATGGCTTTTGTTCTGGGGCTAATGGCTTTCTCCAAAGAAGCCGGGTCCATACAAAAAGTTTTCGCATCCACTTCCACGAATACCGGTGTCAGTTTCAACAGGGCGATCACTTCTGTAGTGGCGATATAGGTAAAAGACGGGGTGATGACCTCGTCTCCCGGCTGCAGGCCCAGTGCCATCATGGCTATCTGCAGCGCATCCGTACCATTGGCACAGGGAATCGTATGCTTCACCCTGAGATAAGCGGAAAGATGGGCAGCAAACTCCTGCACAGCTTTTCCGTTGATGAAGGCCGTGCTTTCCATCACATCCGTGACGGCTTTGTCCACTTCGGGTTTTATTTTGTGATACTGGGTTTTGGTATCAACCATCTGGATGGGGCGCATCAAAGGGTCTTTAATAAGAAAAGTTTAAAAATCGGTCAAATAAGTCATACAGGTCATATTAGTCATTTTCTCTTTCTTATTGCAAAGTCGTTAACTGCACCAATGGCAACCTATATGGCCATTTTGACTTATTTGACCTGCTTATTGCGCGGCAAAAAAAGCGAAATAAGGGTAGTTTCGTATAAGTCTTTATAGCGAATATTCACTTGATATATATAAATAATAGAACACAAACAGCATTACAGTTGAATTAAGTGCCATGAAAAAAGTTTTTTTAATCCTCATATTTACAACTAAAACAGCCTTTGCTGCAGATGCACAAAAAACAAAAGGATTTCAACTTCATGCAGGTATCAGAATCTCACTTACACCCGGCGTTCTGCTAACCTCTTTTAATATCGGTGCAGGGCCGGAGATGCAAGCTGAGTACAAATTTTCAAACCGGGTTTCGGGCATTGTGTTAACAGGATATAATTTCTTTTTTGGAAATGAGGTTACCCTTTTTAATCAAACTTTTAATGCCGGCAATTATAGATTCATTCCGGTTGTTGCAGGGATGAGATATTATCCCGCCAAAATTTTTTTTATCGGCCTTCAGGGCGGAGCAGGTATTATCAGCAGTAGAGATACCAGTGTTACGGGTTTTTGTTGGCAGCTTCAGACCGGTTTTGAAATTGGGAAAGTCCAAATTGCAGGGAATTTTGTAAATAACAGTTTTAAAAATGATGCTGTAGGTTATGCTGCCTTAACTGCCGTTTATAAATTTGCAGCCAACAAAAAATAGTATTCCGTATTCAAATAATTTGCTTACATTTATTATGGATGTAGCTAAAATTATTTCTAATCCAGACTTTGCCAACAGCCGGATTTAGCGTAGTTCTCTTACTATTTTATTTTAACCCGTGAGCAATGAAACCCTTAAAACTGTTAGCCCTACTGTTTTGTTCTGCCGTTTTATGTGCGGGCAACTGCAAAAAGTCGGGCAACGAAGAAGATCAACTGCCCCCTATTACTCAAACCGGCGCCAATACTTTTGGCTGCCTGATCAATGGCAAAGTATGGCTGCCAAAAGGATGGGATGGCCGGTTCCCTAACTCCCGGATTACTATTGACCCGACTTATGCAGACGGAGATTTGACCGTCAGAGTCTATAGAATTGACGGAGGCGTTAATGTAAGCATGTCGCTCACGTCAGATTCAATTAAAAGCACTGGTACATATCAAATTGGTACACTAACCAGAGCATTTTTTGTTATCATTAAAAGCAATATTGCAAGTGGAAATTGGTATTGTGATGCTAATAATGGCTGGGGGGGAGGTAATCTAAATAATATCAGCGGTTATATAAAAATTACAAGATACGACCTGGTTAATCGCATTTTTTCTGGTGAGTTTGAAATTACCTTTAACAATATTGACTGCGGATTTGGTGAGCCAGTACGTATAACGCAGGGCCGTTTCGATTACAAGCTTTAATCAATCTTTGAACCAACTGTTATGAGAAAAATCATCATCATTGCGCTTATCGGCATCAGCGCTACCAGGGCAATTGCCCAACCTGATGATTACAGGGCCGACCTGGATTATCTTTTTGGCCTATTGGACAAAACAAGATTAAGTACAGGCTACCTTGGTCCTTATGGCATAGATGCTGTTGACAAAGATGATTTTAACGGAATACTGGCCGACAGCAACACGGTAAACAGCCTTGACCTGTTCAGGTTTATTTATGCAGATTTGCTGACCGCCAAATTCAATCCTGTTTCCATTAGTCTGCCTTCAATTGAAACTTTGAACCAGGATATTCAAAACGCCCATGCTAACAGCCTTGCAATTTTCTATGCCAACTATAATGAGTTTAATGAAGACGCCATCAACCAGGGGCTGATTATATATGTTAATGGCAGGCTACATGACAATTTAATTATAGAAGGGGGTCAACCCGAAAGCCCGCCTAATCCCTATATAAATAAAAAATTACTTGCTGTCAACCCTGTTAAGCAATACTTCAAAAATACAGTCACTCTCAGGTATAACCCGGCCTTATTTTACAATAATACCAGTGCTACGGTTCAGAATATCTGGATAAACTTTGGCAATGGCTACAACCTGATGACGGCAAATACTGATATAAGCCATACCTACACTGACAGTACGGGCTATCACCGAATTGCCATAAAGTTGCAAATGAGCAATGGCGATATTGCAGAAACTTACACTGCAGTAATGGTAGAAGTAACCAGCGGCGCCAACAGATATACTCCAGCCGACTTATCCAACCCGGATTTTACCATCCCTGCTTCAGCCACCCAAAGTGGTTGCAGGGTGTATATCAGGCGCAGCGTAAACACACCCGCAGGACAGATATTAAAACCTTTGCTTGTTGTGGAGGGATTAGACATTCATGATGTTGCTGATAGAATAGCCATGACAAATTATGATGTGAATGATTTGATACGAGAATGGGAGCTTATTCTTTTCAATAATAACACAGTCAATTTCAACTTCGATGACATCGGTCATTATGATTTAATATTCATAGACTGGAACAATGGTGTAGATGATATTCGCCGGAATGCCCTTACACTGGAGCAGGTAATCATCACAGTAAATACAATGAAAACAGGTACGGAGCAAAATGTGATATTGGGTATCAGCATGGGCGGGCTTGTGGCAAGGTATGCTTTGGCTGATATGACTAAAAGGGGAGTTAATACCCAAACCCGGTTATTAATTACACATGACAGCCCGCACCACGGCGCTTATGTTCCCCTGGCTTTTCAACATTTGGTTACAGATCTTCAAAATCGTACAATACTGGGTATCCGGCTTGGCTCAGTTGGTCAGTTTATTGACCAGGGGGTAAGCCTTCTGAACAGCCCTGCCGCCCAACAGCAATTAATATTGACTGTAGCAGATGCTAATGGTACAATTCGTCAAAACGATTTTTTGGAAGCCATTTACCGGCCGATGGTGACATTTTTGCCCACCGACCCACAACCACAATATCAGTTTATTGCCACAAGTCAGGGCAGCCAGTGCGGTATTGGCAGCAACCCTGTCGGTGTTACTTTGGTAAATGGCGAAGCCCAGGGGAGCATCAGCGGGCCTTTGTTCATTCTTACAGCCGGTATTGTTTCGAGGTTCAAAATAAAAACTAATCTTGCTGCAAAGGGGCTACAAGGCAATACGCAGGGCAACGAAATACTTTATTTCAGGTGGAGAAGGGAAAGCAGCTTATTCTGGGGAGTAGTTAATACCTCTAAAACTTTCATTGATATACACAGATTTGAGCCAACAAATATTTCTACTCCAATTCCCTGGGAAAGTGTGCCGGGTGCTGTGGAAGGCTTACGGGTTACCAATCAAACCATAATTGCAGGCGGATGGAATATTATTTCATTAAACTTTTTTGGATTCGATTTCAGGTTCCAGTTTATTGACAGGTTTACTTTTCTGCCTGTAATCAGCGCTTTGGATGTTGCCAATCCCGGCTCTTTTAACAGCACTAATATTTTCAATTTTGTGGCAAATGTAACAAGCCCGGCAGGTACCTTCGTTCCGCAAAGAATAATTGCACAGGAACGATTCTTTGGAACAACAGGCTTTGAGTTTAATCAGTTTCATACAGATTTTACTTCACGGAATGCCAGGTGGATATTTAACGAAATGCAAAATATCCCGCAACCCAATACCTGTGAGGATCAATGTACATCAACAGAAATTATAGGGCCTGATGCGTTTTGTAACTTTAAATCTTACTCTGTCAATTTACCGGCAGGTGCCACCGTCAATTGGACAATAAACCCTAACCCTAATCATTTTGTTACCGCTGCTGCGAATGGAAATGTATTAAACTTAACACAACAACCCCTTATTTATCAGAGCCTGGGAAACAGCGGAGAAATAACCATTACAGCCAACTTTACTTCAGGTTGTGGCAATGGCACCTTGCAGAAAACTGTTTTTGTAGGAAATAGGCCTCCAATTTATACTTTAATGGCTCCAAATGGCTTTTGTGAGGGTGATCCTTTCGAGGCTATTGCATCTGCACCTTACGTCTTTGGTCTATCATATAATTGGTATATAAACGGAAACTTGAATAGTTACCATGGGTATAAATTAGTGGGCAATTTTGGGCCAGGACTGAATACTTATATTGGCGTACAGGTTGTAACGCCAAGTTGCGGCACATCTGACCAATACTATCAACTATGGACTTGTGGTGGAACTGCCCCGGTAATTCAAAAATTCCTCGTTTCTCCGGTACCTGCTGATGATAGAATATCAATTACGGGCATTAACGGATTCACTTTCAACAGCGCTAGAATAGTTGACAAGTTTGGAGTTATTAAAAAACACTGGAAATCGGGCGAACCTGTAAAAAGTATTGTTATAGATATATCTGATTTGCCAATCGATATTTATTATATCCAGCTATTTGAGAACGGAAAATGGATTGGAAAACCGATTATTATTCATTAAACTCATAAAAATCAGGGACAGCAAACTATAGTTGTCCCTGATTTTACATTATGAACATAAAGTAATTCCACACATCTTTCTCTAATAATCACCACCACATTGTCCGTAGTTCTCTATAACATTTTCTTACTGTTTTTCCGGGCGGGTACTCGCATCGCTTCTTTGTTTAATCCAAAGGCAAAAAAATGGTTGCATGGGCGGAAAAGGATATTTGAAAAACTACAGGCAGCTCTCCCGGCAGGAGAGAAAATTGTCTGGATGCATTGTGCCTCTCTCGGCGAGTTCGAACAGGGAAGACCCGTTATAGAAAAACTCAAATCCCAAATACCAAATTCCAAAACACTACTCACCTTTTTCTCCCCTTCGGGTTATGAGGTAAAGAAAGATTATAAAGGCGCTGACTGGGTTTTTTACCTGCCGCTGGATGGCCCCCGCAATGCCCGGCGCTTCCTGGAAATCGTTCATCCTTCGCTGGTGATATTTGTGAAATATGAGTTCTGGTACTATTATCTCAAGAAGATAAAGTACCGCAACATACCCCTGCTGCTTATTTCAGCATTGTTCAGAAAAGATATGTCGTTTTTCAAATGGTATGGCGGGCTGCAACGCAAAATACTGTCCCGGTTCGACCATCTCTTTGTACAAAATGAAAACTCCAAAAAACTGCTGGAAGAGATTGGCCTGAGAAATATAACCAGTGTATCCGGCGACACCCGGTTTGACCGGGTGATCGAAATTGCCGAAAAATTTAAACCCATCCCTTTCATTGAACAATTTATTGGTTCCTCAAAAACATTGGTTGCCGGCAGCACCTGGCCCGAAGATGAGGAGATGCTTCATAAGGCATTCAGGCAGATGGATGAAGTTTCTTTTAAGCTCATCATCACCCCGCATGAGATAGATGAGAAACGCCTTGGTTATCTTAAGAAATTTTTCCCCTCAGCAGTACTGTTCTCTGAGCTAAGTGCCTCTCCACTTCAGGCCATTGAAAGTAACTACCTGATCATTGACAACTTTGGCATGCTTTCCCGACTGTACCGGTACGGGTATATTACCTATGTTGGTGGAGGCCTTAAAAATATGGGGGTGCATAATGTGCTGGAGGCAGCGGTTCACTCCCGGCCTGTGCTGGTGGGGCCGTATTACCATAAATATATTGAAGCGGTTGGTTTGGTAAACTGCACAGGAGCCACTGTGGTGCAAAATGAAAATGAGCTGGCAGTTAAAATAAAAAGGATGCTGAAGAATGAAGATGGTTGCTATGCAAACGCATCAGCCGCAGCCGGCAGTTTTGTAAAGAACAATGCCGGCGCCACACAAAAAATATTGAATTATATTGAAGAAAAACGCCTTTTGACCAGCTGATCAAAATGCTGCACTGTGGCACTGTCATTGTTCCATCCTATTTTCACCTTCAGTTCCCGGCTTATCCAGTATTCTGCCTCAGCATAGATGTTAAAACTGTTGATGGTTTTGATGCAGCGTTCATACATATTTTCATCGCCGCGGAACAGTTCATTGATGAAAAGAAACCTGTCATTGATGCCAATCGCTTTGCGTAGATCCTTCACCGGCGTTTCTTTCAGCACTTCCACTAATTCTGTTTTTCCCTGTTTTAGTTTATCGTTCAGTGATTCGCTTTGTGTATTCACCTCATTCACTTCTTTTTCTTTGCCCTGGTGAGAAAGGGTGGGGATCTCATTCATCGGGTCGAATACCCAGTCTAATTGCCCGTTCTTCTGCACTACCGAAACAGAGCCCTCATCTACCAGCAAGGTCTCTTTCGTTTCCTTAACAGCAGGTTGCACCGCTTGTTCCGCCACTTTGGGTGCATATTTTTCATACTGCGCAAGCCCCACATGTGCCGGCGCATTGGAAAAAGGGAGCACTACGGCCACTTTGGGGGTGCCGAGACTCTGGCGGTTGGCCGAATTCATTTTGGTGAGTTCGAACTCCAGCAACTGAACGGTGCCCAGCATGAGGGCGGGTTCGGCATTTTGTTCAAACTGCTGCTTTAATTTGCTGATGAGAGCTTCTATTCGTTCCATTATATTATTTTTGATCGCTGATGATGGGGATTAAAAGGATTTCGCTGATGCCGTTATTTTTGTCCGGTCTTTTTTCATAATCCGTGCAATCCGGTTTAATCAATTAATCCGTGTCCTAAATTACAAACAACCTGCCAATAAAGCTACAATCAAAATACTGTAAATAAATCTTAACAATGTTTATTGAACCCAATACCAGTGGCGAACGCCGGGGGAGCATTGAAGTGATCTGCGGATCCATGTTCAGCGGCAAGACCGAAGAACTGATCCGCCGCCTGAAAAGGGTGAAGATCGCCAACCTGAAAGTGGAGATATTCAAGCCCGCTATTGACACCCGGTATGATGAAGTGAAAATCGTTTCCCATGATGCTACCGCCATTCAGTCCACCCCGGTTGACCATTCGCAGAAAATCCTGCTGATGGCCGGAGATGTGGATGTTATCGGGATTGATGAGGCACAGTTTTTTGACAGCGAAATTGCCAATGTGTGTGATGAACTGGCTTTCCGGGGCATCCGGGTAATAGTCGCCGGGCTGGATATGGATTATCTCGGCAACCCCTTCGGACAGATGCCGGCCTTGCTGGCAAAGGCAGATTATATCACTAAACTGCATGCCATCTGTCAAAACTGTGGTAACATGGCCAATTATTCCTACCGAAAAGTAGCTGATGAAGGGCAGGTATTGCTCGGGGCTACAGATGCCTATGAGCCGAGGTGCAGGAAATGTTATGATGAGAAGTGAATTGGCTAATTAGTTAATTGGGTATTGGGTGACTCCAATTGATTGAGGAATGCTCTTTTTTAGTGCCTGATTGACTAATCCCCTCCCGATAGTTATCGGGATAACCAGTTAACTAATTAACTACCTGGCCTTCCCCTTTATCCTCGATTTGCCTTTAATATCAAAACTCATTCCCTGTGCAGAGGCTTTCATATCCATGTCCTGGTCGGCAGTAACCACCAGCCCGCTGCGGCTGTCCACCACAATGGTGCCGGTCACATCGCCGGTCAGGCCTATCATTTCGTTTTCTTTTGCTTCTATTTTGGATGTCTCCTCCAGGGTCACCATATCGCCTTCAATTTCTGTCACCTTGTAAGATGATTTATACTTTGCAGGCATTTTACCCCTTACCTCTGTCATTTTATCCCAGGTATCTCCAACTTTTACTTCCTTGTTCGGGAAAATGTACCAGAACCTCTCCAGGTTCTGCTTTATTTCATCTGCATTAAACTGACCGTCAAATTGTTTCATCATTTCGGCTTTTTCCTCCTCACCAAGGCCCAGGGATTCCGCTATATTCTTACCCATATTTTCAAACCCTGTTACATCGGTAATCTTTCCTTCTGCGTTCACTTTCATGGTGAATTTCTGGCCTTTGATAGCCCCAAACACTTTGTTTACTGCCAGCAGGGGGTTTGTTTTCATATCCGAAGTGTCGCCTGTAATCGGTTTATCGGTATCAATATCTATGTTCATCCCGCCAACAGCAGTATTCATTTTAAAACGTTCATACGAGGCGTTGATGGTTTTAACTGTCCCGTTGTCTTCGCTTACATCCATGGAATAATATACGGTCATGTCCATCTTCATCGGCTGGCCCATAATTTCCTGGTCCATGTTTACGGTCATCTCATAATCATAGCCTTTGCCGTTCTCCAGGTTAAACTTCAGCATCTTGCTGGCAGTGGATGCTTTGGAGGACTGGCAGGCTTCAAAACTGATGACAGCAGCCAGTGCGGTAACGGCAGTAACAAACAAGGTGATCTTTTTCATTGCAGGTGTTTAAAATAAATTGAATAAGAAACCGGGCGCTAAGTTACATGATTGAGTATTTTCGCAAAGAAAGAATTGTTATCATTCCGGTAAAACACATACTGACCCTGTTTAAAAAAGACCTGTTGCTGGAATTAAGGCAGCAGTACAGCTTTTATGGTGTGCTGTTGTACATCGGCGCCACCATTTTTGTTTTGTTCAATGCAATGGATGAGCCGGAAGCCAAAGTATGGAACGGCCTGTTCTGGGTCATTCAGCTCTTTATCTGCATCAATGCGGTGGCCAAAAGCTTTTTGCAGGAGAGCAGGGGCCGGATGCTCTACTATTACTCCATTGCCAGCCCCGCCAGTTTTGTACTCGCCAAATTGTTATTCAACTCTTTGCTGATGCTGCTGATGAGCCTCCTGAGCCTGTTATTATTTACCTTGTTTCTTGGCAACCCGATGCAGAAAGCCGGGCAATTTATCGGTCTCGTTTTGCTGGGTGGCTGGAGCCTTAGTCTTGTTTTCACTTTTCTCGCCGCCATCGCTGCCAAAGCGCAGCAGAATGCTGCCATCATGGCCGTGCTGGGTTTTCCCATCATCATTCCGCAGTTATTATTATTGATGCGGTTATCCGATGCAGCTTTTGCCCCATTGCTTACCATTCCCCTCACCACCGTATTATTATTAGTTGTATTGGATATACTGGTGGTACTGCTCGCTGTTATCCTGTTCCCGTTTCTGTGGAAAGATTAGCCGGATAATGTATTCAGAACACAGCAAAAACCGTTTCTTAAAAAATATTCAGCGTTTAAACCCATCGCCTTAATTTTGCCCACCCAACCCGTCCCGCCTGAGGCGGGAGATTTAATGACCCCCGTTGACAGTCGAGAAAAACTATATGCACAAGTCCTGGTGGAAGATAGCAAGTGTGGTCTTGCTGCTTTACACATTTACCGGCGGGCTTTTAATGAATGTTCCCCGTTTGCCTGAATTGGGAGAAACTATCCGCAACCTCTATTTCCATGTGTGCATGTGGTTTGCCATGATGATACTCTTCACCATATCCGTGGTGAACGCCATCCGTTACCTCCGCACCTTTAAACTTAAGTATGATATCGCCGCCCGGCAATATGCTGCAGTAGGTATAGTGTTTGGTGTACTGGGTTATGCCACAGGGGCTATCTGGATGAGTTATACATGGGCCGATCCTAACAAAGGTGTTTCCGGCAGCACTATATTACGGGAACCAAAATTAATTGGCGCTGCTATTGCATTGCTGGTTTATTTCGCCTACATGATTTTACGGGATTCAATTTCCGATATGGATAAGAAAGCAAGGGTGGGGTCAGTATATAATATTTTTGCCTACGCATTGCTCTTTCCCTCCATCTGGATATTGCCAAGAATACTGCCGAGCCTGCATCCCGGCGGAAGCGAAGGGAACCCGGCTCTCAACTTCAAACATTCATCAGCAGAAATGAGAATGGTGTTTTATCCCGCCATCATCGGCTGGACCTTACTCGGCGTATGGATCGCCACGCTGAAGATCAGGGTGAAACTGCTGAAAGAAAAATCAATGCTGTAACAAATGAAGATGATGAAAAATATAATCGCTTTGCTGGTACTGATGCTGCATACATCATGGCTGTTTGCGCAACAACCTCCGGCCGAAATGGCCGATACCATGCGCAGCAACGGAAGGATCTATGTGGTGGTGGCCGTGATGCTGACGATCCTCATCGGGTTGGTGCTGTATGTGGTGAGGCTAGACAGGAAAATAGGTAAGCTGGAGAAAGAAAATAGACAATAGGGAATTTGCAATAAGCAAAAGACTCTGAAAAATAATAACCTTCCCGCTAAGAAAAGTTTTGCATATTGCGCATTGCATATTGCCGATTGAAATAAATAACGATAGCTAACAAAAAAAAGAACTCATGTCGAATCCACATTACAGTTTTTTTGGCGCTGTTGAAAAAAGTTTTGACAAAGCTGCCAAATACACCAAATGGGACAAAGGGGTGCTCGAACAAATTAAGGAATGTAATGCCGTGTACCAGATACGTTTTCCGCTAAAAAGAGATAACGGCGACATAGAAGTGATAGAAGCCTACCGGGTGCAGCACTCCCATCACAAAACTCCCTGCAAAGGTGGTATCCGCTTTGCCGCAGAAGTGAACCAGGACGAAGTGATGGCCCTCGCCGCACTGATGACCTACAAATGCGCCATTGTGAATGTGCCGTTTGGCGGCGCCAAAGGGGGTATCAAGATTAACCCGAGAAAATATTCTCCTTATGAACTGGAAAAAATTACCCGCCGTTATACCGCGGAATTGATCAAGAAAAATTTTATCGGCCCCGGCACCGATGTTCCGGCACCTGATTACGGAACCGGTGAAAGGGAAATGGCCTGGATACTGGATACCTACGGAGCCATGCACCCGGGAGAAATAGATGCGGCCGGTTGTGTGACCGGCAAACCAATTACACAGGGTGGTGTCCGCGGTCGCCGCGAAGCTACCGGGTTGGGAGTGTTTTTCGGTTTAAGGGAAGTATGTAATATGCCTGACATCATGAAAAGACTTGGGCTCACTACCGGAGTAGAAGGCAAAAGAGTTGTAGTACAGGGATTGGGCAATGTGGGTTATCACTCCGCTAAATTCTTCCAGGATGCAGGAGCCAAAATAACCGGTCTGGCTGAGTACGAAGGCGCCATCCGCAGCGATAAGGGACTGGATGTGGATGCCGTGTTTGAGCACCGCAAAAAAACAGGTTCGATCCTGGGCTTTCCCGGCGCCACCGACCTTGCCAATAACACCGATGCGCTGGAGCTGGAATGCGATATACTGATCCCTGCCGCACTGGAAAATGTGATCGACGGAGACAATGCCCCCAATGTAAAAGCAAAGATCGTTGGCGAAGCCGCCAATGGCCCGCTGACGCCGGAAGCTGATGAAATATTTGCCAAAAGAGGAATATTAGTGGTGCCGGACATGTACCTGAATGCCGGTGGTGTTACGGTTTCTTATTTTGAGTGGCTGAAGAACCTGAGCCATGTCCGTTACGGCCGTTTGGAAAAAAGATTTACTGAAAACCTGAATGCACATATACTCGGACAGATAGAAGAACTGAGCGGCAAAAAGGTCAGGGACAATGAAAGGGAGTTCATCATGCATGGCCCCGATGAGGTGGACCTTGTTTATAGCGGACTGGAAGAAACGATGATAACTGCCACGCATGAAATAATGAACGTATGGAAAGCAAACCCGGAGATACCGGATATGCGTACTGCCGCTTATGTGGTGGCCATCAATAAAGTGGGAACCAGCTATGCTGAGCTGGGTATTTTCCCGTAACAAACCAACCCTCCTCCGCTAAAGCTACGGAGGGCGAAGCCAATTGCTTATTCGAAACCCATTCTGAGAAGAGTGGGTTTTTTGTTTGTACAGTTTATCGTTGATTATCAAATCAAAGATGTGCAGGAAGTCGTGTATATTTAAGAGTTGTGTGTAATTATGAGAACGACCCTGCGAATATTAAAAACAATCTTCTTAGTCATTTGGGTTGTACCATCTTTTGGACAAGTCAATTTGTTATTACCAGGGAAAGGTATTGAAGGGATTTCTCTCGTTTTGGACTCCTCAAATATTTCAGATGTTATTAAGCAATTCGGCGACGATTATTTAATATCTACAACGAAATTAGTTACCTATTATCAATACAATAAAAAAGGATTAACATTTCAGATTGACCCTTATGATAAAAATCAAATCGTTCGTTCAATTTCGGTAGAATCTCCTTATCAAGCTAAAGTGGATAATGGAATTGTATTAAATGAAAGTACAATGAATGAAGTGTGGAAGTTATATAATGAAAATGGCTGCTTCACTTCGGGAGATTACGCATGGCGACCTCAAAAAGGAATTTCCTTCTACATTAAAAGAGACCCAAGCAAAAAAGGATTTAATCCCAAAGAGAAAATTTATAAAATCAAAATTCACAATGACAGTGAATTTGGCACATCATCAAGAGTAAATTTTGAATTTAACAATGACCCTGTAGAAAGGAAACTTCAAGAATTAATTTCAATATTAAGAACGGACATTATTGATTTCAAAAAACTAAATACTTTTTGGCAAACTCAACAACAAACAGAAAAAGAACCCTATGGACTGCAGAAAAAGACAAATTTTGAAAGAAATATTGAATATGACCTATCACAAGAATATATAGAAATAAGAATGGTCGGCAGTACATATAATCTTAATATTATCAAATCACATGACGACTTAATTTATTTGAGGCTTTCAAACCAAGGTGGAAATCAAATTATTCTTGAAAGAAACGAAATAGCTAAAATCAGTAACCTTTTAACTCAAAGCGAAAGAAAGCTAGACATATCCATTGTACTTAATTATCCTTTTATAGTCTATACGTATGGGACATTTTGCGGAATAGGAGGTGCACCGCCTGACAAATGTCAAATGATGCTGACCCTTGTAAGAGAAAACAAATACAATGAACTGGCAAAGTGGTTATACTCAATGAATCCTGAAATTGCCACTTACGGGTATATTGGGCTTGACTTTTTAAAACGAAACGGGAAAGATATTAAATTGACCGAATTACAAAGAATGGACGAACTGCGTAAATCCGATATACAACTTAACACTTGCCGGGGCTGTTTTTATGGTGTTACAGAAAAAATTAGTGCTGTATTAAATGACAAGAGCTTAAAAAGTATTTATAAATCTTTTCAACAAACTGGCTGGACGAAATAACTACACACAATCGAGTAGGCGGCCTCATCACTTGTAGGTGATGAGGTGCGCCTCTCACACCACTGTACGTTCGGGTCTCGTATACAGCCCTGCCCGTCCGGTCAGGCGGGGGTTCATTAAGTGTGGGATTTTTCCCCGCCCGGAGTCTCACAGCCCGGCCTTGTGGTATGCGGACTCCGGGCATTTTCGAAAGATTCATAACTTCCGTTTTAAAAAGCCAGTGGATTATCTGAGAAAATTAATCACCTCCATCGAACTCCACGATGTAAAAGGAATCCGGGATTGTTTTGTGCATGACGTCAATCCGAATGATACTTACAATAGCGAGCCGCTTATTTATGAACTCACCAGCGAATACACAAGGTCGCCGCGGTTCAAGAATTGTGTAAAAGCTTTTGCGGATGCAGGGCTGCAAATGGATGATAAAATCCTTTTAGCTGTATTGCTGGATGATGCAAAAGCTTTAAACAGACTGCTCACCAATAACCCGCAGGCTGTGCAGCAGGAATACATCCTCCGCTGTGCCTATACGCCAATGTATAAAGTATCGCTGCTGCATATCTGTGCCGAATTCAACCATGTGGCCTCTGCCAAAGTACTGGTAAAGCATGGCGCAGACATTAATGCAAAAGCAGGAACAGATGAAAATGGTTTCGGCGGGCAGACACCCGTCTTTCATACCGTAAACCAGAACGGCAACCAGTCAGCCGCTATGCTTCGGTTTCTTTTGGAACAAAATGCCGGCCTGCATATCACTGTTGCCGGCCTCACATGGGGCAGGGGCTATGAATGGGAAACGTTCATTCCATCCGTAAACCCGATCAGCTATGCCATGATGGGCCTGCTGCCGCAGCTGCACCGGGATGAAAAAACCGTAGCCGCTACGGTTTCTCTTTTACTGAAACAGGCTTATGGCATTGAGTACTTTCCGCCGAACATCCCCAACGCTTATTTATCAAAATAGAATACGGGGATTGTATCAAGCGGTTCCATCTTTCCCACTTTTTTTTCCCATGCATAGCAATGGCTTCCGTTGGTAATCACAAGAAATTGCACCGGGACACTGATATTATATCGCAGCAATTGTTCCAGTACTTTTTCATCCAGTGGCACTTCTGCCGCTTTGCATTCAATCATCATCCACGGCCGGTGGTTGCTGTCATATATCAATATGTCAAACCGTTTCTTCAGTTCGCCCAGCGGAATCTCTTTTTCAACTGCAATGAAGGCGGAAGGATATTTTTTCTCGCCGGTAAGATAGCGGATGAAGTTCTGCCGCACCCATTCTTCGGGTGTCAGTGCCACCCATTTTCTACGGAGTGTATCAAAAATAACTTCCCGGTCAGCTTCCTTTTTAATGCGGAAATCCGGCTCCGGGTAGTTGATGGTCACCATGTTTCAAAAGTAATGCTGTTATGGTAACTTTAGGATATCGCTGAATGAAAAAAGAATTTGCCCCCCTAATGACTCTTGTCACGCCGATCCCGATGGCTATCGGGAGAGGCGTCTTAAAACGAAACTTTCATTTCAGATGTTTATATACAAACAGCACCACTACTATGTGTACATTGTTACCAACCCCAACAGGGATATGCTGTACACCGGTGTTACGAATGACCTGGCTCAACGCTTAGCTGAGCACTGGGACAACCGGGGCAACTCAAAGACATTTGCCGGTAAATATTACTGCTATAATCTTATTTACTATGAATACTTTCCTTATATCAAAAATGCCATCCAGCGTGAAAAAGAGATCAAAGGCTGGAGCCGCAAAAAGAAGATTGAGCTGATTGATTCCATGAATCTAAAATGGGCTTTTATGAATGAAGAAGTTTGCAAGGGCTGGCCTCCGAAGAAAGTTTTAAAATGAAATCAGCAGTAAGGTATAAGATGCCTCGTACCTCGGCATGACAAACAATTTGAAAGGGGTTGCATTTCCCCGCATGGCAAATAGTTTGACAGGAGTTGCCTTTCCCTTGTCGTGGCAAACAGTCTGCAGAAGTTGTCGTTCCCCGGCATGACAAACACCCAGAACAAGTAAGAGGCTCCTAAACTTCGCAGTAGCCGGTAATTGATTAAATTCGCTGCTATGAAGACCAAAGAAGAAATAGTACAGAACTGGCTGCCCCGCTATACCGGCGCTACGCTGGAGAGTTTTGGCCAGTACATCCTGCTGACCAACTTCAGCAATTACGTAAAAATGTTTGCCGAATGGAATAAAACAGAAATCATAGGTGAGGGAAAGCCCATGCAATGCGCCACGGCGGATAATATCAGCATCATTAACTTCGGTATGGGAAGCCCGACGGCTGCCACCATTATGGACCTGCTGTCTGCCATCCAGCCCAAAGCAGTTTTGTTTCTTGGCAAATGCGGGGGCTTGAAGAAAAGAAACAAGATCGGCGATCTCATTCTGCCCATTGCCGCTATCCGCGGCGAGGGTACCTCCAACGACTATTTTCCTGCGGAAGTTCCGGCTTTGCCTGCCTTTGCTTTGCAGAAAGCCGTTTCCACCGCTATCCGTGATTTTGGTGTGGACTACTGGACGGGCACGGTATATACCACCAACCGCCGGGTATGGGAACATGATGAACCTTTCAAAGAATACCTGCAGAAGATAAGGGCCTATGCCATTGATATGGAAACCGCCACCATCTTTACTGTCGGTTTCTATAATAAAATACCCACCGGTGCATTGCTGCTGGTAAGCGACCAGCCGATGATACCAGAAGGCGTAAAAACAGAAGAAAGTGACAAGGCTGTGACCGCCCAGTACGTGGAGAATCACCTGAAAATCGGTGTTGATTCCCTCAAACAACTGATGAACGATGGCATGACGGTGCGGCACCTGAAATTCTAAACCATTCGTTATGCGACTTTTTCTTTGCCTGATAACCCTCACCAGCCTGCTTCTTTCCGCAAGCGAGTGCAAAAACAAATCTTCCTCGGCACAAAAAATGAAAGGAAGGCTGGAGATAGCGGGCATCTGCATGAACTATACCATCAGTGTACTGGAAGGTAATCCGGGCGCTGATGCTGTTGTTGCCAACTGGACAGATGAAATGACAAAGAAAAACTATACCCATGTTTTCAGACTGGGCAACCCCTGTGATTTTCCGGCCCGCCTCAAACAAGGCGATGAGTTCTATTTTACGATTGACAGTCCGGAACAAAAACCCTGTATGGTATGTGAGGCCTACTATCCCACCCCCTCCAAAAAACATTCTATAAAATTGGCAGAAAAAAAAATCAGCCACAGGTTGCCAAAAAAAAACATTCCCATTATTTAAAAGGCGAGTACGGCC
>JBQTHS010000070.1:0-21331 GCA_052389635.1 Bacteroidota bacterium | reverse complement strand
GGAACGGGGCTTTTTTATCTGCTGATTTTCAGTATAAAATTACCTCTCTAAAATTTTTACAGTATTCAAATTCCCTTACCTTTGCCTCCCCAAATCAAGAGCTTGTCTGAGAATGGGGCAGTTCTTTATTGCCTGGCCGCCATAGTTTTAACAGAGGCCGGCCTTCGACCGCCATAATATCCTGAGAACTGACGAAACTAAAAGCACAGCTTTTAGCGTAGGCAGCGGCCGTAGGCCAGAAGGAGCAAGGCGGGCATTTTAAATGCCACTTTAGCTCAGCTGGTAGAGCAACTGATTTGTAATCAGTAGGTCGTTGGTTCGATTCCGACAAGTGGCTCTTGATGTGCAAGTAGCCAAGTGGCCAACGGCAACAGACTGTAAATCTGTCCTCTTACGAGTTCGGTGGTTCGAATCCATCCTTGCCCACTTTACTCTCCATAGCTTCAGCGAAGGAGAGGCCGGCCGCCATAGCTTTAGCGACGGCGGCCTGTTAAATAAATGAAGTTCTTTAAAAAGGAATATCCGCCTTCTCCGCCAGCCGACGGATACGGCGGACAAGCGGGAGTAGCTCATTTGGTAGAGCGGTAGCCTTCCAAGCTTCAGGTGGCCGGTTCGAGCCCGGTCTCCCGCTCAGAAATGAGACCACGTCAAATAAGTCAAATTGGTCATATAGGTCAATACAAATCTGACTTATTTGACCCACTGATTTCAATGACTGAACCAGCCGTTGTAGCTCAGTGGTAGAGCACTTCCTTGGTAAGGAAGAGGTCAAGGGTTCAATTCCCTTTAACGGCTCAAAAGGTGAATGGGCAATGGTCAATTGGCAATAAGCCAGGCTGAAAAGTTAGTATTGACAATTCACATTGACGATATGCGAACAGAACGAACAAGAGTGCGATGCAACCAAAGCCGATAGAAGTAATACAGCCGGCTTCATAATAAATAAAAACAAGTAAACACAACCTAAAAACAGAATAACAATGGCAACTAAAGAGACCTTCAAAAGGGACAAACCCCACGTTAACGTTGGTACCATCGGTCACATTGACCACGGTAAAACAACTTTAACTGCTGCCATCACTACCATTCTTGCAAAGAAGGGTATGGCGGAAGCAAAAAAATATGATGAAATTGATGCTGCTCCTGAAGAAAAAGAAAGGGGTATCACTATCAACACGGCCCATGTCGAGTACCAGACAGCTGCCCGTCACTACGCCCACGTTGACTGTCCCGGTCACGCCGATTATGTAAAGAATATGATTACCGGCGCTGCACAGATGGACGGCGCTATACTGGTTGTGGCTGCTACAGATGGTCCTATGCCGCAAACAAAAGAACACATCCTGCTGGCCCGCCAGGTGGGTGTACCCAAGATTGTGGTGTTTATGAATAAAGTTGACCTGGTGGATGATCCCGAACTGCTGGAACTGGTGGAAATGGAAATCCGGGACCTCCTAACTTTCTACGGTTTTGACGGTGCTAATACCCCGATTATACAGGGTTCTGCTACCGGCGCCCTTGCTGGTGATGAAAAATGGGTGAAAGGTGTGGAAGAACTGATGGATGCAGTAGATACTTACATTCCGCTGCCTCCCCGCCCGGTTGACCAGCCTTTCCTGATGTCTGTGGAAGACGTATTTTCTATCACAGGTCGTGGTACCGTTGCCACCGGTCGTATCGAAAGGGGCCGTATCAAAGTAGGTGAACCCGTAGAGATCGTAGGGCTGATCGAGAAACCTCTTGCATCTACCTGTACAGGTGTGGAAATGTTCCGCAAGCTGCTGGATGAAGGTGAGGCTGGTGATAATGCAGGTCTGCTGCTCCGCGGTATTGAGAAAACGCAAATCCGCCGCGGTATGGTCATTTGCAAACCCGGTTCTATCACTCCGCATACTGAATTCAAATGCGAGGTGTATGTACTGAGCAAAGAAGAAGGCGGACGTCATACTCCGTTCTTTCAGAAATACCGTCCTCAGTTCTATTTCCGTACTACGGATGTAACGGGTGAAGTTGAACTGAATGCTGGTACTGAGATGGTTATGCCTGGTGATAACACATCACTGACTGTAAAACTCATCCAGCCCATTGCAATGGAGAAAGGTTTGAAGTTTGCGATTCGTGAAGGCGGTCGTACAGTAGGCGCCGGGCAGGTTACTGAGATTTTGAAGTAAGCATTTAGCTATTAGCCAAAAGCTTTTAGCAAAAGCTGAATGAAGATGATTATATTTGCAACATAATGAACTAAAGGCTATTAGCTATTCGCTAATAGCTTTTAGCTTTCTACGGGCATAGTTCAATGGCAGAATAGCGGTCTCCAAAACCGTTGATGGGAGTTCGAATCTCTCTGCCCGTGCTGAATAATTAATAAACTTGTAACATGAACAAGATTGGATCATATTTCAGGGATTCTTACAAAGAGCTAAAAGACAAGGTGAGCTGGCCCACATGGCCCCAGTTGCAGCAGTCAACCATGATTGTACTGGCAGCTACGGTAGTCATTACATTTATTGTTCTGGCAATGGACTTTGTAGCAGGGAATGGCCTGAAGTTTATTTACAAACAACTTTTCTGAAATGACGGAAGTAACTGCAAATACCGAAAACGTACAACAACAGGATACCAAATGGTATGTGCTGAGGGTGGTGAGTGGCAAAGAAAAAAAAGTAAAGGAATACCTGGATAAGGAAATATCCCGTGGCGGATGGGAGCAGGTAAAACAGGTTTTCCTGCCGGTGGAAAAAGTGTACAAAGTCGCCAACGGCAAAAAAGTAATGCGGGAAAGAAACTATTACCCAGGCTATGTGATGATCGAAATTGCCCAGGGCAAACTGAGCGACGACCTCCGGGATATTATCAAGAATACCACCAATGTCATCCATTTTCTTGGAAAAGAAAACCCGATAGCCCTGCGTAAGGCCGAAGTGAACAAGATGCTGGGTAAAATGGATGAAATGGCAGAAACCGGCGGGGTAAGCATGAGTGAGCCGTTTATTGTTGGCGAAACCATCAAGATCATTGAAGGCCCGTTCAACGATTTTAACGGAGTAATAGAAGAGGTGAATGATGAAAAGAAGAAACTGAAAGTGACGGTGAAGATATTTGGCCGCTCAACTCCTGTGGAACTGAACTATATGCAGGTGGAGAAGATAAATTAAAAAAGCGAAATGAATTTTACAGGATCATCCGCCAACTGGCGGATGATTTTATTTTAAGATTACTTGCCGCATTTGTGTGCAAATTACCTGTACATCATTTCATATTCTTCCAGGCTTTCTTCGCGGCGGCTGATTTCCTGCAGAAACAACAGGGTTGATATTTCATACACAATATCTTCAGCCACTTCTTTTTTACTTTTCAGGGAATAATCGGTCCGGGAAAAATCGCTTTTGATAATGGTGATTTTATTGGTATCGTAACCAAAGGTGGCCCGGACATCATTCATGGAATTGAGTATCACCATATCAAAATTTTTCTTCTTCAGCTTGCCAATGGCATGTGCTGCTTCATCGTTTGTTTCAAGGGCAAATCCCACTGAAAGCTGGTCCGGCCGTTTTGCCTTACCGAATTCAAAGGCTATATCCACATTTTTTACCAGGTGAATAGTAAAAGAAGACTCCTTCTTTTTAATTTTTTGCTCCGCCACTTTTGCCGGACGATAATCAGCCACTGCGGCGGAAAACACAGCTATATCCGTTTCTTCAAAAAAACGGCAGCAGGCAAGGTACATTTCGGAGGCCGTGTTTACTTTTACTTTCCTGAGCCGCGGATGTTTCAAGTCCATACAAACAGGGCCGGTAATAAGAAATACGTCTGCACCCTGTTTCAGGCATTCTTCTGCAATGGCGTATCCCATTTTACCAGATGAATGGTTGCTGATGTATCGGACAGGATCAATAGCTTCTCGGGTGGGGCCCGCTGTGATGAGGATTTTCTTGTTTTTTAATTGTGGAGTATTCATAACTGAATTTTTTGAAAAATGGTTATCAAACTTATTTCTCAACCAGGTTCTTGAGTGTAAACCGGCTTACAAACCAGTAAAAATTTTTAAGACTGGAGAAGTTTATAACGATCATTTATGAATATCAGATCAGCAGACCCCACCGGGTTATCCCGCTCAAAATGCAGCCGTTGTGCGGCATAATAAAAAGTTTGATAATCCCGAACCAGTTTCTCTGTTTCCAGTTTTTCGATGTTTCTTTTGATGGCCCGCTGTAAACCGGTTTCAAATGAACAGTCAATCCAGATTCTATAATCGTAATATGAAAGATACTGCTTCTTGAAAAGCAGGATGCCCTCTATTAACAGGATGTCAACGCCGGAGAAATCATAAACAAGAGAATAATACTCATCTGCATGAGAACGTATTCCCGTAGTTTCAAGATAAATATTCCTGTTTTTCTGTAACGGGAAAACCAATTGTTCAAAAAAATCGTTCCAGCGAAAAATATTTTTATACACATTCTCTGCAGCATTTTCTTTTCGCAGTCTTACCGGTAAAGGGTGCTGCCATGGGTCAATATTTATATTTGCCACCTTATAGCCCTTGTTTTCCAGATCCTGCTGCAGCAATTTTGAAATAAGACCTTTCCCGGATGCATCAATACCGCTGATGGCAACAGTAAATGCTGATGAAGACTGGTGAAGCCTGAGCTGCTCAATCAGCTTCCCGGCCAGACCGTGAATGGAATCCATGGCTATGCGTTGTTATACATTTTAATCACTGTTTCCCGGGGCACAGCCGCCTCATCCGAACTATGATAATAAATCACATTGGCAATATCTTCCGGCCTCACCCACTTACTGAAATCGGCATCGGGCATGGACATCCTGTTTTGCGGGGTATCAATGGTGCCCGGCACCACCACGCTGGTTGCCACATTTTTCCCTTTTGCTTCCAGGTTCATCAGTTCCGCCAGGCGAACGATTAACGATTTTGTCAGGCCATAGGCCACCATACCATTCCCGCATTCCGCACTCAATCCGGGTCTTGAGCCGATGATAAAAATCCGGCCGCTGTTTTGTCTCATCATTTGTACAAATACAGGCCGGGCGATATTATACGTTGTTTCAAAATTTAACCTGTACTGCTTCATGATGTCAGCAGCAGAGGTCTCAGCAATTTTTCCCATGGCAAACCCCCCCACTGTAAGTACGGCTGTATCTAAAGAACCGTATTTGGCGACCACATCGTCAGTAAATTTTCCGGATGCTTCCTCATTCATCAAATCAACTATTACCGGTTCGTATTTATCAGCCGGAAAACCGGGTTTCACCGGGTCGTTAGGAATGACGCTTCCGGTAACAATATATCCTTCAGCAATAAATTTTTTTACAACGGCCCGGCCGAGATTGCCGCCAGCCCCCGTGACGATTGCTGTCTTCATGTTCATTGTTTTATTCCCAGCTGAATTTTCCGCCTGTCAAAACTTTTATTTTGTGCAGGCTTGAGTGTGTTGTCAGGTAGAGTGATTTTCCATCATCGCCCCAGGCCATGTTGGCCGCCCGTTCAGGAGTAACAATTTTGCCCAGCAACTTTCCTCCTGCGGTAATAATCCACACACCGCCGGGTGCAGATACAAACAGGTTTCCGGATTTGTCAACTTTAATTCCGTCAATGGCTTCATCATCCTCCGTCAGATTCCAGTCGAAGAAGACTTTCCCGTTTTTCAAGGTACCGTCAACCTGCACTTCATAGCGCCAGACTGTTTTGGTATTATGCACATCACGGATATCCCAGTTGCCAACATACAGGTATTTTTCATCCGGAGAAAAGGCTATACCATTGGGTCCCCCCAAATCTGTTGTGAGCAGAATTGTTTTTCCCTCTTTCACCATATATACTCCCTGGTGCGGCGTTTCTTTTTTCGGGTCATTGAATAAACCGGGTAGTCCATAAGGAGGATCAGTGAAGTATATATTTCCGTCTGATTTCAATACCACATCATTAGGGCTGTTCAGCTTCTTGCCATCATATTTATCTGATATAATGGTAACAGGTCCTTTTCTTTCATGACGGATCAGCCTCCGGTTGCCATGCTGCGCCACAATCAGTCTTCCTTCTTTATCTATCGCCAGGCCATTGGAACCCGGCTGACGGTAATCGCCGATATCAGCGCCGGTGTATCCGCTATGACTCATATAAACCGTTATGTTATGATTCTTCGGATTGTAGCGGTAAATGGTATTAGTGTTCGGGTCGCTGAACAACAGATAACCATCCGGATGCCAGACCGGGCCTTCAGTAAAAGAAAACCCATCTGCTATTTTTTCAATCTTTGTTCCGGGGGCTATAATGCTGTTGAGTTTTTCATCAATGACATATACTTTGCCATCATCTTTCCATGCGGGATTAACGGGTAATCCGTCTTTATAAAAATCAACTACGGCATTTCTTATCCAGATATAATTATCGGGCAGTTTGCCCACCGTTCCGTTGATACCCAGTATTGCCACAGAAAATTTTTCGCCTGGTTTTGCATTATGGGTAAGTACAACCCGGTTTCTTGTATTGTATCCGGCAATCACCCCGTTTCCGCTCTGCCCGAATCCCTGAGTTTGTTTTCCGTTTACCCATATTTCGCTGTAATCATCTACCACAATTTCAAAAACGGCCGAAGCGCCTGCTGTATTCAGCTTCCCGATCGTTGCCGGAATGGTCAGCTCTGCTTTGTACCAAACAAAGGAAAACAGGCCGGCGCCTTGTCTTTCTTCTAATTGCGTTGGTTCAATTTCTGTAAAACCATTATTAAAGTCAGCGGCATCTATTTGCGGGTGCAGCGTATGTGTTTTTATGGAAGCACCGGTGGGATAAAGGCGCATCGCATCACCGCCGCCTTTTTGCGGGCCGGGCAGGTTGAAATCCTTTTCATGAATATGCGCCGGCTGCACATACCATTTGGCGCTTACCAATGCAGCCCCCCCGATTGTCTTTAAATCAGCAATGGCCTGCGGTTTGGCAACTGTCAGTTGTCTTGTTTCCTGTCCAAACGCAATGATACCAACCAGCAGCAAAAGAAGCAACAGCTGAATTTTTACAATGCTATAAATCTTATTCATAAAAGGATTTTTAATAAATTATTCATTTATTGTTGTCTGCCTGTTGCCTCATCAGGGAGTTTTAATGCCGGCCTTGCTTCCTGCAAGGGCAATTTCCTCATCCTGCGCTGCACTGGCGGCGCCGCTTACGCCAATAGCTCCAATCACCTGCCCGTCATAAACAATAGGGATACCGCCCTGTAAAAAAGTTCTGCCTACGGTTATCAGCGCATTTCTTCCGTTGTTCACCGCATCTTCCAGTTTTTTGGAGGGGGCTTTAAACTGTGCAGCTGTCCGGGCTTTTTGTATTGCCACATCGGCAGATGCAACAAAGGTGTTATCTAGCCTTTCGAGATAAACAAGGTTACCGCCATTGTCCACTACCGCTATTGATCCACCGGGAGCATTATTTGCCCTGGCATACGCTACAGCATCTGCCGCCACTTTTTTAGCGCCTTCCAGTGAAATATTTTTTTGTTCCAATACCTGTGCCCGCAGGGAAGTGGCCGTTATCATCATGGCGCTGACTGCAAATACAGCCGCTATTTTTGATGTGTTCATGTTTTTTGTTTTATTGTTTAAAAAATTATTTTGAAGGGGATATTGCCGTTACAGCAATATCATATTCCACTTTTTTGCCCGCATATTTTTTTACCAGTGCCGGCCAGTTGGTATTGGCTTTTGCTATATTGCCCGCCAGGTCTCTGTGAAATTCTTCATACTCTTCCTGTGAATCCTGGAATATCAGGCGGCCATCCACTACTTCAAAAATTTCAGGATTGGACGGCAACAGTTTGCCCAGGCTCATGCCATAAGCACTGAAAGCACCATACTGCGGGGCAAACATTTCCGGGTGGTCTTTAAATTTTGCCTGGTTTTGCTCAGAGGAGAACCAGTAGGTGGCGCCATTGTGTCGTGCAAAATATGTTGCATCGCCTTTTACGGCTTTCATGCCGGCGAAATATGCTACTGCATCATAGCCCTGCAGGATAACCCCGTTTTCACCGGTGTTATTCACAAACTGCTTCTCTGCATCGGTGGTTATTTGGGCCCCTTTCTTTCCTGATACGTCCGGCCAGTATTTATCGGCAAGAACAATATTGCCGGGCACATTTTTGTTCCATCCATTTACCGCCCGTTGGTTATGCTGAATAAAGAGCCTCCCGTTTACAATGGAAAATGTATTCACATCAATTGGCGCCACCCGGCCAAGCGACACGGCATAGGCACACCAGGCGCCAAACTGCGGTTTGTACTTTTCGGGGCTCTTCTTGAACAAATCAAGGTGTTCCTGTGAAGCAAAATGATAAATGGCCTCATCATAAGTGTACTGAAACTCTTCATTGCCTTTTACAGGTTTGTTATCTGTAAAAAAGGCAACCGGGTCGTAACCGTCGAGAATAACGCCGCTTTTATCAACATTATTAAATGCTTTACCTGCCTGGGGCTTTGGAGTGCTCTTACAGGCAGTGATGCCCAGCAAAAGCAGCAGGGCCAGGCTGCTGAATATATTTCCGGGCTTTAGGTTTGTCACAAGTAATTTCATATTTTTTGTTTTTGGAATTCAAAGAAACACCTGTTATAAACCGGCGGCTGTCCGGCAGTTTACAAACAAAGCCTGTGTTCAATAAAAAAGCCCGGCAATTGTCGGGCTTTTTACAAATGAAAAATGCACCACTTAACCCTTAGTTTGACGAAACAGGAGGCGAGGCCGGTTTATCATATTGCACCGGTTTGCCCACATGACTTGCCACCACATCCGGCCAATGCTTATCTGCTTTTGCCGTGTTCGCTCCCAGATCTTTATTAAAAAGCCTGTAAGCTTCCTGTGTATGCTGCAGGATGAGACGGCCATCTTCTACCTGGTAAATGGTGGGGTCAACAGGGCGAAGTTTGCCGAGGCTCATAGCATAACCGCAGAATGCACCGTATTGCGGGGCATACTTTTTGGGCTCCTTTTTAAACATATCAGCATGTTCTGCTGATGCAAACCAGTAGGTTGCTCCTTCAAACGCAGCATTAAATTGTGCAGAGCCCTGTATTGCTTTATTATCCGTGAAATAAGCCACGGCGTCGTAGCCATCAATAATGACCCCTTTTTTATCAACATTGACAAGAAACCCGTTGGTGGCTTCAAAATGCGGTTCTCTTAGGAAAAAGTACCAGCCAGCCACACCCAATGCGGCCATTACTGCTGTAATCAGAAGAATTTTTTTCATGATTGTTTTTGAGGCAAAGAAACAACGCAGGTAAGCAGCCGGCTGTCAGCAGGGTTACATTTGAAAAAGAATTTCCGGTTTGTAAACTTTTGCTGGATAATATAGGAAGCTCTTTACTTACAGGGCAGGGAAAATAATCCGCCGAAATATGTGAAACAGCCTTGTTTGCGGAGGCCGGTTCCTTTGCATCAGGATGTATTGAAGACAGTATTCATGCGACTATTGTTTGGCATGGGAGATTGACTATCTTTATAATCAGCCGGTTTAAGCTTTTTACTTATGTCAAAAACCTCTGCCTTAAATGAAAAAGGCCTGCTGCACGCAGTTTCTGAAGCCACTTCGGGATTAACCGGCCACGACCTGCTGCTGGAAATGGCAAAGCGGCTGACCACACACCTGGCCATGCGTTACTGCGTCATTACCGAATGTGCGAATGAGGAAAAAACCAGGTTACGGACACTGTGCTATGTAGATGGCCAGAAAAAACTTGATAACATCGAATATGATACAGCCGGGGTGCCCTGTGAGATCATTATGAAAGGAAAAGATTTTTTTCAGGCAGAGGGGGTGCAGAAAAATTTTCCAAAAGAGCAGGGCATAGAAGCAGCTGTGGGGGTGCCCATTTTTAGTACAAAAAGCGGTGAAATACTCGGACATATCCTGGCATTAGATCCTGATGCGGCTACATCCGAAACAAATCAAACCGATATACTCAGAATTTTTGCGGCCAGGGCAGGCGCCGAACTGGAGAGAATGAAAGCTGAGGAACAACTGAAGCTGGCCAATATTGAACTGCAGAAGCTTCTTCATGAAAGCGAAGAAAGATTCAGGGATCTGTTTGAAGAAGCCCCCATTGCGTATGTTCATGAAGGGCTGGATTCAAAATTTATAAAAGCCAACCGGGCTGCTATGCGAACGCTGGGCATTACCCCGGATCAGGTGGAAGGCACCTATGGCTTTTCGTTTATTCCTGACACACCAGATGCACAGCGACGGCTGAAAGAGGCATTTGACTCCATTGGCCGGGGAGTGGATACCAGCGGGGTTGTGCTGGAACTGCGCCGGAAAGACAACGGCAAACCGATCTGGATTCAGTGGTGGTCAAACCCGGACAAAGGCGGACAATTTACCCGGACTATGTTTGTGGATATTACCGAAAAGATACTGATGGAGCAGGAACAGGCAAAATTGATGGCGCAAAATAAGTATCTGCAGGAAGAAATAAAACACCATCACAATTTTGAAGAAATAATAAGCCGGAGCAGAATCTTTCAAAAGGTATTGCAGCAAATTGAACAGGTGGCTTCTACTGACGCCACTGTTTTGATACTGGGCGAGTCAGGGACCGGTAAAGAATTATTGGCAAGGGCTGTTCATAATATCAGCAACCGGAATAAAAAGCCGCTGGTAAAAGTGAACTGCGCCACATTGCCTGCCAATCTTATTGAAAGCGAACTGTTCGGTCATGAGAAGGGCGCCTTTACCGGGGCTATGGACAAAAAGATTGGCCGTTTTGAACTGGCGGATGGCGGAACGATTTTCCTGGATGAGATAGGTGAGCTGCCGGTGGAACTGCAGTCAAAACTGCTAAGGGTTTTGCAGGAAGGCGAGTTTGAACGGCTGGGCAACCCCAAAACGATGAGAGTAAATGTAAGGGTGATTGCTGCCACCAACCGCAATTTGCAGAAAGCCATTGAGCAGAAAGAATTCCGTGAAGACCTGTATTACCGCCTGAATGTATTTCCGGTTGTTTGCCCGCCCCTCAGGGACAGAAGGGAAGATATTCCTTTACTCATAAAACATTTTTGCCAGAAGCATGAAGGAAAAATCGGCAGGAAGATTTCAGATATCACCCCGGAAGTAATGGACGAACTGATGGCTTATGACTGGCCGGGCAATATCCGTGAACTGGAAAATATTATTGAACGGGCGATGATACTCAGCCGCGGCGCTGTTCTTGAGTATGGAGAATGGGTGCCTGTTAATCCGGTAACCACTGAAAGAACCGGTACAAATAAACTGGGAGATGTGGAAAAAGATCACATCATTGAAGTGCTTAAGAAAACCAGCTGGAAAGTAAGCGGCGAAAAAGGAGCGGCAAAAATATTGGGGCTGAAACCCACTACGCTTGAAGCCCGGATGAAAAAACTGGGAATAAAAAGGGAATCCTGATCAAACCCTCTACGATGCCTTTCCGGCAATCAGTTTTACATATTGCTTGTTTGCCCTGAGCATCTGCAGTCCTGCTGACATGTTCATATATGGACTTTTCAACCGCTTATGATTGATACGGCTGATCTTCCACAAAATATTTAAATGCCGTATAATTTCTTTCCACGCAAATAAGACAGAGTGTTTGGGGTCATAGATATGGGTGGGTTCGCTGCCGGCTCCGTTTAATTCTATAATGGAAAAGTTTTTGCCTTCCCGCAGTTCTTCCCATGTATTATACCTTACATCCATTCTTCCGTAATAGAACCCGTCCACCTTACTGCATACCTCATCCATAGCACCCGTCAGTTGTTCATCAATCAGGTGGCTGGCATCCACAAACTTCGCCCCGCGGACATGATTGCCATAAGGGACCATTAAAAACTGCTCGTCCTTTTTCAGCACTTTATTTATTGCTGCGCCATACGCTTTTTTCAGAACGGACAATTGCAAAACATAACGCTTATCTTTTTTCAGCAGGTCAAGCACAGAGGAGAGGCCATCGCCTGTGACCGTTAAAAATTCCTTGCTGACAATACCTGAAATATGTCCTCTTCGTTCTCCGGGCCAGCGGTAGTAAAATATCCCCGCCTCGTTTTTGTACGGCACAAATTCCTGCACCAGGAAATCAACTTTTGAGCCTGTGGCATACTCCAGAACATCTGTTCCGGTTTCCAGCTTTTTCACTGAGAGCCCTTTCATCCCGATATCTGGTTTTCCCACCAGCGGGAACCTGAACCCTCTTTCCCGTACAGATGAAATGATTTCTTCCGCCGGTGTGCCTGCTTTAAAAAATAACGTGGGCGGGTAATATGCCGGGGGTATCAGGTCATAGATGGCTTTCTTGGATTCCATCAGGAAACCGCCATTGGTGATGGAAGGGTTAGCCGTATTAAAAAAGAAAAATGATCTTGATTTGATGCAAAGCCAGAGCCAGTACAGGTACACCGGCCCGTACAGCACATGAAAGGGCCAGTATTCCCAGTTTAACAATCTTATGAAGAACGGGTGGTATAAAATCTTTTTTATCATACGGCTTCAGGGAGTTGCAGCAGTTCAATTTTTATTTCGGATAAGCGGTCCCGGATGATATCAAGATACTTCATGCTTCCCCTTTCATGGGTAAGCAGGATGCTGGTGATACTCACTGTGGAATATACATCATCCCTGCGCATCAGCAGGTCATTCCGTTTATCACCATCACCGCTGAACCGGTGAAAGTTCACAACGTCCTGCTGAGTTGGAGAGGGGTTGCGGTTCAGGAATTTTGCAAACCAGTGCTCCCTTTTTTTAATCACAAAGCCATCATACAAGGTGGTTGACGACCAGATATGCGGCCGGCCGGCTGTCAGCTGCTTGCAATACTTTTCATTTCCATCCCACCGGAATTCAAATAAGGAACCGGATTCAAACAAGATCAATGTAAAGGGCTCAATGCCCCCTAAATCAATTTTGGTAAACCGGAGAGAGGGTCTTTCTGCCGACAATACATCCAGTAAAATAATCCCCCTGCTTTGTCTGTATGCAGGCGAGGGGGCATGCTTAAAGAAAGCGCCGTTCAACAGCACAGCCGCATCCCCGTTTTCTTTCATGGCAATCCATGTACCCCCCGCCGCTGCATCACGTGGAAACACCAGTTTGGTTTCATTGTATAACTGAAGTGAGGGATGTACTGCTTCTTCCCGGGCATTTTTTTCATCACGGCTGGAGGTGATGAGTATTTTTTCTTTTACAGGGATATACGTTACTGTGCACATTGCTGGCGGTATTTAATGGTTGAATAAGCCACTCCAAATTCACCAGGCAAACGAATACCCGACACCTCATTGATGCCCACCCGTATCAGCGCCATGTGATGGATAGTATGTTCCAGGTTATAAGCGATTTCCCGGTAATAATTGCTGGGAATCATGACTGTTTCCACGGTCTCATTATAATCTTCAGCTTCCAGCGAAAGACGTTTGTTGGGCTTGCCGAGATTGCGGAAAATTTTCCGGAGCAGAAATGCCGCCAGGTTTTTGTCGGTTTCAATCCGGTAATCCCTTTTTCTTTTTTCATAATTCACCCGGCCTTCATCATAGCCTTTTTCCAGGCACTGAAACAATTCAATAATATGCCGGATATGCTGGCCGATGCTGGCATTAAAAAGAATGTCGCTGGGTTGTGTATATTCTTTATCAGACAACCTGTCAAGGGCATCAGACAGCCGGATAAAAACTTCTTCTATGGGTTTTTTCAGTAACATATAAGCAGGTTTAAATAGTTAGCGCAGTTCTGCACTGCCAAAAAGATGATTGAAACGCTGACAATGAATTAAAGCATATTTATATTGGGTAAAGTCAGGAGAGCCGCTTACAGCATATACATGGTTCCCGCTGATAGACTGCAACCTGCCAAGGTCAATATAATTGACAGGCTGCACTTCTTTTGAGAGGTAAACATGCAGGTCGGGCCCGTTGGAAATATTTACATCCTGAAGTTTCAGTGTATATCTGCCGCTGTCAAGATAAATCTGTGCATCGCCTGTAACAGTTCCGTAAGGGCCGTTAATAAATGAACCGGAATATTTTAGTACAGCAGTATTGGAGTTTATCATGCCGGTTCCGGGTGTGGTATCCGTTCCATTTTGCTTGCTGCAGGCCAAAAAAGGAGCCGCAGCAAATATCAGTATACTGTTCAGGAGTTGTTTTTTCATTTTCTGATTACCTGGTTAAAGATTTGGATAAGCTGTTTGTATTTAATGGTGATAAGAACCAGACATGATACAAGCACCAGTATGGCATATATAAACAGCTGCCCGCCATCGCCACGAACCGCTATTCCCAGTTTAGTGATATGAAAAAATACAGCGCCGCTCATCAGGCCCGCACCAAGCAAGGCGCCAATGGCGGTAGTGCCCGGAAAAAGAATAAGGGCCGAGGCAACCAGTTCCAGCACACCGGTACCGATTCTTCCCCACGGTTCCATGCCAAGCGTTGAAAAAATATATACCGATTCTTCAGCACCGGTGAATTTGAAATACAGGGTTTGCAGCATAATCAGCGCTGCCAGTATTTTCAGACCCCAGGTTCCTGTGGTTGCCCAGTTAATATTCATTGCATTTTTCTTTTAAGTGAAGGAGCTTATTTTCTTTTGATTGCACTGCACAAATGTAGTTTCGGGTATGCCTTGCCGCTGTCGCCTGAATGACAAGAAAACAGTATTCACATTTTTTAACAAACAGCGCCATCACAATAAAAAAACATGCTCCAAAAATCTCCAAAGGCACTCCCAATATTTCAGGAGACTCCCAAAATAGTGGGAATAATTCCGGTTACAATATGCCGGGAATACCAGTTTATAAAAATCATGAAACCCTTAACTGTAAAGGGTTTCAATGGACAGGGGGAATCAGGTAAAAATTTCTGGCATGGCTGTTGGCTATATGACCGCAGTGAAATTTTTAGAAAAGATGAACAGAATGATTTCGAAAAAGGAATTCCGGAAAAAAATTCTCGAAAGTAATCAGCTGGCAGTTGTTCAGTTTAAAGCAGAGTGGAGCGGAGTCTGTCAGATTATTTCTCCGGTCTACGAAGCGCTGGCCGGCGCTTATACCGACAGAGTAAAATTCTTTACGATAGATGTGGAAAAAGATCCTGGCCTGGATGATGAATATGGCGTAATGGAATTGCCAACCTTACTTTTTTTTAAAAACGGCAACCTGATTGATCATGCTTCAGGCCTCATCCCGAAAAAAATAATTATTGACAAGATAGAAGATGCATTGACAGACCAACTGAACTAAAACTGATTTTTTTAACTATTAAAACCAAAAACATGTCAGACGAAATGAAATACTTCTACCTTAAAAGCCACTCCATGCTGGCTCTCCTGGCTGAGCCAAAACTGAAAGAAGCTGCGCAGGCTGCCAGAATCAAAACCGTTTACAGGGGCGAGCAGATAGGATATGGTGAAGGCGGATACACAAGAGTGCATTTCCTGATAAAAGGCAAAGTAAAAATCAGTGATAACAGCGACCCGGACAACGACCTGATAAAAGATATCCTGACACAACCGGATATTTTTGGCGATCTGGGGCTGGAGGGAGAACTGAATAAATACGAGTCAGCGGAAGCTCTTACTGCCAACACCATTATTTGTTCATTCCATGTCAGCGATTTCAAAAGAATACTGGAAGAAAACCCGGCCCTGGCGCTTAGCTATGCCAAAAAAGTAAACAGCAAGCTGCAGCGGCTGGAAAACCGGCATGCCGACCTGGTTTTTCTTGATACCAAGAACCGGTTGATAAGGTTTATAAAAAACTGGGCCCGCACTGATGGCAACCGCATGGGGGATAAAATTGTGCTGAACAATTATCTTACTCACAGTGATATTGCCGGTTTTATCGCCACATCCCGCCAGAGTGTGAATATGCTGCTCAACGAACTGAGGAGTTCCGGCCTGCTTTGTTACAACCGGAAACATATTGAACTGAATAACCCTGTAGCCTGGAACTAATTGAAAAATAGTAGTACTGTGTAAGGAATACGACAGAGCCCGGCTCTCCGTCCCTGTAGATTTGCCAGAAATAGTATTGTGTGCAGTTGTAAATTTCGAGAGTAATAAACAACCGGAACGGTCCTGTGGCTTATCAGTGACCGTTTTTCCCGGTTTAAGTAAGTATCATGACTTCTGTTTGCCTTTATTTAAAAGTACACCAACCATCCCGGTTGAAGAGGTATTCACCATCGGATGTTGATGTCATTCATGCTTATGAAGATGCAGACGCCATCAAGCAAGCGGCAGATTATGCTTCGGACAATTGCTATCTGCCGGCCAACGCCATATTGCAAAGACTGATCACCAGAAATAAAGGAAGCTTCCGGATCAGTTTTTCCATCAGTGGTATTACCCTTGAGTTATTGCAGCAATACAGGCCGGATGTAATCCGGTCATTTAAAAAATTAACTGACACAGGTTGTGTGGAAATACTGGGCGAAACGTATTATCATTCGCTGAGTTATCTACACTCTAAAAAAGAGTTTGCCAGGCAGGTGAAAAAACACGCCGGCCTTGTGAAAGAATTATTCAGGACAGAGGTGGTTGCTCTCAGAAATACCGGACTTATCTATAATAATGATCTGGCAAAGCTGGCCTCCTCCATGGGGTTTAAAGGGCTTCTTTGCGAAGGTCTTGAACGGTTATTACAGGGTCGTTCGCCCAATCAGCTGTACGCTGCTCCTGAAAGCGGTGATTTTAAATTGCTGCTGCGGAATACATCCTTGTCTGATGATATTGCTTTTCGCTTTGGCGATCCCAACTGGTCCGAACACCCGCTGACGGCTGAAAAATTCACCGGCTGGCTTCATTCATATCCTGAAAATGAGGAGGTGATAAATCTTTTTCTGGATTATGAGACATTCGGCATACACAAAAAAGCAGACAGCGGGATATTTGAATTCCTGGATGAGTTGCCTGCCAGGGTGCTGACAAATAGCCGGTTTCAATTTTCCACTCCCGCAGATGTTCTGGAAGAATACTATCCGAAAGACATTTATAGCGTACCCCAAATCATTTCATGGGAAGACAGATCAGATGTGAACTGTGTATGGAGCATAAATCCGATGCAGAACAATACATTAAAGAAAATTTATGCAATTGAAAATATGGTAATGAACAGCAGCTGTAAAAAGTCGCTTGATACCTGGGGAAGACTGCAGAGCGCTGATCATTTTTATTATATGAGTGTGTGTGACACTGAAAATGAAACCGGGAGATATCATAACCCCTTTCGCAATGCAAATGAAGCATTTCAGAACTACAGCAATATTCTTGTTGATTTTGAAATCTCCCTGATAAAGGACAATCTAAATCAAAACAGACAGCAACCGGGCTTCCGGTTGCCTGTATATAATCTTTATTAAAAAAATAAATATGGAAAAAAAATTAAAAGGACAGATAGCCATCGTAACCGGTGCAAGCAGTGGTATTGGCGCAGGCTGCTCCAGGGAATTAGCCAAAGCCGGTGCAACTGTCGTGGTTAATTACCCTGTTCCGGGTGCAAAAGAAATGGCAGAAGCAGTGGCAAGAGACATTAACAGCACGGGCGGCGCTGCTATAATTTACAAATGTGATGTAAGCAAAGAAGAAGAAGTGAAGCAGATGTTTGCTGATGTGATTAAACAATTTGGAACTGTTGATATCCTTGTAAACAATGCAGGCCTGCAGAAGGATGCGCCGTTTACGGAGATGACACTCGACCAGTGGAATTTTGTGCTCGGTGTAAATCTTACCGGCCAATTCCTTTGTGCCCGGGAGGCCATCAGGGAATTTTTGAGAAGGGGAATAAATGGTAAATCAAAGTCTGCCGGTAAAATCATCTGCATGAGCAGTGTACATGAAGTAATTCCCTGGGCGGGACATGCTAACTACGCAGCCAGCAAAGGCGGTGTGATGCTGATGATGAAAACTATTGCGCAGGAATATGCGCCGAAGAAGATTCGCATTAATTCAATTGCACCCGGTGCTATTGCCACGCCGATCAATCATGATGCATGGGATACGGCAGAGCATTTACAACAATTGTTGAAATTAATTCCGCAGAAAAGAGTGGGACAGGTGGAAGATATCGGCAAAGCCGCCGTATGGCTGGCGAGTGATGATGCTGATTATGTGAATGGAACTACTTTGTTTGTGGATGGTGGAATGACGCTGTACCCGGGGTTTGAAGATAATGGATAAAATGGTGAGTGGTGAGTAGTGAATGGTAAGTGGGGCGCCACGGAGGGGCGCAATATTAGTAGCCCCGGGTTTTAACCCGGGGTATAAAAAATGCAAATGATGAGGGAGCCCCGTAGGGGCGATATATTTTGTTGAATAGAGAACAGAACGTACAAGTGTGCGACCCGCCTTCGCTAAAGCTACGGACGGGCAGGCGCAACAGACGATGATAGTAGCAATGCAGTCGGGCTCATAAAAAAAATCATACAATGAATGCAGAACAAAAACGATTGATTGAACCCCGCTGGAAAAAATGGGGGCCCTACCTCAGCGAACGCCAATGGGGCACCGTGCGGGAAGATTACAGCGAGCATGGCGAGGCATGGGATTATTTTCCGCATGACCATGCAAGGAGTAAAGTGTACCGCTGGGGCGAGGATGGGATTGCGGGAATAAGTGATGAAATGCAACGCATTTGTTTTGCCATTACACTGTGGAATGGCAAAGACCCGATACTGAAGGAGCGGATGTTTGGATTGACGGGCAGCGAAGGCAATCATGGTGAGGATGTGAAGGAGTTGTACTATTATCTGGATAATACACCGTCGCATGCTTACATGAAGCATTTGTACAAGTATCCTCAGGCGGAATATCCTTATTCGGATTTGGTGCATACCAACCGCAACAGGAATAAGTTTGAAAAAGAATATGAGCTGCTGGATACAGGAATTTTCAATAACAACAAATACTTTGATGTTTTTACTGAATATGCTAAAGCGGATGCAGAAGATTTACTGATTCGTGTCACCATTCATAACCGCGGGAATGATGCGGCATACATTGCTGCATTGCCAACCCTATGGTTCCGCAATCTCTGGAGTTTTGGTTTAGCGGCAGAAAAGCCATTGATGTATTTAAAGAAAGTCCCGAATGGATATGGTGAAGTGAAAGCAATTCATTACGAAGCAGGTGAATATCATTTTTACTTTGATCGCCCGGTTCGTACTCTTTTTACTGAAAATGAAACGAACACGGAGAGATTGAATGGCGTACCGAATAAAACCCCGTTTGTAAAAGATGCATTTCACAGAGCCGTCATCAATAATGATTTTGATTTTATCTCAGCCAAAAATGAAGGAACCAAATTCGCCCCGTTTTACGAATTCAATATCGCAGCACAATCATCTGTTACTATCAAACTCCGGTTGAGTAAAAAAGAAATTACAGAAAATCCTTTTGTGGAGAGTTTTGATGAGTTGTTTGACAAGCGGATAAAAGAAGCGGATGAGTTTTATACTGATATTACCGAAGCAAAAGATAAAGACCTGCGCAATATCCAGCGCCAGGCTTTTGCCGGTATGCTCTGGAGCAAGCAGTATTTTAATATTGATATTCCCAAATGGCTGAACGGAGATAAAGGACAACCGGCCCCTCCTGCACAACGTAAGACCGGCCGCAATCATCAATGGCATACATTAAATAATGAAGATATTATTTCCATGCCAGATAAATGGGAATATCCCTGGTATGCGGCATGGGACCTCGCTTTTCATTGTGTGCCGCTCAGTATGATTGACCCGCATTTTGCCAAGGAGCAACTCATTTTGTTTTTGCGTGAATGGTATATGCATCCCAATGGTCAGTTACCGGCTTATGAGTGGAGTTTTGGCGATGTAAACCCTCCTGTGCATGCATGGAGTTGTTTGCAGGTGTATAAAAATGATAAAGCAAAAACAGGAAAGAGTGATATTGAGTTTTTGGAAAGAGTGTTTCAGAAACTGCTTATCAATTTCACCTGGTGGGTAAACCGCAAAGACAGCAAAGGCAATAATGTTTTCGAAGGTGGATTTTTGGGGCTTGATAATATCGGTGTGTTTGACCGAAGCAATACCATACCCGGTGGCGGGGTGCTGGAGCAGGCCGATGGTACAAGCTGGATGGCGATGTATTGTTTGAATATGCTGGAGATGGCCCTGGAGATTGCACAGTATAACCCGGCGTATGAGGATGTGACTACCAAATTCTTTGAGCATTTTGTTTATATCGCCGAATCACTCAACCGCATTGGCGAAAACTGGACAGGAAGCTGGGATGATGAAGAAGGATTTTTCTATGACGTCCTCTCCATGCCCGACGGAAGATATATTCCTTTAAAAGTTCGTTCGCTGGTCGGGCTTTCTACTTTGTTTGCAACGCTGGTACTGAAAAAAGATCTGCTGGAAAAAGTTCCTGAGTTTCATCGCAGGCTGAAATGGTTTCAGCGATACCGGGAAGATAATGGCCAGTACCTGGTGATTGAAGATTTGAGTCAGCATGATGATATTTTATTATCGCTGGTGCCAAAAGCAAGATTAGAAAAACTGATGAAAGCATTACTAAATGAAAAAGAATTTTTATCCCCCGGAGGTATCCGGGCTATTTCAAAAATTCATGAGCATGGTTATAATGTAAATATTGACGGACAGAATTTCGGACTCGATTATCAGCCGGCCGAAGGAACATCTGCATTATTTGGTGGCAACAGTAACTGGCGTGGCCCTGTGTGGATGCCCATGAATTACCTGCTGGTGCAGGCTTTGCAGACATTGGGTGAGTATCATGACAACAATTGCAGGGTGGAATTGCCGACAGGTTCGGGAAACAAAGTTTGCCTGAAAGATGTGTCGAATAATCTGGTGAATCGTTTGGTTTCTATTTTCAGAAAGGATGCGGGTGGCAATCGCCCCTGCCATGCAGACCATGCCATTTACAGTCATGATGAGCATTTCAGCGATTTGATTTTATTCTATGAATATTTTCATGGCGATACGGCAAGAGGTGTGGGTGCATCACATCAGACAGGATGGACAGGAGTGGTGGCGGAATTGATAAACAGAATCAGTGTTAGCAAAAAAGAAAAGAAGGAAATTATTGAGCCAGCTTTAGTTCCCTGATTGGACTTTTGTTGCGACGCTCCGTTCATCGTTCGGTTCGCTATTCAGCTTTTTATTTCACGCAAAGGCGCAAAGTTTACGCAAAGAAGCAAAGACGCCTTTGCGCCTTGTTTTCAAATCCTTTGCGTCTTTGCGAGAAATAATTTATGAAACTGAAAAAGGATAAATCCTTTCTGCAGGACTTTAGTAAAGCCTCAGAAACAGAATACCTGGAAACAAACGGCCTCGGCGGCT
>JBQTHS010000069.1:0-9197 GCA_052389635.1 Bacteroidota bacterium | reverse complement strand
CCAGGTCGGCATTATCATCCTTAATAGAAGCAACGCCTTCAAACATTTTTTTATCAAGCCGGCCATCCACTGAAATATTGTTATACCTGTAGCCGTTGAAATCGGCATAATGTATAGTACCATCAATAGTGGTGTTCCGGCTTTTTTCATTGAAGCCTCTCCCTTTTATGGCAGCCGAAAGGGAAACATCGCCAATTGTTTTATCGCCGAGAAACTCACCGAGTTTGAAATCATCAGTAGCAATGTTGCCGGAATAAACGGGGTCCTGCCCGCGGGGTAGTTTCATGTTCAGGTCTGATACAATGGTGCCCAGGTTGGTTTGAATTGTGCCGAATGTTACAAAGTCACGGATAAAGCCGGTGAAGTTGCCTTTGAAATTGACATACTGGATTTTTCTAAGATCCGGAGATGCCACCTGGCGCATGACCGGGAAAATGGTGACCGCATCGCTATAAGTTGTTCTGAAGTCGTTGGCTTTAAAATCTATAAAGGTCTGGTTGATGTCGGGCAGCCCTGTCATGGAGATGTCGCCGTTCAGCAAAGTGCCGTTGCCCGCCTGCACCAGCATTTCTCTGCCTACCATATCATCTACGGTTCCTCTTACTTTTCCCTGCAGGCTGATCTTCTTTTTCCATGTTCCAAGGGCCGGGGCAAAAAAAGCGATGTCGTCGCTGTCCACATGCGAATCATCAAACACCGCAGCCATTTTTACCTTGTGGATGAAATTGCCCAAATCACTCATATCGTCATATGACATGGAAAAATAATTCCTGATTATGCTGCGGTTGGTGAGCAGCTCCATATTACTGAATGCCATCCCCTGTGGGGTCATCTTTGCATCGGCTGTCATGCTTTTCACTTCGAGACCGCTGCGTTCTTTTGCCGATAGCTTCATTTTTGCAAACACAGTGTCGCCGGCAAAGCTGGCATTGCTCCACTCGCCGTTGATCTCCGAAAACAAAATATGCTTGCCGTCAAAATAGTCAAATGGCTGACGGTTCTCCCCTTTATCCGTTTTAAATGTACCGTTAATGATCTTCAGGTTGCCAAGCTTCACCACTGTTTTTCCCTTGTTCCATGAAACGGCTTCTTTTACTTCTTCCACCAAATCTTCAGCAGTCCGTATCTTTTTCGGTTTCAGCCGGGAGTAGTTGCTGATGGCCACCAGCGGGTCTTTTATTACCAGTGCATTGATATCATACTGGTTGCCTGAAAGGCTGAGTTTGTCCGCATCCATGTTCATACTGCCCACATGCACTGTCATGTTCTCTCCCATCCAGGCATCTTTTTTCAGAAAAGTGACATTCTTCAATTCAACTTTTTTCAGATTGAATCTTATCCCTGCCTTTTTCTTTTTAGTAGTGTCATTTGAAGACGAAGAAGAGAAATAATCAAACAGGAACTGTTGCCGCCATACAGAATCAGGCCGCTGAAATTTGATTAGGGCATTCTCCAATCCGACATATTTCAGTTCCGCTTCTTTTTTGAAAAAAAACCAATCGGTGATCCGCACCTTCATATCACCGGCATATAAAATGGTGTCGCCTTTCTGATCTTCCAGCAACAGCCCTTCGAGGTGCATCCGGTTGAAAAGGGAAAAATCAACATGCTGTATGCTGACTTTTGTCTGCAGGTCACGGGACAGTCGCTTGGTCACCTGCCGGGCAATCCAGTTTTGGCCAAAGGGAGTCTGGATAAAAATATAGATGCCCACCAGCAAAAAGAGCAGCGTAAGGAAGAACCACTTCAATATTTTCTTGAATCGCTTCAGACCCGGGTTTTAATGGTACTACAGTGCCCCGCCTGTGGGGGAACTATGGAGAGCACTGTAAAAGTATGCAATAGAATCCTTTAGGCAAATTCAGTACCAACCTCACCGTTTCCCTCTCCATAAATGGGGAGGGTAAACCTCCCTTAATGTTAAATCATTCTAATTCACCCTTAGTCTCTCTATGATGGAGAGGGGGACCGCATGCGGATTACGAGTAACAGAAGGCTTAAATTGCAGGAAATTGCCACTATGAGAAAACTGTTTTGCCTGCTCTGTTTGTTGTTTCTTAACAAAATTTTTGCCCAGCCCGCTGACCCAAAACTCAATGAAAAGTTTGTACTGGTTGTTCACGGGGGGGCAGGCACCATTCTGAAAAGCCAGATGACGCCGGAAAAGGAGAAAGCGTACAACGATGCGCTGAACCAGGCTTTGCAAATTGGGTACGGTATTTTGAAGAACAGCGGTTCCGCACTTGATGCGGCAGAAGCAGCAGTGCGAAGCATGGAAGACAACCCGCTTTTCAACGCAGGCAAGGGGGCTGTATTCACCAATGAAGGAAAAAATGAACTGGATGCCGCCATCATGGATGGAAAAACACTAGCCGCTGGTTCTGTGGCCGGGGTCACCACTATTAAAAATCCCATCACAGCCGCAAGGGCGGTGATGGAGAAAAGCCCGCATGTGATGATGACCGGGGCCGGCGCTGAAAAATTTGCAAGGCAACAGGGTATTGAAATCGTTGACCCTTCCTGGTTCTATACAGAAGACAGATGGAAAGTATTGCAAAAAGCAAAAAAAGAGGATTCCCTGAACATGCAACGGAAGCATGCCGATACCAGCCAAAGGTCTTCGCTAAAACAAACGGATAACAAAGATTATAAATATGGAACAGTGGGTGCAGTGGCCCTTGACCGGTACGGAAACCTGGCCGCTGCCACCAGCACGGGTGGTATGACTAATAAAAAATTCGGCCGGGTGGGTGATGCCCCGATCATTGGCTCCGGCACTTATGCCAACAACCTTACTGTTGCCATCAGTTGCACCGGCTGGGGTGAATACTTCATTCGTCTGGTCATGGCCAAAAGTATCAGCGATATGATGGAGTTTGGGAAAATGTCTTTGAAAAATGCTGCCGACGAAATGGTCATGAGGCGGCTGCCTGCCCTGGGCGGCGATGGCGGGCTGATAGCTGTTGATAAAGATGGAAATATCGCCATGCCATTCTGTACGCAGGGTATGTACAGAGGTTATATCAACAATACAGGGGAAAAAGAAGTGAAGATCTATAAGGAATAACCTCACTGCTTCAGCAAACAAATACACGGCTGTTATTGTACATGATGAATGGTCTGATATTCTAAAACACAATCATTAATTTCATTGAATGAAAAAATCAGTCTTATTATTGATTACCGTCGCTTTGCTGATGCAGGACATCTGTGCACAAACAAGGGCCGATTCCGTTCAGCTTGTCCGTAACACCGTAAATCTCTACGATCTTGACTTTACAGAAGCAGAGGCGGATTCGATGATCGGCAACCTGAGATATTATCATCAGTTATATAGAGGGATGCACAATTCATCTCTGAGAAACGATGTTCTCTATCCTTTTGCATTTCATCCTGCACCCGTTGGCATGAAAATATTCACCAAAAGAGAAAAGATATTCTGGGATATCCCGTTCAGAACCGAACTGCCTGCCCACAAAAACGATCTCGCTTTTTATTCTATCCCGCAATTGGCAGCGCTGATCGTAAAGAAAAAAATCAGTTCCGTTGAGCTGACCAAATTCTTTATTGCCCGTTTAAAAAAATGGGGCGATACGCTTGAATGTGTAATTACCCTTACAGAAGATCTTGCCCTGCAGCAGGCCAAACAGGCAGATGATGAATTAAAACAAGGCATTTACCGCGGCATCCTGCATGGCATTCCTTACGGGCTGAAGGACCTGTTTGCAGTAAAGGGATACAAAACCACCTGGGGCACCACCCCTTACAAAGACCAGCTGATTGATACAGATTCGTATGTATATCTGCAATTAAAAAAATCCGGCGCTGTATTATGCGCCAAATTATCATTGGGTGCATTGGCCTATAACAATAAATGGTTTGGGGGTGAAACTAAGAACCCCTGGAACCTGAAGCAGGGATCCAGCGGATCATCAGCCGGTTCGGCTGCTGCCACCGTTTCGGGACTGTTGCCATTTACCATTGGCACAGAAACGCTGGGTTCTATCGTATCCCCTTCCACCCGCTGCGGCGCCACCGGTCTGCGGCCCACATTCGGAACGGTGAGCCGGCATGGCGCTATGGTACTTTGCTGGAGCCTTGACAAGATCGGCCCCATCTGCCGGAGCGCTGAAGATGCGGCCATTGTTTATGCCTTCATTCATGGAACAGATGGGAATGACCCCAGCGCCATCCGGCATTCATTCAATTATACGGGAAAGGTGAACTGGACGACACTTCGTGTTGCTTATGCCGAAAATTATTTCAGACGGCTTGATTCCAATTCGGCTGAAAGAAAAGTGCTGGATGTGTACCGTTCACTTGGGGCCAATGTTAAACCCGTTAATTTTCCCGACTCTGTCATGTACCCGGTAAATATTGTCAGCATTATTTTAAATGCTGAAAGCGCTGCTGCTTTTGATGAGCTTACCCGGAACAACAAAGATGACCTGATAGAAAGACAGGACCGTGATTTTTGGCCCAATTCCTTCAGGGCAGCCAGGACGATACCGGCCGTTGAGTATATAAATGCCAACCGGCAACGTTCATTGCTTTGCCAAAAGATGAATGACTTCATGAAGAACTATGATGTGCTGATCGTTCCAACTTTTGCCGGAAGGCAACTGTCCATGACCAACCTTACCGGCCATCCCGTTGTGTGTATGCCCATCGGCTTCAACCAAAACGGATCACCCCTCAGTATTACACTGGTTGGAAATCTGTACGATGAAGCCACTATCTTAGCGGCTGCCAGGGCATTCCAGGATAAAACCGATTTTAATAAAAAACACCCTGAAAAATTTTTGAATTAATCAATCGCTATGAAGAAAACAATTCCCTTTCTTGTATGGGCTCTTTTTTTATTGTCCTGTTCCGATAAAGGAAAGGAAAAGGCAGACCTGCTGGTTTATAATGCCACTATCTACACCGTTGATTCTGCTTTCTCAACTGCAGAAGCCATGCTGATCAAAGACGGGAAAATACTGGCAACAGGAACGGAAATAGAACTTGAAAAAAATTATGAGATAAAAGAAAAGCTCGACGCTGGCGGCAAATTCATCTACCCGGGTTTTATTGATGCCCATGCCCATTTTGTGGGATATGGCCTCAGTTTGCAGCGGGTGAACCTTACAGGTACCGGCAGTTGGGACGAAGTGGTTGAAAAAGTAAAAGCATTCGCAGCTGCAAACCCGGATGGCTGGATCACCGGCCGGGGCTGGGACCAGAACGACTGGGAGATAAAAGCAATGCCCACCAATGAGAAGCTGAACGAATTATTTCCGGATCGGCCAATTTTAATAACAAGAATAGACGGTCATGCCGCCGTTGCCAATCAAAAAGCATTGGATCTGGCAGGCATACAAGTTGGCGACACCCTCACCGGCGGCGAAGTGGAAGAAATGGAAGGCACACTCACCGGCCTGCTGATTGATAATGCAGTTGACCTGGTTTCTGCAAAGATCCCCGCGGCAACCGAAGAGCAATTAAGAAAAGCATTGCAGGCTGCCGAGAAGAATTGTTTTGCGGTGGGGCTCACTACCATTGATGACTGCGGCCTTGGTTACACCCATGTGGATGCCATAAAGAAAATGCAGGAAAGGGGCGGACTTAAAATGAGGCTCTACATTATGCTCAGCGATGAAAAAGCCAATTATGACTATGCTGAAAAGAATGGGATGATAAAAACCGACCGGCTGCATGTCAGAAGTTTCAAAGTATATGGAGACGGCGCCCTCGGTTCAAGGGGCGCCTGCCTGCTGGAACCCTATAGCGATAAACCGGGGCATTCCGGTTTTCTGCTTAGCAAAGCGCAGCATTTTGATTCTGTCGCCAACTGGATGAGCAATAAAGGCTGGCAGATGTGTACCCATGCCATCGGCGACAGTGGCAACAGGGAGGTGCTGAACATTTATGCTAAATACTTAAAAGGCAAAAACGATTTAAGATGGCGTATTGAACATGCACAGGTGGTGAATCAAAATGATTTCAACTTGTTTGGAATTAATTCTGTCATCCCGTCTGTGCAGCCCACCCATGCCACCAGTGATATGTACTGGGCCGGAGACAGGCTCGGCAGCGAAAGAGTGAAAGGCGCCTATGCGTATAACCAATTACTGCAGCAGAACGGGTGGGTACCACTTGGAACTGATTTCCCGGTGGAAGACATCTCCCCTTTTAAAACATTTTTTGCTGCGGTGATACGAAAAGATGCTAAAGGTTTTCCCAACGGCGGCTACCAGATGGAGAATGCCTTATCAAGGGAGGAAGCCATCCGCGGTATGACCATCTGGGCCGCCAGGTCCAATTTTGAAGAAAGAGAAAAAGGAAGCCTGGAGAAAGGAAAGTTTGCAGACTTTATTATTCTCAATAAAGACCTGATGAAAACAGCGGCTGATGAGATTATGCAAACGGTTGTGCTCAAAACTTTTTTGGGAGGAGAAAAAGTTTATGAAAAGAATTAGACCAAAGAACAGTATTTATCCTTAACCAAAATCATAAAATCCACATTTGTGGGTAAATCTGTCAACCGCCTGTCTTAACTAAACGTCAATAAATCATTAAGTTTGTGAATGAATTGGTCAGAAAAAAGGCAGGTTAAAGTAGCAATCCTCGATCTCTATGAAGGCAAGCCCAACCAGGGCATGCGCTGCATCCGCACTATTTTGAAAGAATGGGCGGCAGCCAATGAGCTGCAAATGCAAATGGATGAATTTGATGTACGCCTGAAAAATCAGCTCCCCGGTCTTTCCCATGATATTTATATCTCCACCGGTGGTCCGGGCGATCCGCTGGTAACACGGTTCGAAGACTGGGATATTGCCTGGTGCCGCTGGCTCGACAGTATGGAAAGATGGAATGCCAACCCTTCGAACAGTGAGAAGAAATACATTTTTTTTATCTGCCACTCCTTCCAGCTGGCCAGCCGTTATTTTAATGTTGGCTTGATTTCCAAAAGAAAATCAACAGCCTTTGGTGTATTCCCAGTTCACATGCTGGAAGCAGGCCATGATGAACCTGTTTTTGATGGCCTCCGGGATCCTTTCTATGCCGTGGACAGCCGGGATTACCAGGTCATCCAGCCCAATCATGCACTGCTGAACAGGATGGGCGCCAAAATACTCTGCATAGAGAAAAGCCGTCCGCATGTTCCGTATGAAAGAGCCCTTATGGGCATCCGTTTCAATGAATACATGATCGGCACCCAGTTTCACCCCGAAGCGGATGCCCCGGGTATGAGTATGTACCTGCAGACAGAAGAAAAAAAGAAAACAGTGATAGAAAACCACGGCGAAGATAAACTCCACCGCATGCTGGAGCATCTAAACGACCCCGACAAGATCATGTGGACCTATGCCCATATACTCCCCAACTTCCTGAATGAGGTCATTGGAACTGAAGAGCCGGTGTGCTGATTTTTTTGATTCAACCCCTTTTTTGATAATAATCAGGTAACAGCCCATGTGCAAAAAAATACCTGAAACTGGTATTTTTTCCGGCAGGTAATCACCTTACCTTGCAGGTGATTAAGGTTGCCTTCTTTACTGACCCATCCCTGTCCGCTCTAAGAGAATAAACAGGTCCGTCTGATTAGCAGATTAAAATAATATTAATCAGATGAAATTATTATCGCTTATTTTTCTGATTTCGTCCTGCAATGCTGCCAAAGAGCAAAGCAACGTCCCGCCGGGCGACACCATCAGCGTTAAAGTAAATACATCATTTACCATAAAGCTGTCAACTTCCATGGGCACCGGCTACCAATGGAGCCCTGCCGATTCAGCCTGGACCGGATATATGACGCTGGACTCTGTGACAGTAGTCAACAATATTGAAGGGAGAGATGACGGCCCGGACACACAGGTATTTTATTTTACAGCAACAAAAAAAGGAGAAACAAAACTTCATTTCATCCGGACCCGCCCCTGGAAGAAGAAAGATCCCCCTGATAAAGAAAAAGTTTTTACCATACTCGCAGAGTAAAATCATTTTGTCAACAAATAAACATTAAAATTTATGAAAAGAATTATCAAACTATCTGCACTATTGGCAGCGATGTTTATTTTACCCCCATCGTTAATTGCCCAGGATCCCATGTTCATAGATGCCAACGGGAAAAATCATCCCCTTCCCCCAAAATTTGTGGCAAGGGAGAAAAATGCCCCCGCGGGAATCAAAACACTGCTAAGTACTCAACGCAAACAGGTCAACGATCAGAAATTGGAGTTCCATGTGGGTTTTACCGGAGTAAGTAACAAGAGCCTGGCGCAGATTACCGGCGAACAGGAAATGTCTGAAGCTGAAAATACCCGCATTAAACAATATGTGCTGGCCCGCAAACTGTCACCGGCAGCGATAGAAATCATCAAAATAAGATTTATAGGATGCATGGCCGGCAGTAAAAAATACGATGCCCGCACACAGGGATATGTAACCCCCATCAGGGATCAGCAATGCGGAAACTGCTGGGCCTATTCTGCAGTAGGCGCCTACGAGGGAAGTTATAAAAAGGTAAACGGCTCTTTTATCAACGCATCTGAACAGCAGGCGGTGAACTGCGTGGACGGAAGCTGCGGAGGCGGTTTTGCGTATAAGGTGATGGAGTGGATGGTGGACCTGAATAAAAACCTGGCCACCGAAACTGCCATTCCGGATGCGGGGGTAGATCAGGCCTGTGCAGGCGGCGTACCTCCCACCAATTATTATGCTACCGACTGGGGCGTCGTTCACCCTTCCGGAGATCCCGGCAAAATAGCATCGGTCGCCGACATTAAAGAAGCCATGTGCAAATATGGTCCTATTGCGGCCAGTGTACAGGTAACTTCACTTTTTCAAAACTATGCCGGCGGAGTGTTCAATGAATTCCCCAGCAACTATGCCAGCCCCTCCTCTAACCATGCCATCGTGCTGGTAGGCTGGGATGATGACAAAGGCGCCTGGCTGATGAAAAACTCATGGGGAACCGACTGGGGCGAGGACGGTTATATGTGGATCAAATACGGAACCAACAATATTGGCCGCCGGGCTGCCTGGATCATTGCCAAAAAAGCCCCGGCTAAAGTATTAAAAGCTATTAAAACAACCGATGTTCCTGTAATCAGGCAGCAATAATAAGCAGGATCAATGAACGATGAAGAGGCTGTCTCAAAAGTGTTTTGGAACACAACGAACACTAAGAAAACACTAAGAGCACAACGCAA
>JBQTHS010000068.1:0-19651 GCA_052389635.1 Bacteroidota bacterium | reverse complement strand
ATGCAGCAGCAGGTACCGGCGCCGGTGGATATTTTACCGGTGGCACCACAGCATTAAGAACTTTAGGCGGTGTGCAATTAACAGGTATTGGTGAAGCGCCGAACCGCATACTGGCAACAGTGCCCGGGACAGGACAGGCCACATGGGAGGATCCTGCCGGTTTATTGGCGCCTCTTTTCTGGTCCACAACCGGCAATGCAGGAACTGTGGACGGTATTAATTTCATAGGTACTACGGACAATATTCCTTTTAACTTCCGGGTGAACAACCTGCGGGCGGGTAAAATTGACCAGCTTACAGCCAATACCTCTTTGGGCTATCTGGCATCAGATAATATGGCTGCCGGTACTTTTAATTCTGCTTTCGGCTATTTTTCCTTGAATGCCAATACGAATGGCTTCGCCAATACAGGATTCGGGGCTCTTTCGTTGAGAAATAATACAACCGGAAATTTCAATAGCGGCCTTGGATTCAATGCATTACCCTCGAATACTACGGGTAATCAAAACACGGGTGTGGGTGTGCAGGCAATGTTTGTTAATACAACGGGTGGCTTCAACACAGCGGTAGGAACCGCGTCAATGAATGCCAACATAACCGGCAGCAATAATATTGCGATGGGTAATTTCACTTTATCTACAAATAGCTCAGGAAATATAAATACGGCCCTGGGAACCCAGTCGCTTCAATTCAATAGCACAGGAAGTAATAATGTGGCTGTCGGTGCAGCGGCATTAAACGGAAATACGGTAGGATCAAATAATACAGCATTAGGAACCTTTGCCAATGTTACTGTCAATAACTTAACCAATGCCACCGCTATAGGGTTTAACGCACAGGTTAGCGCCAGCAACAGTATGGTACTTGGTAATGGCGCCAATGTGGGTATCGGGGTTTCAGCCCCGGTTGCAAAACTGGATGTGGAAAATATAAATGTTGGTATGGGAGCTGTAAGAGTGAACCAGGATAATGAATTAGTTACCCCTGCAGTAAAGGCGCTGAGTGCAGGGCCGATCGTAAATGACCTGTCAACCTTCGGTCCTAACTGGGGTGATAATTCAATCTATGCACAGAGGGGTAATTGGACCGCAGGTACTGCGTTTGGTATTGCAGGTCATACAGCAATATTTGGTTTTTCTGAAGCAGGTCAGGGCTTAAAGGGGATCTCGGTTGATGGAGTGGGTTCATTCGGGTCCAGTTCAACCAGCACAGGTGTGCACGGACGGTCGCAAACAGGAACTGCTGTAAGGGCTCAGGCTGGTTCAGCAGCGGCTCTTGCTTTTCACTCTTCAGGCAATGTTCGGATGACGGGTATTGGCGAAGCCAATGGCGCTGTATTAACCAGCGATGCGGTGGGTAATGCCACCTGGCAGGGCACTTATAGTCAGTCTGCCGGCATATCACTGCGGCAGTTTACTGCTGTCCTTAGTATCCCCAGCGGTGTATCAACGCCTATAACACAATGGGCCGTTATTGTGAATGAAGACGGTGGTTCAAACTATAACAATATTACAGGTGAATATACTGTCCCTGTTGACGGAGTGTATCAGATAAACGCCCAGTATGGATGGAATCCTTTTACAGCACCGGACCAGTTTTGTCAGATCAGGGTGCATGTAAATGGCGGATTTGATAACCAGGACAGCAATCCAAATCCTGCTACAGGCGCATTCCAGACCTCTGCCGTTAATTATGCCAGAAGGCTTACTGCCGGTAGTACAGTTCAGATACAAGCCTTCCAGAACTCCGGGGTAAATCAGACAATAGCTGGTGGTTTATTTTTACAGACATTCTCAGTTCAATTCCTTCACAGATAATATTTAAATAATTCAAAATGAAAAAGAACATAATATTGATTGCTTTCTCAATGAGTCTTGCATTGATGAGTAATGCTCAGAGCTCAAACATGCCTACCGCCATCGGAGGCGATAAGGTCATGACAGCAGAAGAAGCAAACAGGCTGAACGGGGTGGCTCAGCCTACCATCAATGGCAAGCCTTACAGCCAGTATAAAGCCGAGCAGGAGGCATTAAAGAAGCAACGGCTGCAGCAGCAAAAACAGGCCGCCGCAGCACCCGAAGGCGGGCTTGTATTGTCTTCCGATAAGGGAGTAAATACTACTGTTGCCACGGCAGGTAAGCCGGTGGAATTTAGAACGCAGGCTGTTCCGGCAGCCACGGATCAAAAACCTGTTATTGCTGAACAGGCACCTGTTTTTATCAGCGAAATGCTGAAAGCGCCGGCGAACCCGTTGCCACCTGCTGCAACAGAACCAAAAACCAACCAGCCGGTAATCAATGAGAATACAAAGCCTGCTGAAAAGGACAAACCCCAGGTACCTGAACAGTTCAGGCTTCCTGCGAATGCAAGCTGGGGCAATGCCACCCCCGCAGAAATGCCGGTGAGGAACAATGTGATGCCGCCGCAGATCAAAACAGGAGACCCTGCCCAATCTATGAATGCACAGGTGGTAACAGATGCTTACAAGACCCCGGCTGTGAAAGGGTCAAACAATTCTTCCGGAAATGAGGGCATAAAAGCGGACATGAAACCAGTTGATGCAAAGAACATCACTCCGGCATCTGTGGTAAGTGCTGACAGCAAAAAGGCAACCCCGGCCCCCGAAGTACCCGCCCAGTTACGCCTGCCGGCATCGCAGGAATGGAATGGCAGGGCCGTGGCCACCGAAACTGCGGCTGCAAAAAGCAACCCTGCACAATCAATGGATGCGCCGGTAAAACCGGATGCTTATAAAACTCCGGTTATCAAGGATGACGGCGAATCCGCCGGGGATGATATCAAAAAGACCGATAAGAAGCCTGCCGAAACAAAACCGGTGCAAGCTGCTATTACTAAAAAAGAAACAAACACAGCGACTACACCCGAAGTTCCGGCACAGTTAAGGCTTAATACTTCGCAAAGCTGGGATGGCAGGGCTGTAACAAGGGAAGCTGCAACTGCAGCACCGGCAACAGAAAAACCGGTAAGCAGATCTGCCGCTGAAATTGAGGCTGCCAACAAAGCCGCCCAACAGGCAGAAACGGAAAAATCAAAGAAACCTGTTGAAGCCAGCAAAGCTGCTGTACAGGAACTAAGGGCAACACAGCAGGAAACTGTTAGTGTGCCAAAGAAAGACTGATTATTACAAGCACAACTGAAGAATCATATATTCAAAACGAGAAGGCCCCGCTTGGGGCCTTCTTCATATAAAGAAGTTGCTGAGCCGTAGCGGGGCCGTACTTCAGCCGTAGCTGAGTCGTAGCCGCGCCGCAGATAGTCCGATGGAAGCCGGTAGAAATACCCTTTCTGTTTGGTTGCGTCTCACCCGATAGCTATCGGGGGTTACACAACCCATTTCCTGTAAAACCAAAAAAAAGAAAGCTGCAGGCCTTCTCTTTTTTCTATCAATTTTAATTTCCCTCTATTTTGGTTTGGCCGGCCCTTTAGCGGGTGCTTTGGCACCGCCTTTCAGGTTCTTGTCACAGATGTCAAGGTTTTGTTTGGCCCCTGCAAACTTATCAAACAGTGCAAGCGCTTTTTGAAAATCTGCTTTGGCGCCCGCATAATTTTTTGCATCCATCTTCATTACTCCCATCAGGTTGGAGGCGGCGGCATCTACTGGTACCGCCTGCTGGCTGCCGTCCACAGAAGTAAATATCACACCTATCTTTTTACTGCTGGTATCGGCCATTACGGCACGGGCAGAGGCTTCGCATTCCAGTGTCCGTTTCAGTTGGTATTGGCCCACGGCCATTTTATAAATGTGATAAGGATTTTTGGTCTTGGGCACTACCTGCTCGTACAGGCCCACAGCCGTTTTGGGGTCACCCAGCTCATCGTAGCATTCGGCCGTGCGGGCTATGGCATTCACATTGCCTGCCTGGGCCTTGTAGACTTCTTCGGCCAGTATCAGGGAGCTCACATAAGATTTGGCATTGAAATACAGGATGGACAGGGTGTCTTTATAGGTCAGCCCGCTGTCAATGGCTATATAACCGTGCAGGGCGCCGATAGCTACACTGATATCGTTATAACGGATGGCATTATCATAAGTGCGGAGATAGTGCTTTTTCATGCCTTCTGCATCCTGCGCTTTTGCAGCGGTCATCAACAGCAGTCCGGCTAAAACAGAGAGAATCTTTTTCATCATTAAGGTGTTTTGATTAGCGGATAAAAATAGGGCTTCCCCCTTAGATTTCACAGCATTTACAGGGGTAAATTTTTAGTTCATCTCCTCCGTAATTTGCAGTATGAACCTGAGATGGATGATGGCGCCGGCCCTGCTGGTTGCATCCGTTCCTGCCTTCTGCCAGGAGGATTCGCTGGATAATGAAAGATTAGCTAAAATGGTGAGCCTTTCCGAGGTGGTCATCCGCAGCGACCTGAATGTGGCCCGCTTCATGGACCGGGTGAAGAAAGACACTACTTTCTACAAGGCTTTCCGCAACCTGCGGGTACTGGGTTTTACCTCCTGGAACGATATCCGTATCCGGGATAAAAAGGGGAAGATAAAAGCATCGCTGCAAAGCAAAACAAAACAACTGCGAACAGGTGGTTGCCGCAGCATGCAGGTGCTGGATGAAAACCAGAGCGGCGATTTTTATGAGGCCGACGGCAGCTATAATTATTATACGGCCGAACTTTATGCTGGTTTGTTTTTTACTAAAGGAACCGTTTGCGGGGAAAACAATATAGTGAAGGGGACTGATTTCAAACCGAAGTCGAAAAGCGGAATAGCCAGACACAAAGAGCAGCTAAAAATGCTTTTCTTCAACCCCGGTAAAAAGATACCGGGCATACCTTTTATCGGCGACAAGATTGACATCTTTGACCCTGACCGTGCAAAGCTGTATGATTTTACTATCAGCTATGATGATTACGAAGGGCAATCCTGCTATGTATTTTCTGTAAAAGCCAAAAAAAATTTAAGTGGAAGCGATAAGAATGCCATTGTGATTGACAGCATGGTGACCTGGTTCCATACCAAAACCATGGAAGTGATGGCCCGCAACTACGATATGAGCTATGATGCCGGTGTATATGATTTTGAAGTGCACATGGAAGTGCAGATGACGAAATACGGGGAATGGCTTGTTCCAAAACTGCTACGCTATATCGGTAACTGGGATGTGGTGCTGAAGAAAAGGGAGAGAGGTTTTTTTACGGCTACATTGTTTGACTTTATACTTACGCCGGGGTGAAAACAGCGCAGGTTTTTTTTATTTTATCAGCGCTGAAAAACAGAGCCGATCCTTGTAAAGCCAATCAGTTCATCGGACCGGCCGCCGAAAGGACGGAAATAGACCAGTATCATGTAACTGTTCTCAGTTCCCCAGTAATTGCCCTCGGTATTCTCGTAACTGGCAGTTACATTCTTTTTATCCGTCAGGGTTACATAAGAGTAGTTATAATAACCCTGCTTCAGGTACAGCGCTTTTTCATACCGCCCTGTTTCCTCATTGAATATCATCTTCGATTCATCGCTCAGTTCATAATTGGTCAGCTCCCCGAAAAGATAGAGGCTCTTGCCTTCAAAAGCTTTGTTGCCGCGAGGCACAAAGCTGAAATGCACCCAGGCATAATCACTTTGCCACAGGGGGTTGGCATTGTCCCTGTTTTCCACCGTATAAAGCCCGTTGAGGTCGCGGTAATAGATATACACCTGCTGGCGGCGGTCGGCATCCGGCGTTACATGCACATCAATGCGGTTGCTGCTGTCATTGTCAATAATGCGCTGCATCCTGTCACTGCGCAGGCGCAGGCTGCGCAGGTCAATCCAGCGCCATTCCTTGCCGGCGGCAAAAGTAGTGTTCTCTTCATCACTGTATTCATAATAATTGCCGCGGAAAATAGTGGGCCGGTCAATAAGGGAAGCGGAAGCCCATACATTGTTCTGCAGCACCACCACTTTCAGGTCCTGCGGTGAGAATGCATTGATCTGTCCCTGTGCTGTGCTTACATTGGCCTGCACCCGCTGGTGGGTTTGAAAATAATTATTATTATAGGGTTGTGTAACAATCCCTGACACCGCTGCTTTGCTGTTTACCACCAGAAACCTTTTGGTGAAAACTAATTCCGAGGTATCATCATTCAGAAAAACTTTGAGCAGGTAATTGCCTCCTTTGGTTGGCGCCGAATTTCTTTCCGGCAAAATGGCCTGGTAATGGGTGTAGCGGATGCCGGTGATGGAAGAGTTGCGGTAAGTGCTGATGCGGTTGCTCTGGAAGCCGCGGATATAATCAAAGGTCTGCACATTGGCGGGTTTCCAGTCGGCATTGCAAAGCTGGAAGCTGTAATAATAAAATTTCATACCCGCATCCATATCATCAAAATGCAACTCCAGCTGGTCAGCGCTGTTGAGTGTAATAACAGGATAGCTGTAGATATCTCCTGCCTTATAGAGTTTCACCGTACGGATATTGGGTTGATAGATATGATCGGGAAGCTGCGCCTGTGCCGCTGACAGGCAAATAAGAAAAAGTAAAGTGAAGGCTGTTTTCATCCGGTATAGCTGTAATAATTCGTTCACAATATTGCCTAAAATAACCCAAAAAAGGGGATAAATCTTTCAGGCGGCTTATTTTTGTCTCTCACAGGCAATAAAAGACAAACAACTACTATTGAAGGTTGCAGGATTTATAGCAAACCGTATTGCGTTCAATCAGTCCAAAGGATCCGGTGGACAACAATCCTTTTCCCGGTTTATTATACGGCTGTCGGCTGTGGCCACTGTTATCAGTGTGATGGTGATGATCATCACACTTTCCCTTGTCAATGGATTCAAGGAAACGGTGAGCGGCAAGGTATTCAGCTTTATCGGCCATTTCCGGGTGCTGGAAAATGAGCCCGGCAAAGCCATCATCTCCGAAGAAACCCCCATCATTAAAAATGATTCCGTTGCTGAAAGCATAAGGCAGCACCCCGGTGTAAAAAGCATCCACACTTACGCCACCCGCTATGCCATCCTGAAAACAAAAGATGAGATTGAAGGTGTGCTGATAAAAGGATTTGACAGCAGCTTTGATTTCGGCAACCTGAAAATTTTTTTACAGGAAGGAAGGTTCATTCGGTTCAATGACAGCAGTTACAGCCGTGAGATCATGCTTTCCACAATTACAGTTTCCCGGCTGAAACTGAAACTGAACGACAGAATACTGATTTATTTCATAAAACCGGATGGCAGTTTGCGGCCCGATAAGCTGACGGTGACGGGTATTTACAAAACAGGAATAGAAGAATCCGATAAAACTTTTGCCATCGGCGATATGAAACTCATTCAGCGGCTGAACGGATGGCAGGCCGATGAGGTGGCCGGTTACGAAGTTTTCCTGGATGATTATAAAAATATTGACAGGGCGGCAGACGAAATTCATGAGCTGGACAATTTTCCTCCCGCCTGGAATACTTTCAGCGCCAAAAGTATTTCGCCAAATATATTCGACTGGCTCAGCCTGCAGGATAAGAACACTGTTGTACTGATCATCATTATGGCCATAGTGGCATTTATTAATCTAATTACCTGTTTCCTGATCCTGGTGCTGGAAAGAGTAAGAATGATCGGCGTATTGAAATCTCTCGGCGCCACGGACTGGACGGTGCAGAAAATTTTTCTCAGTCATGCAGCCATCATCACCCTTACCGGGATCATCATCGGCGCTCTGCTGGCATTGGGTATCCTGTGGCTGCAGGAGGCCACCGGTTTTATCCGGCTGAAGGAAGAGGCCTACTATGTCAGCACAGCCGCTGTAAAGATTATCTGGTGGCAAGTGGCAACCGTATGTGCCGGTACGCTGGTCGTTTGTTTTCTTGTTCTGATGATTCCGTCTTTATTAGTGAAGAGAATACAGCCGGTGAGGGCGGTGCAGTTCAGGTAAAGCCCTCCAAACCTCCCCGAAGGGGAGGCTTTCGAAGCGTCATTACATGAAGATATTTTGTTTGTATGGCGAACGAATCTACAACAGATGCGACAGCACAATCCCCGTGGCTACCGCAGCATTCAATGATTCGGCTTTTCCTTTTTTGGGGATAGTGATTTTTATATTGGTTAATTTCAACAACTCCGGGCTGATGCCTTTTGATTCATTGCCGATAAGGATTATTCCTTCGGACAATTTTTTCATCCCGCTTATATCCTGTCCTTCCAGCGCCGTTGCATAGATGCGGGTATCTTTTTCTTCTGCCAGCCATTGATGGAGACGGGTATAATAAACCCTCACCCTCGCAATACTGCCCATGGTAGCCTGCACCACTTTGGGATTGTATATGTCTGCCGAATCATCACTGCATACTACCTGCTGCACCCCGAACCAGTTAGCTATTCGGATGATGGTGCCAAGATTGCCCGGGTCCTGAATGCTGTCTAATGCCAGAGTGATTGTCCCCTTCGTAGTAACTGTTCCGGCAACGTCAAACTGCTGAACGATGGCCATCACCTTGTTAGGTGTGCTGAGTTGTGAAATCCTTTCTAATTCCTGAACGGAGATTTCTGTGCAGTTTGTTTTCGTTAACAGTCTCCTGTTTTCGTTTATCCATTCCTTTAAGGCGAAAATCTCTTTTACCACGGCTCTTTCAACCGACAACAGTTCTGCCACTATCTTCGGGCCTTCGGCAATGAAGCATCCTTCCTGCTGCCTGAATTTTTTCTGGCCTAAAGTTTGGATATATTTGAGCTTTGATTTAGAAAGCATACCATCCTGATTATCAGTTTATGTCAACCGGTCAGTCCTTCTTGCGCAGGAAGCTCCTGCAACTGTTCTGTACCGGTCTTATCATTGGGTTTATTTCTTCCTGCACCGTAGTAAAAAATTACCCGGCTAACAGGCCTTTTGTTTACAAAACAAATATCAATGTTACCGGCGACTTTACAAACGAAGAGAAGGCCACCCTCAATTCCCGCCTGAAAGCCCAGTTAGACGACAGCATGAAATCGAGGTCGGTCTCGAAGATACTGTGGAGTGTGATGAAAAACCCGCCTGCTTTTGAACGTGAAAATGCAGACAAATCCATCATCTACATGCGGGCTCTGCTTACTTCACTTGGATATTTTAAAGATACCATCACTTATAATACTGTTATTGATTCGACAGAAAAGAACCAGCTCCGCACTACGGTGAATTTTGATGTGAAGCCGGGAAAAGTTGTCCGCATTGACTCCTTTGCTTACAATATCAAACAGCCCGAACTGCAAAGCCTGGCTACCCAAAGCCCGGGGCTGATAAAAAAAGGAGATCCTTTTGCCAAGACGGCCATATCAGAAGAATTAGACAGGCTGGTGCTGCTGTACCGCAACAACGGTTATATGCGGTTTGGCCGTGAAATGCTGATTGGTCTGTGGGATACACTGGACATAGAATTGCTGCGGCCCACCCTCGACCCGCTGGAGCAATTAGAACTGCTTCAAAAACTCAAAGAAAGAAGGGAGAGGCCCACCGCCGACCTGGAGATAAGGCTGAAACCCGGGTTCGACAGCAGCAAACTGAAAAAATATTATGTAGGGAACGTAACGGTTTACCCGGACATACAATTGGATACGGCGGGGCTTGCCAGAAATGAAACAATGATTGGCCATATCAGAATCGTTTCTTACCGCAACATGTTCAAGCCAAAGATACTGCCGCCGAATATTTTTCTGCGCCATAAAGACTTATATGATCAGCGGAACTATTTTCGCACCATCAGCCGGTTCAATTCGCTCAGCGCCTGGAGGCTTACCAGTATTGAGCCCCTTCCCCGGACTGACCAGGATACGGCTGATTTTATTATCCGGCTGACCCCTGCAAGAAAATACTCTTTTGTTGCCAACCTCGAAGGCAGCCGCAATAACAATACTGTATCAGGCAACCTCTTTGGCATTGCAGTGAACCTGGGCTTGCAAAACAGAAATTTTGCCCGGGCGGCCAACCTGTCCAGCACCAATATCCGCTTTGGCGTGGAAACCGGCCGTGATACGGCCACCGATATCAAGTTCATACAAACAAGGCAGTTAAGCATCAACCATACATTTGCCTTTCCCCGTTCCATTCCCCGTATGAACTGGCTGCCGGAAAATATCCGGAACAGTTTCCGTACCGTGCTTGCGTTTAATGCATCCCTGATCGAAAGAAGAGAGTTGTATAATCTGAACACGGTTAACGGTTCATGGGGATATGAATTTCAGTGGGGCAAAAAATTAATGACCCTTCGATTCCCGAATATTGAGTATTCATCTTTCAAATCACTGCCAAGGCTGGACTCAATCTTTGTGAAAAACCCGTCGCTGCGGAATATTTTTGCCGATGGCTTTATTTCATCCATGATGGGAGGTGTGCAGGTAAAGGGCGGCAGGAATAAGCATGTGAATACCTTCCATCTCAATGTGGAGGTTTCGGGCCTGCTGTCAGGATTGATTAAAAATGATTTCCTCGACACCAACCTCTTCCGTTTCATTAAAGTGGATGCTGAGTTTGCCCGTAGGATCAATTTTAATAAATCATCGCTGGTGCTGCATAGTTTTGTCGGCCTCGGGTACGAATTCAATTCAACGGTAAATGAGAGAAGAAGATATAACCTGCCATTACTGCGACAATATTTTGCCGGCGGCCCCAACAGCATGCGGGCATGGGGGCTCCGAAAATTAGGCCCCGGCGCTTCCGTTAAAGATTTTGGCACTACCGGTTTTCCGGACCGGTACGGTGATGTGCATATCGAAGCGAATATTGAATACCGGTTCCCGCTGATAAAAGCATTTGGACTTCCGGTAGAAGGCGCACTGTTTACCGATATAGGAAATATCTGGTACATGAAATCTTCACCCACAAGACCACCTGAAGAAGTTTTTTCCATCAGCAGCCTGGGAAGAGACCTTGCTGTGGGAGTAGGCGCCGGCTTCCGGATTGACCTGAGTTTTTTTGTAATCCGGCTCGACTATTCCATAAAAGCAAAGGATCCCAGCCCTTCACCTAATAATGCCGCCGTGCAAAATAAATGGTTTGGGTATAAAAGATGGAGGGATGCTGACCAGTTTCAGTTAGCCATCAGTTACCCGTTTGTACTGTAGCGGGCCTCTTCAGCACTGCACAGCGCTCCATTCAAAACCCCTGTAAAAGACCCGGGATTTTTGAATTACTGTGTACTGCGTAGCTTAGCGAAGTAGTATATTCGGGCCATGAAGATCGCCATCATCAACGGCCCCAACCTGAACCTGCTCGGTAAAAGAGAAACGGATATTTACGGCAACCAGCCCTTTGAACAGTTTCTTGATACACTCCAGAAGAAATATGCCAATATTGAGATCAGTTATTTCCAGAGCAACGTGGAAGGCGAGCTTATCAACGAACTGCAGCGGGTAGGGTTTGATCATGACGGTATCATTTTCAATCCCGGCGGCTATACCCACACATCTGTCGCCATTGGCGATGCCATTGCCGCCATCAAAACCCCGGTGCTGGAAGTACATATTTCCAATGTGCATGCAAGGGAAGATTTCCGGAAACTGTCTCATGTAAGCGGTAAGGCAGCCGGCAGTATAGCGGGCCTGGGGCTGAAAGGGTATGAACTGGCCATGGATTATTTTATTTCCAGGCAGAAATAGCCTTTTTACGTATCCTGTTTTTACGGGTATGCTGTAATTTTAAACAACCATAAACCAACAGTATGAGAAAGCTTCTCTTCCTTGCCCCCGTCTTTTTTGTTTTTGCTGCCGCCGCCCAAAAACTAACACCGGTGCAAATTGCCGAACGCAACAAACCGGGCACCGTGATGATACAAGCCACTTTTAAAGGAACGGTGACCGTCATCAAGCCTGTAATAGATGAAGCCGCCCTCGGGCAACTGGCACAGCAGGTGAGGGCCGATCTCGAAGCGGCCGGAACATTTACTACAAATCTGTTTTGGACAACTTATATCAAAACATTCAGCCAGAATATAGACAAATACATGATGAAGGGAACCGAACAGCTCTCCGAAGAACTGAACACCACCATGGTGGGCTCGGGTTTTATTGTCACCCCCGACGGATATGTCATCACCAATGCCCATGTGGTGGATGAGAACGATGAAACGACGAAGCAAAGTTTTGCCGAGCAGGCTTTTCAGAAAATAATGGACGCCGATGCAAAAGACCTGGAGGAGGGCATGGGCCGCAAACTGACCGAGGAAGAAAAAAAAGACCTCACCAGCGCCAATAGCTGGTATTTCTCCCAAACATTAAAAGTGGGCAATATAGATAAAGAGTTCAGTGTGGTGCTGGGCATTTCCGGCAAAGGCGGAAAGATAGAACCGATGATCATCCCTGCCACTATCGTCACCCAGGGTGCGGCCATTCCCGGAAAAGATGTGGCGATACTGAAACTATCGAAAAAACATGAATACCCCACTATCCGGGTGGGAGATGATAAAGAGATGAGGGTGGGAGACCAGGTGTATGTGCTGGGTTACCCGGCGGTGGCCACCTTCCATCCGCTGATTTCCGAAGAATCTATTTCTGAAGCAACACTGACAAGAGGACTCGTCAGCGCCAAGAAGAATATGAAAGACGGCTGGGAAGTGCTGCAGACCGATGCTTCCATCACCCATGGCAACAGCGGCGGCCCGGTGATGAATGAGTACGGCGAGGTGATAGGGCTGGCCACTTTTGGCAGTATTGATTACCAGCGGCAGGCCGAAGTGCAGGGCATGAACTTTATTGTACCCACCACCATTGTCAGGGAATTCATCCGCAAGGGCAAGCTAAGACCGGAGATGAGCGACATCTCGCTGACCTTTGAAGAAGCGCTGGACCTCTACGACGAGCAGCGGTACAAGAAAGCGCTTGAGAAATTTGATGAAGTGAAGGATATGAACGCCTCATTCCCTTTTATTGATAAATATATTGACGAAACCGAACGCAACATTGAAGATGGCCTGGACAAGGAGCCCAGGGGTATGATGATGTATTATTATATTGGTGGGGGGGCGCTGGTATTGATACTGCTGCTATTCCTGGTTTTCAGAAAGAGAAAGAAAAAGGTTGCCTGATTTTTTTCACGCAAAGCCGTGAAGTGAAAAACGAAGGCGCAAAGAAAAACTTTGCCCTCTGCTCCTTGGCGCCTTTGCGTGATTTTTTACTGGTCGTCCACGTTGGCAGTGGGATCTGGTTTGTGTTTTTCCTTCTCCATTTTCTTCTTTATCCATTCCGGGTCTTTGCGCTGCATCTGTATGTCTTCGAGTTTGGCAACAAAAATGCTGCGGCCGTGGGTGCCCAGTACGATATCATTTTCCCTTGCCTGTATCGCTATGTCATGTACCGGTACCGATTTGGGCATGCCGCCGTTCCACAGCATAAAACTGCTGCCCATGTCAAAGCTGACATATAGCCCGCCGTCCGTTCCCGCATAGATGATGTTTTCGTCCCTGGGGTCTTCTTTCACTGCATTGATGGGTTCATACGGAAGTTCTTTACCTATTTGCTTCCATGTCATACCATAATCATCACTCATATAGAGATAAGGGGCGAAGTTGTCAAAACGATAGCCGTTGAGAGATACATAAATCCTGCCTTCATTGTATTGAGAGGCAGTGACACGGCTGACCCATAGTTTCTTAGTCTGGAGCCGGGAGTCGGGAGCCGGGAGTCCCTTTCCTTTTTTTACGGGTGCGGGAAGGGGTGCGTATTGATTCAGTTGCTCCCAGCTATAGCCACCATCGTAAGAACGGTGAATATTGCCATCATCAGTACCTGTATAAACTAATCCAAAACGTAAGGGTGATTCGGAAATTGTAGTTATTGTTCCGTAAGGAACATTGCCCGACACTCTTCCGTTAGTTAGATCATTGCTCATCGCAATCATGGTATCGCCTTTATTCAGCGAACGGTAGAGCCGGTTGCTTCCGTAATACAATACATCCTGGTTGTGTTTGCTGAGCCAGATGGGTGTTTGCCAGTTGAAGCGCAAAGGTTTTTCACCCAGCTCATGCTGCGGGCGGAAAAATTTACCACCGCCTCTTCTTTCTTTATTGTAGCGGCTGTAAAAACCAAACTGCGAACCGGAATACACGGTGGAATTATCTCTTGTATCCACCTGGGCCTGCATGCCATCACCACCATTAATCCCCCTGTAGGCATATTGCCCGTTATCAATCCAGCCAATATCTTCTTTGTGGGTGGAGGGTCCCCACCAGCTGCCATTGTCCTGCAGGCCGCCATATACATTATACGGTTTAGCATCATCAACAGTTATAGCATAGAACTGTCCCACCGGCGGCATATTGGCTTTGAACCAGTTTTCACCATCATCATAAGTGATATTGCAACCCCCGTCATTGCCATTGATCAGGTGTGAATCTTTTTTCGGGTTCACCCACAGGGCATGATGGTCGGCATGCACATTGCCTTTATCCATTGTCTTAAAAGTCTTGCCACCGTCCGTTGAGAGCTGTGCATAGAAGCCCAGTATGTAAACTTTGTCAGGATTGTAATGCGATGTATAGATTTTGGCAAAGTAGTAACCATAGGTATTAAAAATGCCAATAGGTTTTTCATGCGATTTCTTCCAGCTCTTTCCGCCGTCTTCAGTTTTATACACTTCGCAGCCGTAAATGCCGGTGTTCTGAAAACCATCATCGCTGTCTAAGTAATCCCAGAGGGCGGTTGGTTTCACTTTGTCATTTGCTACCATCTCTTTTACATTCTTCGGGGTATATTTCCGGGGAAAACCATTTTTCCGGAGAAAGGTATCCAGCAGGTTATTTTTCAGCGCAGCAAACTGTTCCTTGCTGATGTTCCTGAAATCAGCTTTTTTGTAAAGGGTATCATTTTTTTTGGTGGTATCGGGTTTGGGATTGTTGTTATCAACGATAGCCCAGATAACATTTGGGTTCCTGGGATATACCGCAAGGCCGATACGGCCAATCTTATCACCTGTCATAAAACCGGAGCCCGGACCGGAAACCATAGTCCATGTTTTGCCTCCATCAGTGCTTTTATAAATGCCGCTGCTTTTACCACTTTCTTCAAATTTCCAGGCACGGCGGGTGCGGTACCACATGGCGGCATATACTTCGGATGGATTGGAAGGGTTGATGTCGAGGTCAACACAGCCGGTATTATCGTCCACATACAGGGTTTGCTTCCAGGTAATGCCACCATCAGTTGTTTTGTAAACACCTCTTTCTTTGTTGGGGGAATAGAGATGGCCCAGCACGGCCACCCATGCCGTGTTATCATCCGTTGGGTGCAGTTGTATCTTGCCGATATGGTGCGATTCGGGCAAGCCGAGGTACTGCCAGTTCTTACCGTTATCACTGCTTTTGTAAATGCCAACGCCTGCATAGGAAGAGCGGCTGCTGTTTACCTCACCTGTACCCAACCAGATAATTCGCTTGGGCCAGTTCACAGCTATATCACCAATAAAATGCATGTCGAGATTGTCCATGATGGGAGCAAAACTCTGCCCGTTGTTGGTGGTATGCCAGAGCCCGCCGGTGGCATAGGCAACGTAAAACTCGGTGGGGTCGTCAGGGTTTACATCGAGATCTACCACCCGGCCGCTCATGATGGTGGGGCCGATGCTGCGGAACTTAATATCATTTAGCGGGGAGAGGGCCTGCAGTTTGCGGCGCTGGTCAAGCCCCTGCATCCGTTCACCGGCGGGAGTGGAGTTTACTTCCCGCACTTGCGGGACAGGTTGTGGAAAAACAACGACGCAAAAATGCAGGAATACAAGGGTGAAGGCGATTTTTAACAGACGGAACATAAAAGCAGCAGATTTTCGTTAGTAAATTGCATGAGCTAATGGCTCATGGGTATAGACTCAGGGCCATATTATCAAACTTACTAAACTATGCGATTGATTGGTCTACTCTTCCTGCTTATTTCTGTGAGCGGCAGCGCTCAATGGAAGGATTTTATCCTTACTCCAAAAGGTGATACACTGAACCGGGTGGATATGAACGGGAAGAAGCAGGGCCCCTGGGTCATCAAAGTGCCTGACCTGCGTGGTGAAAGGGGCTATGAAGAAGAGGGTTATTTTGAGAACGATGCGAAGGAAGGTGAATGGAAACGCTTTTCACTGGACGGAGTGAAGATCGCTCAGGAGAATTACCGCTGGGGAAAACTGAATGGCAAACAGTATTACTTTACCTACAACGGCGGCCTGATGCGGGAAGAGAGCTGGCGGGCCATTGACCCGGCCAATCCCTTCGACACGGTTTCTGTGTACGACCTCAAGGACCCTTCCAAGGAAATAGACCGGGTGGTGGTAAAAAATGACGGCCTGGCGATGAAACACGGCAAATGGACCTATTACGATCCCCGTGAAGGGACGGTGGAAGCCACCGAGTATTATGTGATGAACAAACTGCGGACAGAGGATGATGAGATGATTGCCGATGACGACCTGCGGCCGATTGACATCAGCAAAGGCAAAGCAAAATCAGATACGGCTACCAGCAAGACCACGCAGAAGCCCCAGGTGGTGCTGGATTATGAAAAGAAAAACTCCGGCAAGAAAAAAATAAAAGTGAGGGATGGCTCTACCGGCAACCTGCCGAAGCCTTAGTTACTGGTCGCAGGGTTTGGCGACGGTGTAGTTGACTTTGTATGAATGCTCTTCTTCCTTTCCAATTGTATTAAAGAATTTTATTCTTACCGGGACTCTATATTTACCGGGTTTATCAGGTACTTTCATTTTAAAAGATGAAAAACCTTCTTCGCCAACGGTTACATTTTTCCCGTTAATAAATATTACTGGTTGCTGTGATTTACTGAATGCTCCAATACCTGCTTCTATCTTTAATACTTCACCGGGTTTCAATATAGTACTGTTTTGTCCTATAATAGCTGAGAAAGTCTCATAAAAACCAGGTCCATCAACCATGCCGATTTTGTTGAGACAAAACTTGGTTATCTTATTTGCAGCAATAGAAATTTCATTTTGAAATTTTGTAAGTGTTGGTGAAATAAGGTAGGAAGCTGAGTTCTTGAAGTTTTTATTATAAAACTCCTTACTGGTCTTATCCTGATATTGCGATAACATTGATGTTAAGAATAGGGTTTTTTCGAAATTGAGTTTAATTTCAGCCTCAGCGTTTAGGATACTATCTGTATATTCTCTGATCTGGTTGTATAATCTTTCTGAAGAAGCAAAATCAATTTTTTTTAACTCCTTAAGGTTTTCAATATCCCCGCTAATTTCAGAAGATAGTTCGGTTACTCTTTTTGCTACAGGAAACCAGTAATCAGCTCTTTCTTTTGTTTCAGGCCTGGTGGTTTTATCTTCTAATGATTTTAGATCTTCTTCAGTTTTTTGTTTTATGATTTTATCTGATTTTTTAAGGCCTTCTTCCAGTGATTGTATAATATCAGATGTTCTTTTTGAATCCCTGAAGCAGGATGTGAGTGGGTTAATTGCAAATGAAATAAGGAAAACAGCGTAAAGGTTGGTGGGCCTTGGCATAATCATCGTTTCCCCCGAAACGCAGCCGTCCTGCCCTTTATTTCTTCAATTTTGCCGTTTTCTCAAAATAATTGCTAAAGTATAAAAACTGGTACTGCACCGCATTCATCCAGTAGGGCCAGTCGTGCTGGCCGGGGCGGACAATATAATCATGGGCAATTTTGAGAGCTTCCATTTTTGTATGCAGGGCATCGTTCACATCAAAAAAGAAATCACCGGCGCCGCAGTCAATGATGATAGCCAGTGAGTCTTTGGGTCTTTGTTCAATCACATTTATGACTGAATATTTCTCCCAGTTCTCCGCTTTGCTGATGGTATCACCCAGCCTTTTCATCAATTGCCAGTTTTTGGGAAAGGGGCGGAGATAGACCCCGCCGCTCATGCTGCCGCAGGCGCCAAATGTATCTGCATGGCGAAAACCCAGGTACAATCCGCCATGCCCGCCCATACTGAAGCCGGTGATGGCACGGCCGGTACGGTCTTTAATGGTGCTGTAATGTGCATCTATGTATTCGGGTATTTCCACGCCTACATAAGTTTCAAATTTCATGGAAGGGTCCACCGGACTGTCAATATACCAGCTGTCTTTTCCTTCCGGGCAAACGATGATGAACTGGTATTTGTCAGCAAAGTCAATAAGGTGGGGCATACGGGTCACCCAGTTGCTGTACCAGCCTCCATAACCATGCAGGAGGTAAACAACCGGGTAGGTTTTCTTCTTCCCTGTTTCGATCTCATAGCTATCCGGCTTTATCACCACGCATTTATAGCTTTTGTTCATAGCCTGGCTGGGAATAGAAATAGTATCTACCACCGCCGCCTGTAAGGAGTTGGTAAGCAGGAGTAAAAAAATGGGAATCAACCTGATTTTCATGCACTAAAGATATTAAAAGCACGGGAACGGTTGCAACAGGCTGCCCGTCTTAAATGCCGCTAACAAAAAATTACAAAAAAAAATTTGGCGGTTCCGGGCAATAATATAATTTTGATATCAAATTGATATCAAACAATTTTCTATATGGAAAAGATCATCAAACCAGTTTCTGGGTTCCTGGTCCTTACATTGGCCCTGGCCGGTATAGGAGTGGGTGTCTATTTTATGGTGAACGGCGTGGGTCCAATGGATGAGGTCTATACTTCATTCTGGGCTGGCCTGGGCTTGCTACTCTTCTCTATTTTTTTACTGAAAGGGCTGATGGTCATCAGTCCGAACCAATCCAATGTATGCACTTTCTTCGGGAAGTACGCAGGTACGGTCAAGGAGAATGGTCTTTTGTTCGTCAATCCCTTCTTTGGCCGGCAGAAGATCTCCCTGCGGAAAAATAACTTTGAAACGACCCGGCTGAAAGTGAATGATAAGATCGGTAACCCGGTTGAGATCGCTGCGGTGATCGTATGGCAGGTGAATGATACCTATAAAGCTGCCTTTGAAGTGGCGGAATATGCACAGTATGTGAAAATACAAAGTGAATCAGCCATCCGCCACCTGGCCACCACCTGTCCTTATGATGAGATGGAAGACAGCAACGCTACAGTCACACTAAGAAACGGGGGAGAGAAAGTGATCGAGATGCTCGAGCAGGAATTGAGTGAACGATTATCCGCTGCCGGTATACAGGTCATGGAAGCCCGCATCACTCACCTGGCTTATGCACCCGAGATAGCAGGTGATATGCTGCGAAGACAACAAGCCACAGCGATCGTGGCGGCACGCTTCAAGATCGTGGAAGGAGCCGTGGGAATGGTGGAACTGGCGCTGGAGCAGTTGAGCAAAAAACAGATTGTGAACCTCGACGAAGAGAAAAAAGCGGCCATGGTGAGTAACCTGATGGTGGTGCTTTGCGGCGAAAAAGCGGCTACACCGGTGCTGAATACCGGCACATTGTACCAGTAATATCAATTATCCATCCTGTGAGCGACAAAAAAGCATTTGTGATACGGATCGATGTCCAGATCTACAAGGCCCTGGAGAAATGGGCCGCGGATGAATTCCGCAGTGTGAACGGCCAGATCGAATGGTTGTTGTCACAAAGACTAAGAGAAGTACAACGACTCAGGGACCCGTCTTCCAACCCTTCGAAGACACCTAAAAAATAAAAAGAGGCTGTCTCAATAGGGAGTAAAAAAGTATCACAACGAACACAAAGAAGGCACAACGGACACAAAGACTATTAATATTAAAGGCTATTTGCGTTGTGCTCTTAGTGTTTTCTTAGTGTTCGTTGTGTTCCAAAACACTT
>JBQTHS010000067.1:0-48956 GCA_052389635.1 Bacteroidota bacterium | reverse complement strand
TGGTCAATCAGCATTCCTTCGTTTGAAAAGAAGGTTTTGAATTCCTTAAAAAAATCATCGGGTGGCAGTCTTCTTTCTTCATGCCCTGCTATGGCGTGAACTATAGTTACTTCATTGGCTGATGGGCCCTCACTGATCTTAAACACACCATTTCCCCCGTTGCCCCGGTATTGCTTCAACACTCTTATTCCTGATGATTTCAGGGAAGCCGGAAAGCGGTCTGTAAAATCTTCAAAGCTGCTGTACATTTTTGTATCGCCTCCCCAGTCCATATCCTTTGTTTTATACAGCACATCTTTGGTTCCCATTTTCAATATCACTTCGGGGTGCGTGGAAACAAAACAGCCTTTACCCCCGATATCGGTAAGGAGTAAATCGAGTTGCTGCCTGTCCCTCCCCTGTTCGATGGGATTGACCCAGACCAGAACAGCATCCAACCCGGGCAAATTTTTTGCTACTGCAGCAGCCTGCTCATCACTGTATAAAACTGAGCTGATAGTAAATCCCTGCGCAGCAAAAGCAGCAGCGAGGTCCTTGTACTTCTCCTCTGAAAGTGCATCCCGCTTTGAATTGGCGGCGCCAAAGACCATTATTGCTACTGATCGTTTCTTTTTCATCAGTAAATAAAAATACCGAATTGCCGGTCTTATGGAGTACCTCTTATCCTTTTAAAAAGCAGGCCCGTCAGTGAAAGAAGCAAGTTCCGGCCTTGGGACCACATATAACTTCATCTCTCCCGGTATTTATCTTACCTTCATCAACCTAAAACCAGCAATTATGGAAAAACAATTAATGGAGATCAGGGACCAGCAACGGGAATCATGGAATAAATTTTCGCCCGGCTGGAAAAAATGGGATGAACTGGTGCTGGATTTTCTCGGCCCCATGGGCAGGGAAATCATTGCTGCCATACAGCCCAAAGGCAGCGATGTAGTGCTGGATATAGCAGCCGGCACCGGTGAACCGGGACTTACCATTGCCGCTATGATACCCGATGGCAAAGTAGTGATTACCGACCTGGCGGAAGATATGATAGCCGTTGCCCGGGAAAATGCGGCCAAACGGGCTGTGACCAATGTGGAGTTCAGCGCCTGCGATGTAACGGAACTGCCCTTTGCCGATAATAGTTTTGATGCCATCAGTTGCCGCATGGGTTTTATGTTCTTCCCCGACATGCAAATGGCCGCCAATGAAATGGCCCGGGTGCTGAAACCCGGAGGAAGGATCGCCACTTCAGTATGGGACGGGCCAGAAAAGAATTTTTGGGTCACCACCACCATGGGAGCCGTAAACCGCAATATGGAACTGCCGCCGCCTGCCCCCGGCGCTCCCGGTATGTTCCGCTGCGCACAACCTGGACTTATCAGGAGCATCTTTGAAAAAGCGGGACTGAAGAATGTAACAGAGAAACCTGTTGCTGCGAGGCTAAATGCCGGTACCACCGACCGGTACTGGAATATGACTACGGAAGTAGCTGCACCCTTTGTGGCTGCCATGAGCAAAGCAGATGAGGCCACAAGACAAAAGATAAAGAAAGAGGTGTACGGGATCGTCGCCCAGCGCTACCCGGAGGGTAAAGTATTCATTGATGCTGCAGCGATTGTGATAGCGGGAGAAAAATAGATAAGGCACAGACCGGAGGACGAAAAAATAATACCTTTATCAGCCCATGCAGGCTGATATACATACGCTGTACGAATCGGATTTTTACCGCATCCTCGATTTCCGGTGCAGGTGCAGGGACTGTAATACCTCAAAGCCGGAATACAGCACCGCTTTTGCCATCAGTTTTATCCGCAAAGGAAATTTCCTGTTTAATGTATTCCGTCACTCATTAGATTCATACACCGGCTGTGTGCTCATCACCAAACCCGGATACGAACATACCGTCACCCATGTGCATACCGTGCCGGATGAATGTACCATCTTTGAATTCAAAGAGAGTTTTTACAAAGAACTGCAGCAGCAGTACGGCACTCCAAAACTGTTTGCCGATAACGATATTCATTCCACCCTGGTGCGCAGCAATGCCGAAATGGAGTTCTATCATTTCTACATTATGCAGGGGCTGTTGCGCCGCAATGCCGGCAAACTAAAGACCGATAACCTGGTGATGGAGATGCTGCAAAAAGTGCTGGCCGCCGTCACGGATTATCGGCCTGATGAAAAGATCAACCTCCGGTTAAAGAGGAACCACCTTGCCACCATTGAAAGAGCCAAACAGTATATAGCCGAACATTTTACTGAAGATATTTCGCTGATGGAAATCGCAGGGCACTGTTATGTAAGCCCTTTCCATTTCAGCCGCCTTTTCAGGACCTTTACTTCCTCCTCCCCCCACCAGTTCCTGCAGGCCACCCGGCTGCAGCAGGCAGTGCTGCTGCTCCGCAATACCAGTATGCCGGTGGCGGATATTGCCTTCAGTTCCGGCTTCAACAGCATTGAGTATTTCACCGCGGCCTTCCGGCAGCGCTACAAATGCCCGCCTTCAAAGTTCAGGATAGCTGAAATGGCACGCTGATGACGCGGATTCGGCGGAACCTATACGGATAAAATACCTGCTAACATCATCAAAAAAATCCGTTCTTATCCGTCCCATCAGCGTCATCGTCCGACGCCAAAGGCTTTGTCCGACGGCGTCCGTGTTCCAATTAAAAATAGCAGGATTTCTTAAGTCTTTCCCCGCCGCCGTCGGTAGTTTCGCTGTCTAAATTTTTAAGCATGAACAACAAATTATCCGCCACACTGGCCAATTCAAAACAATACACACTGGCCGTGGCAGCTGCTATGCCCGATAATGGCTATTCCTTCAAACCTGCAGACGATGTTTTCAATTTCGGCGAACTGCTGAACCATATTGCCTACGGCATTGAATGGTGGGAAGCCAATTATGTAAAAGGAGTTAAAACAGAATGGGCGCCCCCGGCAGTTGGTAACTCCAAAAAAGAAGCAACGGCTTACCTGCAGAAAGCCTATGATGCACTGAGCAAGACTATCAGCGGCGCTTTAAGCGATGAAGCGGTAAGTGGTTTCTTTGCCGCCCTTGACCATATCACCCATCACCGCGGGCAGGCCACCACTTACCTTCGCTGCAAGGGCATCAACACGCCAGAGTATATGTACTGAGGAAACATTGAGTGATTCACCGCTGAAGGCAACCCCGGTTATTTTGAAAGCTGCTTCCGGCCTCTTGTTGTTTTACTGTATCAGGGTGATTACAGGAAGGCCGGAAACAACGAACAGGTATGCTGACTTACAGGGCGGAATCTTATGCAGTACTTTCTGCAGTCGGGCATGAAAATGTAATTCTGAAACCATTCAAATCCTCAAACACCACTTCCTGTTTACCGGAAAATGGCTCTTCGGTCAATTCAATGATCCTGGCTTTTGTTTTTAATCTTTCAATGAGGTCGTTCAATGAACTGACCCTGAAAAAAAGGCCGGTATCTTTTACTTCGTTGTTTTTTTCTGCCGGAAAGGGAAAGAGCATGAAGGCGGCATCCTCCCATTCTAATTGTGCCCAGGTAAGCTCAGCCTCAGGGTCCCAGTAGCGGTTACTGCCGGTGCAGCGGAAACCGAGACCCTCGTACCAGAGAATGGTTTGTTCGATATCATGTACACCCAAAAAGGGGATGCAGACGGCCATGCGGGAAAGTATGTTTCAGGGTAAAACGAAACCCTGTTAATAATATTTCACGCAAAGACGCAAAGAAAACCGCAAAGACGCAATATTCTTTCGTATTATTTCGCACTAATTCCTGTCTTTTCGTGGCTCGAACTATATAACCGCTTTTGTAAGTTCATTATTCACCGTCCGCCAGATACCCAACGGGTTTGCATTCTTCAGCTCATCGGGCAACAGTTCATTGCTCCAGTTTTGAAATGCAAGAGGTCTCGCAAAACGTTTGATGGCATCCGCTCCTACAGAACTAAATCTTGAATCGGTTGTAGCAGGATATGGCCCGCCATGCTGCATGCTCAGGCATACCTCGACGCCTGTGGGCACACTGTTGAGGATAAAACGGCCGCAGACGTTTTTCACCGCTTCCACTAATTTATCATGAATGCGGATATCGTTTTCCGTAGCCATCAGCGTGGAGGTGAGCTGCCCTTCCAGTTGGTTGGCCACCTGCAGCATTTCTTTCATGTCTTTGCAACGGATAATGAGTGAGTAAGGGCCGAACACTTCCTGGTGCAGCAGGGGGTTGTTCAGAAACGTTTGCCCGGTGGCCGATGCACTCGTAGGGCTGCCCTGGTTCAGTGCAGGTTTTGCTTCGCTGATGGCAACGGTATCCACGCCGCTCTGTTTCAGCGCTTCATCTTTTTTCTTCCGGTAGTTTTTAAAAATGCCGGGGTGCAGCATAGTGCCGGGAGCAATTTTGCTGATCTCATTTCTTAATTCTTCCGTGAAGGCAGTCAGTTCTTTTCCTTCCAGCCCGATGATGAGACCGGGGTTAGTGCAGAACTGCCCCACCCCGAGTGTGATAGAACCGGCATACATTTTTGCAATGGCGGATGCAGCTGTCTTCATTTTCTCCGGCAATAAAAAAACAGGATTGATGCTGCTCATCTCTGCAAAGACCGGGATGGGCACTTTGCGCTGATTGGCCCAGTCAAATAATTGTTTGCCCCCTGCCAGCGAACCGGTGAATCCCACAGCTTTGGTATACGGATGTTCAATGAGCGCCTTGCCCACTTCAAATGCAACGCCGTGGAGATGTGTGAATATTCCTTCCGGCATTTCACAATCAGCAGCCGCTTTTAAAATCGCTTTCGCAACTAACTCACTGGTGCCTGCATGAGCGGGATGTGCTTTTACTATCACGGGGCAGCCTGCAGCAAAAGCTGTTGCGGTATCACCACCGGCAGTGGAATAAACAAAAGGGAAATTGGCGGCGCCAAATACCACCACCGGCCCAAGCGGCACCAGCATTTTTCGGATATCCGGTTTCGGCGGGTTTTTATCGGGGATGGCGGTGTCAATCCTTGTTTCCAGCCAGTCACCTTTTTCGCAGGCATCGGCATATTGATTCAACTGGAAAATAGTCCTGCCTCTTTCATTTCTCAGCCTTGCTTCGGGCAGATTGGTTTCATCTCCCGCCACTTTCAATAACTCATCACCCAATGCTTCTATTTCCATTGCAATGGCCCGTATGAAACCGGCCCGCTGCTTCAATGAGCATTTGCGGTAAACATGAAAGGCCTTCCATGCCTGCTGCATGGCACTATCTATCTCACCGGGTGTAGCGTCCCTGAACATTGATTATTGAATATTGGTTAATGAATATTTGGCCTTGTCGCTATCCCCTCATTGATAATTTTCAAAATCCTTTCCCTCTCCTCTCCTTCCAGTACCAGCCTCGGCGCCCTCACATACTCGCTGCCGATGCCTGCCTGTGTTTCTGCCAGTTTGATGTACTGCACTAATTTAGGATGAATGTCCAACTCCAGCAGCGGCATGAACCAGCGGTATATCTTTGTGGCCTCAGCGATTTTACCCGCTTTCACTAATTTATAAATGGCAACTGTCTCCGCCGGAAAAGCACAGACCAGTCCGGCCACCAGCCCGTCAGCGCCAAGCACCAGCTCTTCCATCGCAAGTGTATCCACCCCGCAGAGAATTTTGAAGCGGTCGCCAAACCTGTTCTTCATCCTTGTTACATTCGTTACATCTCTTGTACTCTCCTTTACGGCTGTTATGTTGCTGCAGAACTGTAACTCATCAAACATATCCAGTGTCACTTCAATCCTGTAATCCACCGGGTTGTTATAAATCATTACAGGGAGGTTAGTGGAATCAGCAATGGTTTTGAAATATGTCACCGTTTCCCTGTGATCGCTTTTGTAGCGCATCGGCGGCAGCATCATTAATCCTTTGGCGCCCCATTGCTCTGCAAGCGCTGCCTGTTTTAATGCTTCTTTGGTGCTGCCTTCAGCGATATTGATAATAACGGGAACCTTCCCCGCCACTTTCTCAACAGCAAACTTCACCAGCGTTTCTTTTTCACTTGTGGTCAGCACACTGGCTTCGCCCAGGGTGCCCCCGAGGATGATACCTTCCACTCCTGCGGCCAGTTGCGCCAGCAGGTTTTTTTCAAAAAGGGGCAGGTCCAGGTCATCATTCGCCGTAAACTTGGTGGTGAGTGCCGGTAAAACGCCTTCCCATTCAATAGCCATATTCCTGATTTTTAATGGTTAAAGATAAGTTTTTGAGTAATTAGTTTTTACTAAAGGATTATGCACCCCGGTTGGATAACTGGCAGGCTGTATTTGAAAAAATATATCTAATTTTCCGTCCCTTTTCCGCCTTCTTCAACTTAAAACCAACATCATGAAGCGATTTATTACCCATGTAACAATCTTACTTGGTGTGCTGTTTGTTTTTTCTCTGTCGCTGCCCGCTCAAACAGGCCCGGATTACCGCATAATACTGAATTCAGGAGAATTTGTTCCGGAAGCCAATACGGGTTATCTGTCCAAATCAGCGGTGCTGCGAAACACAGCTATGGGAAGCAGTTTATACAACGGCAAATATTATGTTACCATCCAGTTCAATCAATTACCGGATAATGCGGCTAAAGCGACTATGAAAGCCGCCGGTATTGAACTGATTGATTATATACCCAACTTTGCCTTTACCGCCGCCATAGATGAACATATCAGCCCGGATATACTCCGCTCTTTTAATATCAGAAGTATTTTTCAGTTCACCCCTGTGCAAAAAACAAACTGGGAGGTATTGAATAAACAAATACCCCCGTATGCTATCCCCGCACCGGGTTATGCTGATGTAACCGTTATTACTTATGAAAAATTAAGCGCCGGAAAAATAATGGGGACGCTGAACTCACTTGAAGCTCTCATCCTGGAAGATATGCCTGTGTTCAGGGCTTTCACTATCCGTGTTCCGCAGCAAAAAATGGATGAGCTTGTTGCATTGCCTTTCATTCAATGGACAGAATTTATCCAGGGGCCAAGACAAACGGAAAACCTTCCGGGAAGAACCCTGCACCGGGTGAATGTGATAAGTGACGGGCCCCGGAACCTGAAAGGCGATGGCGTAAATGTGGGAATATGGGATGCAGGGGAGATCAGTCCTCATCTTGATTTTTCGCCTTCGGGCCGTGTTACGCAGGTTGAATTCAGCGCTCCTGCAGATCACTCCACACATTGTGCGGGTACCATACTGGGCCGTGGCCTTATCAATCCTTTTGCCAGGGGAATGGCCCCTAATGCGCCTCTTTTTTCCTGGAATTTCAGCGGCAATATTCAGAATGAGATGGCAGCCGGCATCCCCGCCCACAACCTGGTCGTAAGCAGCCACTCCTATAATGACGGGGGCGCTGTTACCTGTAATATCAACGGTACACAAATCCAGTACACCCTTGTAAGCCGGAATACGGATTTAAACCTTAATAACTTTCCCACACACCTGCATGTGCATTCTTCGGGCAATGCCGGCGGCACCTGTGCAGGACAATACATGACCATTACCGGTACCGGAAAATCGGCAAAAAATAATGTGGTGGTCGGCAATATTACCTCCACCGAAGGGCTTTCAGGTTCCAGCAGTTGCGGCCCGGTGCAGGATGGACGCATAAAACCAGAATTGGTATCAATGGGCACCAGTGTATTTTCCACTTATCTTCCCCTGAACAGTTACGCCACAATATCCGGTACGTCTATGTCCACTCCGGGTGTGGCCGGTTCGCTGGCCCTGCTGGTTCAGCGGTACAAACAACTTAATGGCAATACGGTTCCGCCCTCCACCTTAGTTAAAAATGCCGCATGCAATGCTGCGCATGACCTGGGTAATCCGGGACCAGACTACCGTTTTGGTTTTGGCCGCATCAATGCACTGAATGCAGTAAGGATATTGGAAAATAACCGTTACCTGCTGGGCCCCCCGCTTGCCACCGGGGGCATCAATAATACTGATATTACCGTGCCGGCAGGCACTGCCCGTTTAAAAGTATTGCTGACATGGAATGATCCTGCGGCGGCGGCCAATGCTAACCCTGCACTGGTAAACAATCTTGACCTGACCGTTATCAATGGCGCCACCACCACTCTTCCCTGGATACTGGATAAAAATAATCCGGGCAGTAATGCCACACAGGCGGTTGACAACATCAGCAATATGGAACAGGTAACTATTAATAACCCTCCTGCGGGTACTTATACACTGCGGGTAACTGGCACATCCATACCTTCCGGCCCGCAGGATTTTGCACTAACCTGGATTGTGGATCAGCCATACATTGAAGTCATTTATCCCAATGGCCCGGAATCATTCAGCCCCGGTTCATCTGAAGTGATAACCTGGGACAATTCCGGTGTTACCGGTAACCAGACTGTTGAATATTCAACAGATAACGGCGGTAGCTGGACAGTTATCAGCTCATCCGTTCCCGCTGCCACCACCCGGCTGACATGGACAATACCCGCTGCCAATACATCCACAGCTTTGGTGAGGGTTACCAGCGGCGCATTGTCGGATGCAAGTGATGTTACTTTTAAGATACTGGGCACTGTTTCAGGTTTTGGCGGAAGCGGGGCTACCTGCAGCGCCGGAGAAGTGATTTTTACATGGTCACCCACCACCGACGCTACTCATTATGATATTTATAGCCTGAATCCGGCAACGGGAGATTTTGTCCTGCTGGCAGGTAATATTACAGGCACTTCATTTACGGCCACCGGGCTTACACCCGGCGTCAGCATGTGGTTCACCATCAGGGCAAAAAATAATACCACCGGTTCCTTAAGTGAAAGGGCCAATGCTATTAATGTTACTGTATCCACGGGCGGCGGCGGGATAGGCGCTGTAGGACCTATTACAGGCCCGTCAAGTATTTGTGGAACTCCATCGGCAGTGCCTTACTCCATAACTCCTGTGTCTGGCGCCACCTCTTATAACTGGACTGCTCCTCCGGGCGCCAGTATCGCTTCGGGCCAGGGTACCATTTCTGTCACTGTCAATTATCCTGCGGGCAGCTCCAACGGTAATCTGAGCGTAACCGCAAGCAATGGCACCTGTAGCACTGCTCCTTCCACACTTGCCATTACCATAAACGCTGTTCCCAATGCCCCCACCAGCGGTGGCAATCAGAGCCAGACTATTTGTCTGCCCAATCCAATACCGACACTTACGGCTACCGCTACTGTTCCTTCGGGGCATATTGTAATATGGTACAACGCAGCAACAGGTGGAAGCTTAGTGGCAAGCCCCACACTGAATACTGCCGGAACAGTTACCTATTATGCAGCCAGCAGAAATACAACTTCCGGTTGTGAAAGCACAGCAAGAACGGCGGTAACATTAACCATTACCACCGTAGCGCAGGCATCGGTTTCTGCCGGCGGCGCCACTACATTCTGCCAGGGCGGATCTGTGGTTCTCACAGCAAATTCCGGTACTTCCTATAACTGGAGCAACGGCGCCACCACGCAGTCCATTACAGTGAGTACATCGGGTTCTTATACGGTTGCTGTTACGACCAGCAGTTGTACCAGCACATCGCCTCCGGTGAATGTAACTGTGAATGCATTACCTGCTGCCACCATCACAGCCGGCGGGCCATTGTCGTTCTGCCAGGGAGGGAATGTAACGCTGACCGCTTCAGCCGGCAGTTCCTGGTTATGGAGCACCGGGGCTACCACTCAATCAATAACCGTTAACAGTTCCGGTAATTACTCGGTAACAGTTACGAATGCAAGCGGATGTTCTGCCAGCTCCGCTGCAACCAGTGTGAATGTAAGCCCCAACCCAACGGTGAGTATTTCAGCTTCACCCTACAGCAGTTTATTCCCGGGCCTCAGCACTACTTTAACGGCAAATGTTGCACCTCCGGGTTCTTATAATTATACCTGGTACAAAGACAATGTGGTAATACCCGGCGCTACTGCGGCAACACTGACTGGTGTTGATGCCTATGAATTGGGCAGTTATACAGTAACAGTTACCAACAGCACAGGGCTGCCCTGCTCCAACACTTCTGCTGCGCTTGTAATACGGGATTCAGCTACAACAAAACTGTTTATACTGCCTAACCCCAACAGGGGAAAATTTGATGTGATATACCACAGTAACGGAACCAGTTCCTTTACGCTGGGTATTTATGATTCCAAAGGCGCTTTTGTTTATCAGAAATCATACAGCATCAATTCTCCTTACCAGCGTATGGAGGTGGATATTAAGCATCTTGGAAAAGGCTTGTACCATGTTGTGATCATCGGAAACGGCGGAAAGCGCCTTGCCGAAGGAAAAGTGGTTGTTCAGTAACCCGTTTATGTATTTGGACAAGGCCGCCCCGATAAAACCGGGGCGGCCTTTCTTTTTTTTCATTTTCTTCCGAAGCAACAAAATCTTTTATCCCGCTGATATTCTTTTTACATACTCATAGATATTTTGCTGGGCAGCCTGTGGTTCCTGCCCCGGACTCAGCACCCGCAGGTTATTGGCGCTGCCGGTGGCCACATCACTGGAAATAAGCACTGCCTTCCTGTTATCGGTAAGCTGGAAGCGGAGTATGTCATCAATTTCCTTACACATCACCTTATCATAAACGGGAAAGCATACTTCAATGCGGCTGTGCAGGTTGCGGTTCATCCAGTCGGTGCTGCCCATATAATACTCAGGTACGCCGTTATTATGAAATACAAACACCCTTGCATGCTCAAGGTAACGGTCCACAATACGATGAACAGTAATATTCTCACTCTGCCCGGCCACACCCGGCGCCAGTGCACAGATGCTGCGTACCAGCAACTGTACTTTTACCCCTGCACGGCTGGCTTTATACAGCTTTGCAATCATTTCTCTTTCCTGCAGGTTATTTACTTTGATGATGATGGAAGCCGGTTTGTCTGCCTTTGCATTATCAATCTCCCGGTCAATGAGCTGGTTAAACCGTTTGATCATATTGAACTGCGACACCAGCAGGTGCCTGAAAGGTATTTTGCCATACTCATCCGGCTGTTTTCTTGATTGGAGATATTCAAACAGCCAGTCCAGTTCTTTCCCAAAATCAAAGTTGGCAGTGAACATCACATGGTCGGTATAAAACCTGCCGGTGGCTTCGTTGAAGTTGCCGGTGGCCATGAAAGAATAATTCTTCAGATCCTTTCCCTCCTGCCTCTTTACCAGCGCCACTTTTGCATGCACTTTCAGTCTTGGAATGCTGTTGATGATCTTTACCCCGGCTGCCTTCATTTTTTTGGACCAGCGGAGATTATTGGCTTCATCAAACCTTGCTTTTAATTCAACAAATACGGTCACTTTTTTCCCATTCTTCGCTGCGCTGATCAGCGCATTTACAATATGCGAGTCGGCCGCCACCCGGTAAAGTGTCACATATATCTCCTTCACATCCGGATCTATGGCCGCTTCATTGAAAAAACGCAAAATATAGTTGTAGGAGTGATATGGCAGGTGCAGCATCTTTTCCTTTTCCGCAATGGTTTGAAAGATGGAACGGTGATTATCAAATCCGGAATGCGAAACAGAAGGCCAGGGAGAATAGGTCAGTTTGCCCTTTTGGGGATTAGGAAGGCTGCCCAGGTCTTTCAGGTTGTGATACCTTCCGCCTTCCACCATTTCCTCGCTGCGGATGCTGAAATATTTCTGGACAAATTCTTTGGCTTCTGCCGGCATGGATTTATCCGCCAGCAAACGGGTGGCATGCCCTGCATCCCTTTTCTCTAATTGCTTTTCTATCTTCTCGGCAATATCACCGGCAAATTCATCTTCGAGGCTCATTTCTGCATCACGGGTCAGTTTTACACTGTATGCCCCGTTAATCTTATAGCCGGGAAACACTTCCGCCAGGTTTTCCCGGATCACATCATCGAGGAAAACGATATAGTGGTCATCACCCAGCATCGGCAGTTCCGAAAAACGGGGCAAATTGGCAGAAGGAATATTCAGCAGCGCATATACATGTTTCCCCGGTTGTTCCCGGGATTCGAGATCAACAATAAAATACAGGGCATTATTTTCCAGGAACACATTGGGCTGGTTTTCTTTTTGCAGGATGACCGGCTGCAGAAAGGACAACACTTTTGATAAAAAATACTCCCGGATGGTTTCGGTATGCTCTGCCCGTACAGGTTCACCGTAGTAGACGCAGATATGGTTTTGCTGCAGTTCAGGTAATATCTGCTGCCTGAGTATCTGTCCGAATTCCTCCTGCTGCTGAAACACCATCGCCTGCACCTGCCCCACCAGTTCTTTGGGATATTCATCCCGCAGCGAGATCTTCTTGGCTTCTATACTGGTGAAAGCGAATATGGAAGGCATCCGCACCCGGAAAAATTCATCGAGGTTGGAAGAAAAAATAGAAAGGAAAGAAATACGGCTGTACAAAGGAACGGTTTTATCCGCAGCCTCCATCAGCACCCGGTGGTTGAAACTAAGCCAGCTCAGGTCACGGTTCAGGAAAACATATTTATCGTCGGCCATTGGTAAAGGTTTACTTGTACGCCGCAGCTCTGCCATATTCTTTTTTGCTGGCCGGGCGAAGGAGTAGGGACTAAGATAGAGGATTTGTGTTAGTTACAGAAGGTACCTGCAAAAGATGATTACACCCGTTTATATGTACCTGAGTACATCATAGGCCCCGTAAAAAACATACAGGAAATAAGCAACCAGCAGAATGATAAAGCCCGTCACCCCGATAAGACTGAGCGCTGCCAACATTTTAATATAACCACCCGTTTTTTTGAAACCGAAAAAGCCCTTCATGCCCCATGCTATGTACGCAGTTTGCAGGGTGAACCCCAGAAACTGCACATAATAATAAGCGGAGCTGTTCCTCAGTCCGGCAAGCACCGGGGAAAAGATGACCGTAGAAAGAATATTGCTGAATGCAGCAAATAAAAGATAGGCCACAATTATTTCGGCCATATTCCTGTTGCGTCGCCGGAAAAACAACCAGAGGAAAAGTGCATAATAGGGTGCCGCAATTACATTGATGGTATTGTTGTTCTTGTTGGCAATTCTCTGAACGTATGCATTTCTCTCCACTGTCCGAAGGTATTTTTCTTTGGTAGCCGGATCATAAATACGGGCCAGCACTTTTTCATCCGGTGCAGGCAGGCTGCCGTAGGGTTTCAGCCAGTTATTAATAATAACCATAAAAGCTACACATAGGGCCATGAAGGCAAAGGGGTTGAAATATTTTTTTCTTTTCCCTGCTGCATACTCCAATGCCACCCGGCCCGGGTTGACGGCCAGTCCTTTTAAAAGACGGATGATCCCCTTCTCCGTGGTGAGAATTACCTGCGTAAAATCATGCAGTAACTGCCGGATAGTTAATTTCCCTGTATCCGATCTTTGCCCGCATGCCGGACAAAAGCGCTGGTTTGGCAATAAAGTGCCGCCGCAGTTGAGGCAACCGTCTTGCATGACATTAAGATATTAAGTTTTGAAATCTATTTGGGCAGAAATTTTTCTGCCAGTTTTGGCGGCGCCACGGTGCACCAGGCAACAGTCAATGCATCTTTACACATCCTTTTTCCCACTTTCTTCAGGTTGACGGTGGTAAAACCCATCCTGCCCCAGCCGCCGGGAACAGGATAAATAACAGCAGGATCAAAAGAGCAGAAGACCGACTGGTCAGTCAAAGTCAGTTTCAGGTTCAGCGTATTGTCTTTTTCTGAAAGAGTAGCAAATATTTTCTTCTTCACCCGGAAAGCCTGGCGTTCGAAATGGGGGTGCTCATCCGTTTCAGGAAAAGACAGGGCCAGTTTACGGGCTTCTTCAACGGTAACCATAACAAATAACAATTACCTGTAAATTTAATTTTAATATTGCCCAATGACAAAAACAAGATTAGAAGCCTTCAGCGACGCGGTGATCGCCATCATCATCACTATTATGGTGCTGGAATTAAAGATTCCGCACGGGGCATCGTGGACAGACCTCGAAAAACTATGGCCGGTATTCCTGAGCTATGTAGTCAGTTTTATTATGTTGGGTATTTATTGGGGAAATCATCACCACCTCATTCATACCATTAAAGAGGTAAGGGGAGGTATATTATGGGCCAACCTTCACCTGCTTTTTTGGCTTTCGCTAATACCATTTGCCACAGCCTGGATGGGAGAAAATGATTTTGCCATGAACCCTGTCATCGCTTATACAGTGCTGGCCAATCTGTGCGGTGTAGCTTATTATATACTGCTGGAAGTAATCAAAAGATGCAACCCCCATAATGAGGAATTGCTTATGGTTTTAAGAAAACAGTCCCGGAAGGGGCTTTTCTCCCTTTTATTTTATTCGCTGGCTACATTGTGCGCCTTCTTTCATGCAGGGCTCTCCGGTTTCTTTATCATTTTGGTTGCGGTGATGTGGATGATGCCGGACAGGAATATTGAAAGGGCAGTGAAAAGCAACTAAGCAACCACCTCCCCCTCCAAATCATAATCATAAGCCTTGGTGATTTTCACATTCACAAAATCACCTATTGGAATTTTTTCAGAAGAATGGATGACCACTTCATTATCCACTTCCGCAGAATCAAATTCAGTGCGGCCTAAATACCGACCCGCTTCCTTTTTATCTATTATTACCTTATATACTTTATTTACTTTCTGCTGGTTCAACTCATAGGAAATCTCTTGCTGTACTTCCATGATCTCCTGCGCCCTTCTCTCCTTTTCATCAGCCGGCACATCATCAGCCAATTCATAGGCAGAGGTTCCTTCTTCATGTGAGTAAGTGAAGATGCCCACCCTATCGAAGCGCTGACGCTGCAGGAATCCTTTCAATTCTTCCACATCATCCTCCGTCTCTCCAGGGAAGCCGGCTATCAAAGTGGTACGCAGGCAAATACCGGGCACTTTCTCCCGCACTGCAGCAATCAATTCTTCCATCTCTTCTCTTGTAATTTGCCGCTTCATGGATGCCAGCATATTATTGGCTGCATGCTGCAATGGCATATCAAGATAGTTACAGATATTTTCCCGTTCCCTCATTACATCCAGCACTTCCAGCGGAAATTTGGATGGGTAAGCATAATGCTGGCGGATCCATTCCAGGCCCTTTACATCTGCAAGGCGATGCAATAAATCAGCCAGCATTCTCTTTTTATAAATATCCAGTCCGTAGTAGGTCAATTCCTGTGCAATAAGCATTACCTCCTTAACTCCTTTCCTCACCAGCCCTTCGGCTTCTTTCACAATTTCTTCAATGGATTTGCTTACATGCCCACCCCGCATCAATGGAATAGCGCAAAATGTGCAGGTGCGGTTGCAGCCTTCTGAAATTTTCATATAGGCATAATGCCTGGGAGTGGCCAGCAGCCGTTCGCCAACCAGTTCTGTTTTATAGTCTGCCTCAAACTGTTTTAAGATAAGGGGCAATTCCATCGTCCCGAAATAAGCATCCACTTCAGGTATTTCTGTTTCGAGATTGTTCTTGTAGCGTTCACTCAGGCAACCGGTCACATACACTTTATCCAGCTTACCTCTTCTTTTCAGTTCCACCTGGTCAAGTATGGTATTGATGCTTTCTTCTTTTGCCTTTTCAATAAAGCCGCAGGTATTTACCACGACAATGTTGTGGTCGGATTTTTTGTTCTCATGCACCACATCAATATCATTAGCAAGTAACTGTCCACTAAGCACTTCGCTGTCCACCATATTCTTGCTGCACCCGAGGGTGATGATGTTGACTTTGTCTTTATGGAGTTTCTTTGTTTTCATGTTCTTTTTGCAGTCTCAATCATCCGTATCTCTTCTAAAAACCGCAAATGTACGTTGTCAAAATCAATGAAATACTAAATGATTTCGTTCAAAAAATAACTCAAATGCAACATTTTACCCTTCCTGATTGTCAGGTCCAGGTAATACCTGAAGATATGAAATACATTTACCTGGTACTGGCCTGCCTTTCCCTGCAGATTTCAGCCTGTAAAAAAAGCAGCAACTGCAACAGTGTCACCATTACCCAATCGGGAACACCCTGCGGTGTGTGGGGTATTAAAGTAAATAACAACTCTTATCCCTCCAATAACATTCCGGCCAATTATCAGCAGGAGGGCCTCATTGTTTGCGCAGAGTATGATTTATATGATGATATGCGGGCCTGAGCCTGCTGTGGTGGTGTCTGGGCAAGGATCAATTCAATAAGTCTTCCGGAAAAATGATGCAGAACTGGCATGGTTTGATTATTAAATGGTTTACTGGTCCCCGGCAAACAATCATCAAATCATTCCCATTCTGCCATTAATCAATTATTTCCGGATCCTCACCTGCATGGCATATTCATACGTATCAAGAGAGGTAAATGAGAATTCCTTCCTGGGAATAAAAGGCAGGTAACTGAAAATTTTTTCTTTGGTAAAACGCTGGCTCCAGAACCCCTCCGCAGTAGCGGTAAAAGAATCCTTTTCGCCGGTAATAACATGCATCCCCATTTTACGATACGATTCTTCCTGCCTGAGGCGGGTGGCATCATTATCCTTGTAGCAAGAACCGATTATAATTTCCCCGCTGGTTTTTAAAAGATTATACGCATGGCCAAATATGGTTGTAAACTTTTTACTGGTGGTCAAATCAAGTCTCTGCTTTGCGCCATCATACGTCTCAAACGGGAAATCATCCGGATAAAAATTGCCGGCAGTAAACCAGGTGGTAATCACCAAATCATATTTCCTGCCCCATTTATCCAAATCGGCCGCATCCAAAAAATGAGCTGCCGCCTTATCTTCTATACCCAGTTGCCCGATTACATCGTTCGCAATTTCAATACAGGCCCTGGCATTATCGGTACCATCATATAAAGCTACCTGCTTCCAGATTTCCTTTATACCGCTGAGATGCTTCGGTATTCTTGCGTTGCCAATGCCGATATCAAGCATACTGACGGGCCTCCGGTTTCTTTCAGCTACCTCAACTATCGCTTTTTTCAGTTCGATAAACTCCGCCCACTGCGTCTGCAGTAGGTATTCGCTGATATAATTCACATCAAATGACTTTCTTGCAATATTTTCATTATCATACATTGCCATAGCAGCGGTATTGCGGAAAAGAAAAAAGCTGTGATGCAAACCACAGCTTTAATAAAATTATTACATGTCACTAAAACTTAATCACCACCGAAGTCTGGAACAGGGTTCCCAACTGGCTGAACTGTGAACCATTGTAGCCCAGGATACGGTAGCGGCCGCTAAAAGCAAGAAAACCTTCCAGCAGTTCACGGTTGGCGGTATTGTTCAAGACTGTCTGCCCCGCCGGGTTCAGGGCCTGCAGCTCCCACTTGGGTAATATATTGAAAATATTATTTACGCCAATATTCCATGTAGCACTTTTGCAGATATCCCAGCTGAAGTTCAGATCGGTCACCAAAGCTGTTTTAAATTCCTGCTGGATGTTTTCCATATCGCTGCCGCCATTGTCCAAATCACGGAAACGGGTAGGCCCGAACACAGTATTATTCAGGCTGAGTCCGATTTTGTTTTTCCGCCAGTCAAACCCCAGCACAGCTTTATATTCCGGACGGCTCTCAGTAAGTATGGATTTTATCTGAGTGCTCATAATGGTGGAGCCTGCCGATTTGATGGCCGAAGGATCATTGGGTGTGCCTATCACTTCATTGCTCAACTGATAATTTCCGGCCAAATTTACTCCCAATTTCCCGTTAGCTAAATTGATATTCTTATAGTTCGCTACTAAATCCAGCCCCTGTGTACGGGTTTTTATCCCATTGATAAAAAACTGCACATTTACTACCCCGGCCTGCTGCAGGATCTGGTACAATTGAGTGGCCGGGTTGTTGGAAGAAATGGAAGAGCTTAAAACTATTCTGTCTTTGATGCTGATACTATAATAATCCAGCGTGGCGCTGAAATTTTTTGCAGGATTAAGGCCAATACCCACAGTAAAGTTAGTTGATTCTTCTTCCTTTAACCTGGGTATTCCAAGTAAAAAGGCCTGCTTGCTGCGGTTATTAAATAATCCGGATAGTTGAACCACCCCATTAAAGAATCCGGCTTGCGTCGACGTTACATAAATCTGGTGCAACGTAGGCGCCCTGAAGCCGGTGGATACAGATGCTCTTATTACTGCTTTGTTTCCGCTTATTTTATAACGGGAAGAAAGTTTCCATACAAAGGAACTTCCGAAGTCACTGTATTTTTCTGTCCGCACGGCAGCATTCAGTAAAAAGTCTTCCGTTGCATCCCACGAAGCATCAGCATACACACCTAAGTTGAAGCGATTGTTGTTGGTAGCATTATCCGCCCGCATGCCGGGAAATGAATTAGCGCCTTCGCCGGAGTAAGAAGCCGTATCACCTGCAAATATTTTAAAGGTTTCACTTCTTACCTCCGTACCAAATGCCACTGATAATTTATCAGTTACCCGTTTTGAAATATCATAGTTGCCTACAATATGAGAGAATCTGAAACCACCTGGTTTAAAGAAAGTAGGGCTGGCCGTGCCCAATGTGCGGTTCACAGTATTTTCCACAGTATATAATTGCTGGTTGCCCCCGAAAGTTATACTCACATCATGTTTCCACCCACCGCGGGTGGAACTAACGCCGAATGTTGCATTATAATCCATCAGGTCGCCGTCAAAGGTGGGCACATAGCCAATATAACCTTCGTATAAGGGGTCGTTGCCGCCGGTATAGTTGGGGGCGCCGGGTATTCTTGTATGCAGAAGTCCCGCATCCGTTCTCCAGTATGGAGTCCTGTAGTTTGCATGACTGTATACTTTTTTAAATACCAAAGCCGCATTGCTGTAAAACTGGCCGTTTTCGCCAACATCAAGGCCAAGATTGTAATTGAATTTAGCAGCCTGGGTTTCACTGGTGCCATTTATATTTCTGGCTGTGGGATAAACATTCAGGAATGCATCAATAGCAGCATCAGAAGCAGGCGTTCCGCCAAAGATTGCCTTTTCCGTAGGGCGGTGTATAATGCCCGACCGAACCGCATCGTTTGCCTGGCTGAAATCAATTGTATAGTTTATAAATCCTTTGCCGCTGATATTAGAGCCGCTGTTGAATGCAATACCATAATTCTCACCATCGCCTTTATGGGTCATTCCTCCGTTGATTGTTAAACTGCTGCCAAGATACCTGTCCTTTAGAATGATGTTCATAACCCCTGCAATGGCATCAGACCCGTATTGTGCCGATGCACCATCCCGGAGTATTTCCACTCTCTTAATTGCATCCACGGGTATGCCAGACAAATCAGCGCCGGTTTCGCCGCGGCCGGGTGCAAACTGTACATACAATAATGAACTGTGATTTTTTCTTTTGCCATTTATGAGTACAAGAGTGCGGCTGGGGCCCAGGTTTCGGATTTCATAGGGGTCAAGCAGGCTGGTGGCATCGTTTACCGGTGTATTGATTGTATTAAACGATGGCACCCGGTATTGCAGTTGTTTATCAAATGAGGTTTGCGCTGTGGATTTTAAATCAGTTGCCTGCAGGGCATCAATAGGCAGGGGTGTACTTACCGCACTCCTTGGCTGAGAACGGGCACCCGTTGTCAGTATTATTTCGCCCAATTCAGCAGCGGATTCAGTCAGGGCAAAATCAACGGACATGCTTCCGGTGACATTTACCGTTTTGGATACCGTGGCAAATCCGATAAAAGATACGGTGATGGTTGCACTGCCCGATGGTAGAGAAAGTGAATAGATACCATCGGCATTAGAAACGGTGCCGCGGCTGCCGGAAGCAACGGAGGCTCCGGGAATTCCTTTGCCGGAATTATCGGAAACTTTACCACTGACTGTGTTTTGGGAAAATGCGGTTGTAACGGAGATCATGATTGCCAAAAGCAAAGCAAACACTCCTTTTTGGTAAGCGGTGCTCATAAAATCTGATTTTGTTTACAATTAGGATTTCTAAAGTTCAGGATAAAGTGTAACGGAAAAATGGAGGCATGCAATCAAGTCTAAAATATGACTATTTCATTACAATTAAAAAAAAAGTTTCTGATGCTTTTTGCAGATCAGTACAGGGGAAGGGTACGGCATCTCAATTGCAGGTTTATTCATTTTAAAAAATGGTTTGATGGTTATTTTCCTGACAACAATCAAACCATTCAACAATCTTTTACTCCAGCTTAAACAAACTATCTACAAACTCATGCTTGTCAAATACCAACAGGTCTTCCATCTTCTCTCCCACGCCAATAAACTTCACCGGTATTTTGAATTGGTCAGCTATCGCCAATACTACACCTCCCTTTGCTGTGCCATCAAGTTTTGTTATCGCTATTGCCGAAACATCAGTAGTAGCCGTAAAATGTTTGGCCTGCTCCAGTGCATTCTGCCCCGTGCTTCCATCCAGCACCAGCAGCACTTCATGCGGGGCATCGGGAATTGTTTTTTGAATCACCCTTTTAATCTTGCTCAGTTCATCCATCAGGTGGGATTTGTTATGCAGGCGGCCTGCGGTATCTATCAGCACCACATCGCTTTTTTGCGCCACAGCACTTTGCACCGTATCAAAAGCAACGGCCGCGGGATCACTGCCCATTGTTTGTTTCACGATGGGCACATCCACTCTTTCGCTCCAGATGGTTAACTGTTCAACTGCTGCAGCACGGAAGGTATCAGCTGCCCCCAATAAAACACTCTTACCTGCTTTTTTAAAATTATACGCAAGCTTGCCAATGGTGGTTGTCTTGCCCACACCGTTCACACCCACCACCAAAATAATGTAAGGCTTTGCCGGCAGGTCTGAATCAAAAGCATAACTGTTTTCCTCCGGTGCATCTACCAGCAGCGATTCAATTTCTTCCTGCAGCATTTTGTTCAGCTCTGCAGCATTCATGTACTTATCCTTCGCCACCCGTTTCTCTATCTGGTCAATAATCTTCACCGTTGTTTCAATACCCACATCAGCGCCAACCAGCGCCTCTTCCAGGCTATCCAGCACTTCCTCATCCACTGTGCTTTTGCCGGCAATGGCTTTTGTGATTTTGGCAAAGAAACCCTCCTTGGTTTTTTTCAAACCCTCATCAAGGCTTTCCTTTTCCTTTTTACCGAATATTTTATTGAAGAATCCCATAGTTGTTTTGTGAATGGTCAATTTATAGTGGCAGTACTTCACTATTCACTATTCACCATTCACTAACTTAAAAACAAAAGCCATCCGTTGTACGAATAGCTTTTGAATATAATAGTTAACCTAAAATTATTTCTGCGCCAAAAACTCCTTCACTTTGTCCTTGTGCACCATCTGCTCCTTAAAAGTGTAGGCGCCGCTTTTGGGGCTGCGTACAGCCTTAATCACCTTAGTGTAGTTCTTTGCTTCAGCGGCCTGTTTTGGGTCTTTCTTGATCGCCGTTTTTGCTGCTTTTGCCATTTTGTTTTAATTAAAAAAATTACTCAATTGCTCAGTGACTCAACTTTTGAATTGCGTTATTTTCACATTTTCAAATTACTTAATCTCTTTGTGAACAGTCACCTTCTTCAGTATCGGGTTGAATTTTTTCAATTCGAGGCGTTCCGGGTTGTTCTTTTTGTTTTTTACGGTGATATAGCGGCTGGTGCCCGGCTGACCACTGTTTTTGTGCTCAGTGCATTCCAGAATTACCTGTACACGGTTGCCTTTTTTTGCCATGACTTAATTATTTAGATGTGTTGGCCCTGTTTTCTCAGTTCTTTTACAATAGTATAAAGCCCTCTTTTATTGATAGTGCGGATAGCATCTGTTGTAAGTTTCAGTGTTATCCATTTATCTTCTTCAGCAAGGTAAAAACGCTTTTTCTGCAAATTGGGCAAAAACCGGCGCTTGGTCTTGATGTTGGAGTGAGACACTTTATGTCCACCCACCGGAACCTTACCAGTAACCTGACAAACTCTGGCCATGATTGATACAATTTTGGGACGGCAAAGGTAGGGGGAAAAATTAAAGATTAAGAATGAATAATTAAGAATTTTAACCCTGGCCTCTGTTTTTCCTAACAAACTGTGGAAAGACTGTACCGGCTGGTTTTCAACTGCTAAAATGCAGGTTTTGACTTGCCCAACGAAGCATTAGAGAAGGTGGGGGCCCAACTGTATAATCCTGGTGAAGCAGCGGTTGCAGAGCTTGCCCATAACGAAGTGAAGGACAGCTTTCATCGTCCTTATCCCTGCTCATCTTTTGCCTGAATGCCTGTTTTCCAGTAGCTTCGCACCTCTCTACTAATTAACTAATATACTTATCATGGCATACGATGTAGTGGTTCTCGGAAGCGGCCCCGGCGGTTATGTGGCGGCTATCCGCGCCTCCCAGCTTGGTTTTAAGACAGCAATCATTGAAAAGGAAAGCCTCGGGGGTATTTGTCTTAACTGGGGTTGCATCCCCACCAAGGCCCTGCTGAAAAGCGCCCAGGTGTATGAATATGTCAAACATGCCAAAGACTTCGGCATTGAGGCCAGTGGCACTCCCCGGTTTGAATCGGTTATCAAAAGAAGCCGCGGGGTGGCCGATAAGATGAGTAAAGGCGTTCAGTTCCTGATGAAGAAAAACAAGATTGAAGTGATAATGGGCTTTGGCAAATTGGTGGCCAAAGGGAAAATGGAAGTAACTGCCAGTGACGGCAAAACACAAACCGTAGAAGCCAAACATATCATCATCGCCACCGGTGGCCGCACCCGTGAGCTGCCCTCTATGAAGATTGACGGCAAAAAAATAATCGGCTACCGTGAAGCGATGGTGCTGCCGCAAATGCCCAAGAGCATGATCGTTGTAGGCAGCGGTGCCATCGGTGTGGAATTTGCCTATTTCTACAACAGTATGGGCACTAAAGTGACCGTTGTGGAATTTATGCCACGCATTGTTCCGGTGGAAGATGAAGACATATCCAAAGAACTGGAGAAGCAGTATAAAAAAAGCGGAATGACCATCATGACCAGCAGCGAAGTGACAGCTGTAGATACATCCGGCGCCGGGGTAAAAGCTACTGTAAAGTCTGCCAGTGGTGAAACTGTACTTGAAGCGGATGTCCTGCTGAGTGCGGTGGGAGTAGCTGCCAATATTGAAGGTATCGGGCTTGAAACACTGGGTGTGAAAACAGATAAGGGAAGGGTGATGGTTGATAAATACGGGCAAACAAATATCCCCGGCATTTATGCCATCGGCGATTGCTCACCTGGTCAGGCCCTCGCCCATGTGGCGAGTAAAGAGGGAATTGTATGTGTGGAAGCCATTGCATATAACGAAAATAAATACCATCACCAGCCCGAGCCGATTGATTATAACAATATTCCCGGCTGTACCTATTGTGTGCCGGAGATTGCATCTGTTGGTTATACGGAGAAACAGGCCAAAGAACAGGGCTATGAAGTTAAAGTGGGCAAATTCCCGCTGAGTGCAAGTGGTAAGGCATCCGCAGCCGGCCACACGGAAGGATTTATCAAAGTAATATTTGATGCCAAATACGGCGAATGGCTGGGCACCCATATGATTGGTTATAATGTTACTGAGATGATTGCAGAAACCGTTACAGCCAGAAAATTAGAGACCACATACCATGAAGTACTGAACGCCATCCACCCCCATCCCACTATCAGCGAAAGTGTGAAGGATGCGATTGAAGTGGCGTATGGGGAAGCGATACATATCTGACAGAGATACCCAGGCGACCAATACCTATAAAAAGAGGCCAGTAGCTTACCCTTTTTGCTAACAGTAAAACTAACAGCTATGGAAGGTGTTGTATTATATGGCCTGGTCTTTTTAGCAGGCTTGTTCGTATGCATTACTATCGTTTCTGTCCTGGAAATAAATAAGATTATTACTATCAGGTACCCATCAGAATATTTTTTTATTGCCGTTATAATTGAGATTGCACTTACCCTTTTTATTATTAAGATATAGCTCTGCTACGTTTACGGTAAGACATTTACCAACAGAGATAACAACAAATGAAAAAGGGCCGCCTTTCTTCGACCCCAGTTTGCTTGCTTTGCCCACTGTAGCCTTGGCGGAAGTGGTCTGTTAGTATATCTTGGTTGCGACTCAGAATTTCACAAACTTCAGCTTCATAGACTCCCCATCATCCTTTTTCGCTGCAAGGAAGTACATGCCTGAATGCAATTTTGTTATGTCTATTCTTTGGTTTTTGGCAGTAATAATCACGGTCATAACGGTTTGCCCCTGCAGATTGATGACCCGGATAGTTTTCCCCATCCAGCGGGTATCATAAGTCAGATCAAGCGTAAGCTGTGTACTGGCGGGGTTGGGGTACAGTTGTGGATGCAGCCATTTGGGGTCTTCTTCCGGCAGCGGGATTTCATTAATCAGCGGCAGTAGCAACCCTTTTGAAGAAAGTAAGGCATGTCGCTGGCCTCCCGGTGCAAACAAGGCCCTCATTCTTGCTTTTTGACCCAGGGTAAACAGGTTCATACAAGCATCACTGGTCAGGTCCATATAGTTCATGTACATATCTCCGTAAGGCCCGTTGCCGCAGGTAATATTGAGAGTATTCGGGCATTCAATATTGAAACCCGCCTGTTTGGGTGTATCAGCCACTCCATCATCACCGCAATATTGGTCGCCCCAGATATGTTTCAGGCTCAGCCAGTGCCCGATCTCATGCACGGCAGTCTTGCCCATTTCATAACCGGGCTGCGTATTGATGGTGCCGAAAGCAGGAAATCCAATCACCACTCCGTCTTTATTTTCTGCATCACCCGGCACACTGGCATAGCCAGCCACACGGTTCAGGTTGCACACCCAGATGTTGAGATAGCTTTTGGGGTCCCAGGCGTCATCGCCCATTTCAGCAGAAAACTTTACTTTATCGTCGGCCTCCCATTCTTTGATGGGGCTGTATTTCCGTATGATACCGGTGGTTGATCTTCTTTGCGGATCGGAAATAGCCAGCTGGAATTCGATACTGCAGTCAGCTGCCAGCGCCCTGAAATAAGGAGGTGTATTCACTGTATCCGCATTGCGGCGGCGAAAACACTGGTTCAGCGCAGCTATCTGACTCATCACCTGCTCCTCACTTATCTTTTCTGAAGGATAATGGTACAGGTTATGAACCACTACCGGTATTTTAATGATGGCGTCCTGGGTTCCTTCGCCCCGGAGCATTCCATCTGTCAGTACCTGTTGCCGGATGAATAATTCAATGCGGCTGATTTGATCTGCCAGTGACGGGTTTTCTTTTAATCTTTTCAGCTGATGCCGCTGAGAAGTACAATTCTTTTGTGCAGCCAATTGGTTGGTAAAAGCCAAAGCCCCGATGAGGAGAAATAATCCCGCCTTCATAGTTTCCAAATCGTTTTGAATTACGGCATGGCAATAATTTTAAAGCCATGAATTCATCATGAGGGATTGGAGTAAGAGGAGATTGGGGAATTAATAAAGGCGTCTCAGGGATACGATTCTGAATTCCGATAGCTATCGGGAGGAATTTTCGAATAAGGTCTGAATCTGTTGTAAATATAACTCATTTAATGAACTGTGCAAGAGGTTTTTGTATCGTATTTTCCCTATCCGCCTCTTTTGGGTATAAGCTTTAACAGGGTAGTTAATTATCAGCACTTATTTTTGCTGAAATCAATGTATTAAATGAAGAATCTTCTTTCTGCCGCTACCCTTCTGATATTCATTGTTGCCTGCAAAAACGGGGATAAGGAAAACGGGACAGACCCCCTGCCCAATGCCCCAAAGATCATGAACTATTCCATCATCAATCCCTACCCGCATGACACTTCTTCCTACACGCAGGGCCTTTTGATTTATAAAGGAGACCTGTATGAAGGCACGGGCAACTATGGAAAATCAAAATTGCTGAAAGTGGATTTGAAGACCGGTAAAACGCTGCAGGAAATTTCTCTGGATAAAAAACACTTCGGTGAAGGCATCACAATCTTAAACGATACGGTTTACCAGCTTACCTGGAAGGAAGGCGTGGTGCTGGTTTATACCCTGAATGATTTTAAACAGGTAAAAGAACTGAAACTGAAATCTGAAGGCTGGGGACTGACGACCGACGGCAAACAGCTTATTGTAAGTGATGGCTCCGGCCGTTTGTACTACTACGAGCCTTCCACCTTCAAACTATTGAAAACGCAGGATGTGACAGAAGCCGGCAGCCTCTCCTATAACCTGAACGAACTGGAATTTATAGATGGCTATGTGTATGCCAACCAATATCAATATCCTTATATATTCAAGATTGACCCTGGCACCGGAGCTATTGTTGCCAAGGCAGACCTGACCAGCATGTGGGACCGCATCAGGGTTATTGACAAGGATGCGGATGTTCCCAATGGCATTGCCTATGATGCTGCCACCAAAAAGATATATATAACCGGCAAGTGGTGGCCGGAGTTGTATGAAGTGCAGTTTTCGCAGTAACCAGCCCCCCTAAATCCCCCGCAAGGGGGGACTTAAAAGTCCTAAAGTATGGAAATGTTTTAAGGTACCTGAGTCTAAAACCTCCCCTTCGGAGGTTCCGTGAAAGGGAACGAACGAAGTTCATGGGGAGGTCTTTCCTTTAGAGGGCGGGGAGGGCAATATAGATCACCGAGCTGCATCGCTTCACATTACCCCATGCTTTCAGGTTAGACCGGAGACCACTGAAGAAAGAAGCAATAAAATTAGTTTTTCCATTCTTGTATTTACTGCTCAGCATAGAAATATAGTAACTGTCGTACCACATCGGATAGTAAGCAATGATCTTCATCCCATGTTTTTCCACTAATACCTGCATAGATGCAGGTGAAAAATGATACAGATGCCGTGGCACATCGTAAGCAGCCCAGTATTCCTTATAAATACTGGCATCCTGAGAAGTATAATTAGGAACTGCGATAAATAAGCGGCCATTGTCTTTCAATACCGATTTTAGTTTTGACATATATCCGTGCAGGTCATGCACATGTTCAAGCACATGCCATAATGTAATGGCATCAAAAGCCGAAGCAGGAAGAACAAAAAACTTCCCGGTATCGCTCAAATCTATATCAAATAAATCCTTTGCAGTTTTTCTTGCTCCTGCATCGGGTTCCAGGCCGGTTACCTGCCAGCCTGCATGTTTCATTTCATGGGCAAAGGCGCCGGTGCCGCTGCCGATGTCGAGCAGGCTACCCTTTTGCAAGGCCGTGACCTGCTGTACTAATTTCCTTTTCTGCTTCAGCGTCTTTTTTCGGACGGACTGGTACATCCGGTTGATGAACCCCTTCGAAGTATTAGTATGGGAAATATAGTTTTCGGATTTGTAATAAGGGAGTATAGCAGAGGCGCCCGGAATATCCTGTGTAAAACGAAGCAGGCAGCCGCTGCATTCCCAAATTTGAAAAGTTTCCCCGCTAACGGTATAATCTTTAGCCGACAAAACCTGCCTTATATTTTCAGCACTACAATTGGGACAATTGTGATAGTGAATTCGATTCTCCATTAAATGAGTCAAAGTAAAACGAAAATAGCCAATCAATCTCATCCAGCACATTCTCTGTTGACGAAAGTCTCTTTCACTCCCTCTCCTTCAGGAGAGGGCAAAGAAAATTTTCTTATTCAGGAAAATCTGTGGGATGAGGCTCAGGGGAGTTCTTTATAAGTAGCTGTTGCGGCTGCAGGAACAAGTTTTTTGTCATTCGCTGCGGAGAAAGCATCCATCCCATGTTCTGAAAAATACCAGCCAATAAAAATTACCGCCAGCAGCCCGATTGCAAGTGCATAAGCCCACCAGTATGACCTTTTCTCCGGCGTCTGGGTCAGCATTTCCACCATCTCAGCAGAAGTTTTCTCTTCCTCACCCACCCTGACAGTATGTTCCGCCTTTCCCCGCAAAACTTTTGCCGCAGGCACCGGCCTTTCTGTTGTTATTTCGCCTGCCGAGAATTTAATTTCACCTCCCAGGCCCTTTTTAATGATGCCGACCCCATTCCAGTTCACTGTATCACCCCGCTCCACCTGTTTTTTCATTTCAAAAATAAAATCGTTGAACCGTATTACGGCATCCATCTGCGATATGCCCAGCATAGCGCCCAGCCAGTTAAAAAATCTTCCCGACGGAATGAAGGCAGACGGCTGCAGGGCAAAAGAATAACCGGGAGGATACATCAGCTTGTTGGGAAAATCAATACTGGCCGGCTTTCTTTCCAGTACTATTGTGCCGATGCCCGGCAGGGGCAATTGTTTATGCTGAAGAAGGTATTGGTACAGTTCCGGGTACATCATCGGTTCTTTTGGTCGAACGAAAATACGATTCCGCCCACAAAGTTGAATCCATATACCGGGTACTGGTTCCAGCGCTGGTAGGTTTTGTTGAAAATATTATTGAACTGTGTCCACAGATTGATGTTTTTGGTGATCTTAAACTCAAGCCCTGCATTCAGATCCATAGCGCCATCCAGTTTTCCGGCGCTTCCATCTTTCTTTTTGTACTGCGGGCCGCCCCATGCAAACAAATCACCTTTCAGCCACAGGTCTTTGAAAATCTGCATCCGCATGGCGGTTTTCAGTTCCAGCGGCAGCAGGCCCCATGCTTTTGCATTGTCCTTTAAACCGGTGAACTGGTTGAATTGCAACCCGGCCGTCAGTGAGAATTTTTCATGGAAGGTCACTCCCGCTTCTCCGCCAAAGTTCACCACATTGATGCGGCTCTCATTCAGCACCCGGAAAGATTTTCCTCCCAGGCCGGTAGTAGTATCATTTACAAACAGTGGCTGGTTATTCAGCCTGTTAAAAGCCACTTTAGCTGCATAAGTGAAATGATCCCCCACCGACCCTTTGAAGCCGGCAAAGCGTTCTTCAATCCATGTATTCCTGAAATTTTCAGGTATCCACAGCCATGGATTTTGTGAAGCGAGGTACTGGTAGGTGGTTTTTCTCACATAACCTGTCCATCCTGCCTGGAAAGTAAAGCGGCTGTCGTTGCTGCTGATATCGGCCAGCACATTGGGGAACATTTTAAAGGTCCGGTTATCCCAGGACGGACGGATACCTGCCTGCACATTGATGTTTTTTGTTTTGTACAACACCGACGGTGAAATATAATACATAGTGTTATTGATAGCTGATTTGTTTTGGGGAGAAACCCGGGTAAGGTCAAATGTAAGGCCGAGGTTTACTATAAACTCTTTGCCAATTGACTTTTGCAAAGGCAGGTTTACAACCGTGTTGCTTTCGGCGTTATCATGATTATCGCTGAACACATCAATCTTCACTTCAGGCGAATAGGTTAATCCAAAAGCTGTTTTATTGATATTATGAAAACCGGCTCTCCCGCTGATGGTCTGAAAATTTTGCTTTATTGAATCAGGGTTGAATACCAGTGTTTGCGGTTCGTACCCATATTTATAAGTCCGGTCCTGGCTCATGCCGATACCAGCATCCCATTCAAGATTGTTGCCTGACTTAAAAAACCCGGAGAGCCTCACATCTGTGCTGGCAAATTTTTGATAGTTCCTTTTCCCATCTGAACCTACATGGCGGGCATAAATATTCAGCCCTGCTGTTTTACCATCTCCGAAGGAAAAACCGGCCTGAACAAACGGCGTTCTTAAACTGCCGAAACCTGCCTTGATATAACTGCTGTTATCAAACCTTCCGCCCGAATCAATATCCAGCGCCAACGGTTTTAATGTGCCGGGCTGGTAGGCAAATAAGAGGTTTTGATTGGGAATTTCGTAGTTCAGTTTTGCTTTGGTGGTATCTGCCGGTGGCGGTGTGGCACTGAAGTTGATTTTTGCGGTTTGCCTCAATACTGGTTTAAAACTGGATACAATATCAATACCGCCTTTGCCGGTGGTATCCTTCTGTGCATTGGAAATCCCAAACAGAGAAATTCCAAATCCCATTAAGAAAATCCGCTTTACTATTCCTGTTCTGTTGCTCATTTCAAAGTCTTTATTGAAAATACACTCATCATTCTCTTTAAGCCCCTTCAGGGGTTTGGGGCATTGTCAACTTTGCTTGATTTTCCTTCCTCTTCCGTTGCCCTGTTCAGTTTTGCCTGTGCCTCCTGCTTTAGTTCTGCATCAACTGTGTTATCCACTACACTCTGGAAAGTGGCTTTCGCATTGAAATAATCCTTCTGTTTGAAATAAATATCGCCTAACAGGATATATGCTTTAGTGATCCAGTAATCATATGATCCTGATTTGTTGATGGTCTCAAATGCTGCCTTCTCCGATTCAGTGAGTTTATTCAGCTGGAACCAGCAACTGGCAATCTCATACCTCGCTTCTGCTGCCATCGCCGCTTTGTTCAGTTGCACCACGGATTTAAAGCTGTTGATGGCTTCATTATACTGCCCGCCCACTTGGTAAGATTTGGCGATGACCATATTGGCCAGCATCTTGTCATCGGCGCTGCTGCCTTTGGCAGCGGTCAGTTCCTTAGCATTTTCTGATGCTTCTGTCCATTTCTGCTGATTGTACTGGCAACGCAGTAACCCCCGCATCGCTTCTAATTTATTTTCCTGGCTGGCGGTTATCTGTTTTAATTGCTGGTAAAATGCTTCTGCCCTTGCATAATTCTTCAGCTCAAAGAAATTGATCCTTGCAGCTGTAAGCACCGCCCTTTCTGCATACTGGTTCGGCGCATCTGCAGCCACTTGCTCATAAGCTGCTATTGCATTGCTCCAGTCTTTCTTTGCATTATAAATCTCCGCCCGGTTGAAGTTGGCATCCAGCTTATGTGCCCCGTTGGGGAATTTTTGCAGGTAGTCGTTGTAAGCAGCCAATGCATCGTTCAGCTTCTGATCATCGTGGAGTTTTTCAGCCGCAGTCCAGGTCAGTTCATCTTCAGTATCTGTACTTAAAGGCTTCCCAATTTGCCGCATGTAGGCCGCATATTCATCCGGCTTGCTGCCTTCTACATAAATAGTTTTAATGTTATCCAGTGCATCTTCTGCTTCTATGGCGTTCGGGAATCTTTCAACAATGGCTTTAAAATGCCTTATTGCCTCATCAGTATTGTCAATATTATAATATGCTGTCCCTAATTTCAGGTAAGCCTGCGGCACCAGGCTGGAGTTCTCACTGTTCTCCGCCACTGTTTTCAGATAGGGTATAGCCTCCCTGAACTTTTCATTGCCCATATAAGTGTTGGCGATTTCCATGTTCGCATCAATTGCCAGGGGGGATTCGGGAAACTTCCTTATCATCGTATTCATACCACTGATCTTGTCGGCGGCGCTTCTTACACCGGCCAGCATGGCTATCTGAAAAGTGGCATAATCTTCCGCCGGCCATGAAAGCCGGATGGCATTGTCGTACATGGACCGGGCCTTATCATAGTTTTTCAGCATGAAATAATTGTCGGCTGTCCGTATGTAGGCATCCTGCGAAAAGGCGTCGGTATTCAATGCCGGAGCTTTCACCAGCGGCTCAAAAAATTTCAGGGAAACGGGGTAATTCTCTTTGCGCAAATAAGCATAACCGAGGTTATATTTTGCATTTGTGGGGTTGGCCTCACCTGCTACCGGGGCGCCTGCATCCACATATAAATGATAATATTTAATCGCTGTGTCCAGCCGGTTATTCCGGTAACCGATCTCCCCTTTCCAGAAATTAGCAAAGGGAAGCACAGACGCATTATATGGATCATCCAGTATTTTCGTCAATAGCGCATCTGCATCCGGCAGTCTTCCGTCATTGATCAGTTCGGCAGCACGGCCAAACAAAATTCTCGGATAAACTCTTTTTGCATTCTCCGATGGTTTGCTAAGGCTTTCCAGCATAGCCTGCGCATCCTTGTAGTTGTTGGTGTTGGCCAGCACATCAATCATCAGTTCTTTGGCTTCCGTATTGAATTTTGAATCAGGATAATCCGAAATAAATGAACTCAGGCTGTTCAATGCTTCATCCTGGTAGCCTAATTCATAAGAGAGCTTGCCGTACTGGTATTTGGATATCTCCTTCTGCTCCGGGTTACTGCTGTTGGAAGAGCAAAAAAGAAAAGCATTCCGTGCATTTGATTTTTGCCCTGTTTTTAAATACGCATCCCCTAACAGGTACATGGCATGCTGGCTGAGGGAGTCATCTTTTCCGCTCAGTTGTTTAAAGCCCTCAATGGCTTTTGCTAACTGGTTGCCCTGGTAATAACAGTATGAAAGTTCATACAATTCCTCCCGTCTTACTTTTTTGGAACGGCTCACATACTCTTCGAGGTAAGGCAGCGCCTTTGCATACTCCTTCTTTTCAAAATAAGCATGACCGATCAGTTGTTTCAGTTCCAGGTCATAGTATTGAGAACTGCTGCCGCCCTGTAATTTATTCTGAATATAAGAGATGGCCTCGTCCTTTTTGCCTTGTATGTAGTAAATCTGGGCAATGTAATAAGGAACTACTGTCCCATAGTTCTTTTCATTCTCTACTATTTTGAATGATTGCAGGGCATCATTATACTGCCGGTCACGGAAGGCAAGAAACCCGTAATAATAATTTGCATCCATGTAATTGGGATCGTCTTTGATGCTGCGGATGCTGTTGAAAAGTGGTTTGGCCTGGTCGAAGCGCTGCATGGTAAAGTATGCATAGCCCTGGTGAAACTTCATGTCGGCAATTTCCCGGTTACTGAGGTTGGCGATATTGGCGCCTTCATAGAGCCGGGCCGCATCTGCAAACTTTTGCTGCCGGAAATAATACTCAGCGAGATGGAAGTTCATCATCTGCACCCGGGCATTATTCTTTTCCACTTCAATGTACTGCTGTGCTTCTTCTTCTGCCCGGCCCTCATTTTGTTTCAGGGCGCAAACGGTGGCATAGTAATTTATTTCCTGGACGGTGACTGGGATATTCGCTTTGTCTGTTTCCCTTACATCCTGCTTCAGCTCTTTGAAGAGCGGATAGGCAAGGCTGTACTGTTCTTTCTGAAAATATTCTTTAGCCTCTTTGAATTTTGTTTCGGGGTCGGTATAGAAAGCGGTTTGCTGGGCAAAAACGTATGCACTGAGAAAGATGGCTGCAAGTAACAGGCTGTGATTCTTCATTGAAATTGTCCTTTAAACCGATGGTGGTTAAACGTTGCGAATATTCAAATTATTTCAGGTAAACCCAAACATCATTCCAAACAGGTGTGGAAAAGTCAGCAGCGGGGAATGGTTTAACATTTTGTTGTTGTTTAAGGGAACGGCTGGCATTCTTGCCGCTTGAAATTGGCTGGCAACAGGAGATGACAGACTGAATGCTTTTGAGTATTATTGCAGCCAATATGTTCATCACCGAAACACAAATAAGGGTACGTTATGCCGAAACCGACCAGATGGGTGTTGTGTATCACAGCAACTTCTTCCCGTATTTTGAAACGGCGAGGGCCGAGTCCATCCGGCAACTTGGTTTTACCTATGCAGACATGGAAAAGATGGGTGTCATAATGCCGGTGGTGGATGTACACTGCCGCTACCTGCGCCCGGCTAAATACGATGACCTGCTGACCATCAAGACCACCTTAAAAGAACTGCCGTTACATCATAAAGTAGAGTTTCATCATGAAGTGTTTAATGAAGAGGATGAATTGCTGGCAGTGGGAAAGATCACCTTATACTTCATGGAAGCGGATGGAATGAAACGGGCCAACATGCCTGAACAACTGCTGGAGAAACTGCAACCCTATTTTAACTAAATTAGCGGATGGAGAATTTACAGGAACCTTTACCGGACAACCATGATCCCGCCCCACCGGTTGCTGCTGAAGGCATTGTTGTGTGCCCGCCCAAATACCGGAAGCAGCAAAACAGTTCCAATATCTGGCTGCGTTCACTGATGAGTCTTGCGCTGTACCTGCTGATCGGGTATTATATTTTTCCAAGCTATAAGATATTACTGCTTATCACCGCTATTGTAATGATACATGAACTGGGGCATTTTATTGCGATGAAGTTTTACCGGTATAATGATCTCGGCATATTTTTTATACCCCTGCTGGGCGCCTATGTTTCCGGAACAAAAAGGGAGGTTTCCCAAAAAGAATCGGCTGTTATCTTACTGGCCGGACCACTGCCGGGTATATTAATCGGCATATTGTTTTTCCTGCTCTGGCAAAACAATCCTTATTATGGAAATATTGCCGGTATCCCGTACGACAGGATTGCTTTTTTGTTCGTTGTGCTCAATCTCTTTAACCTCCTGCCTGTTTACCCGCTGGATGGCGGGCAGTTGCTAAACCGGGTTTTCCTTGATGAAGAGGGCTGGATCGGTAAAGCGTTTGTGTTTATTTCAGCCGGGCTGATGGTTTGGTTTGCCTGGAGAATGTATTCCTACACCGGTCAGCCTTTCTATTTTATTTTTTTTCTGTTCCCGCTGATGATGTTGCTGCGGATGACAGGTGATTCCAAATTAAAGGCCATTGAGAAAAAGATAGAAGCAACGGGTATTGATTTGGACAAATCATATGATGACCTGCCCGATGAAGACTACTGGACAATCCGGAACATACTGATACAGGAGCATCCTCCTTTCAAAGATGTGCCCCCTTCCCCGCCCTATGAATTTTCTGAAAAAGAAGAGCGGATCATGACCACCGTCCAAAGCCTGCTGCACCGGCACCTAATACAGGATGTTTCACTTATCGGGAAGGTCTTTATCTTTCTTCTCTGGGCTGCTGCCATAGCCTCACCCTGGCTGCTGAACATGAATATTTTCAGCATCTTTGGTTTTTAAACAATTCATCGCTGCCTGTATTTTATAAACCTTTATCTTACTACTCTAAAAATATTGTATGAAACAATTCCTGTTAATAGCTTTAACTGCATTTTTAATCAGTTGTAAATCCGGGAACAAACAAAAACCAGCAGAAACAAAAACCGGGGACAGTATTACTTACCAACCACCAACAACAGATCCACCCGGAGTAGTTATGGAGCCTGCCGGTAAGATCGATATTGAAAGTTTTGGTGATATAAAACTCGGACAGCCATATTTGGAAATGAAAAAAGTACTTGGAGACCCGGACACTAAATCCCCTGCCATAGAATGGGCTGCCGACGGGCTGCTGCACGAAGACTGGATATGGAAAGCTAAAGGCCTTGTGCTGAATATGTCGTCGGATAAAAACAACGTCTCCGGGACCATGGTGATTTTTACTATAACAGCAACTGCCCCCTGCACTTTTAAAACAAAGGCCGGTATGGGAATTGGCAGTACGTATGCTGAAGTGCAGGATGCCTATAAAAAAGACATAGACCCCGAGGCAACGGATAAAACACAGATCACCGTCGGTTCAGTATATGGTGGAATCATTTTCAATTTTAAGAACGACAAGGCCGAAAGGGTTTTCTTAGGGGCTGAAGCGGAATAAACCTAAGCCCGGTAATGGTCTGCCCGCCAATTTTGGACAGTCTGCTTTATCTGCCGGGGAGATAGTTTTTCATCCACTGCTTTTTTAGCGAGAGAAGGAAATTCCTCATCGCTGGCGAAACGAAGAGCAATGATTTGCCCCATCCGCAACTGCTTATCCAACGGCTTTCCTGTGATTATAAAGTGACGGAAATTTTCCTCTGCCCGGATGGCCCTGTCCTGTGCCTTTAATGAGAAAACCCTCGCATACCAAAAAATTAACAGCAACAGGAAAAACACCACTACCAGCAATGCAGCTGAATAATGGTTGCCGGCATCGTGGTGGTTTAATAAGTTAATGACACTGCCAATTAATCCTGCGAAGATTAACAGAAAGGCTATACCGTGGTATAATGGTATAAGACGGATGTGATTTTTAAAATTTTGTTCTTGCATAAAGTAGTTTTAAGTTTTAAGTAACAGGTTATAAAGTTAGCAGGTTTAATTGAGCATTGATGTGTTGATTGTTGAATATTGATTATTTGAGTTGATCAAGCACCTTGTACATTTTAGCAATCAAAGTTGCACTTCTGCCGCTGTAATTATTAACGAGGAAAGAAAAAATATATTCTTTACCATCCTTTGCCTTGTGATAGCCACAAAAGCCTTTCACATCATTAATAGTACCGCTTTTCATGGTCATGCCGTTGTATTCTGGTAAAGATTGGAGGAAATAGGGAAACCAATCCCTGTTTTTGGCGTATTTCAATATTTCTACCTGTGCATGAGTGGTGACACGATTAAGAGGTGATAGACCGGAGCCATCATAAATATTCAGTTCATCCTCATCAAGTCCTTTCTCTTTCCAGAATTTTTTGACAATAGCTACTCCGCTGTCTGTTGATCCAAAGCCCTGCTTTTCGTAAGCGAATGTTTTTATTAAGGCTTCGCCATAAAGGTTGATGCTTTTTTTATTGAACCAGTAGATGATGGAATCGAGAGAGAGAGAGTAGTGGGTGTATATATGTTTGAAGTCTGTTCTTTTTCTAACCTCAACTCCATTTTGATTAGATATATATTTCTGGTTTTGAAACCCAAATTTGAGCCCTGTCTTACCTTCTCTTCGTCCTAGGGCAAAAGACGAGTCAAATAGATTCTCCATGAACCTATGTTGAGGATCAGGCAATGTTATGCTGATTTTAAATCGGGTTTCATTAATAGGTATTGTCCCTTTTAGAATAATATTAGTTTGTCCAATTTCAAAATATGCGTAGGCATTATCTCCACTACCCTTCGCAGCTGAACTTAAATTTGAATAAACGGAGTAACCGGATATGCGTGGGATGGTTTCAACCACTTTTACAGAATCCCCGATTTTGCTACCTGAGGTTAATATCACATCAAATTGATTTTCTCCCCAGTTAATAGCCCCTGCACTTGCCCCATAATAATTACCGATATCCTGCCATATCCAGCCATCAGGGATACTAATCTCTTCAAAATGAGTAGTACCAAAGTTGTATGAATCTGAAATAAAATAGACATTATTTTTCTTCAATACATTTACAAAATCACGCAAGATGTTTTCTTTATTTGTCCTCTCCCATCTCCAGCTTCCGAAAGTAGGATCACAGTTGCCAATCAGGAATAAGTTTTGGCCAGTTAAGCCATTTTCTAATCTTGTTGTTAAGCCAAGTTCAGTCTTATACCTATAGTCCTTCCCCAACAACTCAAAAGCTGTCACACTGGTAATGATCTTTTGCGTGGAAGCCGGAGCAAGCCCAATCTGTGAATTCTTATCAAACAGCACCTGCCCTGTTTTGGCATCAATTACATACAAGGAACTGATGGCATGTCTGAGCTGTTCATCTTTTTCAAAATCAGAGAATGCTTTCTGCAACCGCTGGGAAATGGTTTGCCCGGAAGCTCCTGCAAACAGGAAGAAGCCCAGTACGAGGAGCGACCCCCGCATTGATAATTGAACATTGAACATTGAGCATTGAATATTTAGTTCCCTCAAATTTAGTCATCTGCTACCTTTGCAGCCTATGGGAAATGTTAATGCCTCCATCATCACCATTGGCGATGAACTGCTGATCGGGCAGACGATTGATACGAACAGCGCCTTTATCGGCCAGGAATTGAATAAGATCGGCGTCTGGGTGCGCCGCCGGGTGGCGGTGGGTGATAATTATGATGAAATATGGGATGCACTGGATGAGGAAGGCAGCCAGTCAGACATTGTTATCATTACCGGGGGACTTGGCCCCACGGCGGATGATATTACCAGGCCGCTGCTCTGCAACTATTTTGGCGGTAAACTGATAGTGAACGAAGAAGTACTGGCCCATGTTAAACACCTGTTTGAAAAAGTCTTTCGCCGCCCTGGCCCCATGCTGGAGCGGAACCTGAAACAGGCCGAAGTGCCGGATAATTGTATCGTATTGCATAATAAAAGAGGCACGGCGCCGGGGATGTGGTTTGAAGCCCCCCTCGAACTTCGTTCCCAACCTTCGCATAGCTCGGTTGTCCCGCAAGGGAAAGCCTCCCCAAACCCCTCCAAAGGAGGGGCTTTTGAGTCCGACAGCACAGAAGCTTATTATTACTATCAAACAACTGATCCCGTCAATTATGGATTATTGAAAAATTTTGCAAAAGAGAATAAAGCAAAACCAACACTCGCTGAAAGCATGCTATGGGAAAGACTTCGCAACAAACAACTGGATGGCTATAAATTCAGAAGACAACATATCGTTCGTTCATTTATTGCTGATTTTATATGTCTTCCAAAAAAATTAATCATTGAGGTAGATGGCAAGATTCATCAGCTCCCTGATAATAAAATGAGCGACCTTGCCAGAACAATCGAATTGAATCAGTCAGGGTTTCAAGTCTTACGATTTTCCAATGAAGAAATTTTTCAGAAAATCGACCAGGTACTGGACCAAAGACGCCTCTCGCTACAGGAGAAATCTATCAAATTTACAGAGTCTGAGAACCCTCCTTTGGAGGGCAGGGAGGCTTTTTCCCATAGGGGATTTAGGGGGGCCTTATCATCGGAGTCTGAGAACCCTCCTTTGGAGGGCAGGGAGGCAATCTTCATATCATTACCCGGCGTCCCCCATGAAATGAAAGGGCTGATGACCGATGAAGTGATACCCCGGCTACAACAGGAATTTGAACTGCCGGCCATTGTCCATAAAACAGCTTTTACCGCCGGGCAGGGTGAATCCATGATTGCTGAACTGCTGAAAGATTTTGAACCCTCACTCCCACCCCATATCAAACTGGCTTACCTGCCTAATTATGGAATGGTGAAACTGCGGCTTACATCACATGGCGATAACAAAGAAGTGGTAGAAAAAGAACTTCAACCTTATTTTGAAAAATTGCAGGAGCTGGTGAAAGAATACCTGGTGAGCAATGAAGATGAGGGGCTGGAGCTGGTGATTGGAAAAATCCTGAAAGCAAAAGGCAAAACAATGGCAACAGCCGAGAGCTGTACCGGCGGTTATATTGCCCACCTGATCACTTCCATTCCGGGCTCATCTGCTTATTATAAAGGAACCCTGGTGAGTTATGCCAATGAAGTGAAAGAAAATGTATTGGGGGTAAAAAAGAAAACCCTGAAGAACTTTGGCGCAGTAAGTGAAGAGACAGTGAGAGAGATGGTAAAAGGAACCATCCATACACTGAATGTAGATTTTGCACTTGCCACATCCGGCATCATGGGTCCCGATGGGGGCAGCGTGGAAAAGCCCGTCGGCACCGTCTGGATTGCCGCCGGCAATAAAGAAAAGACCGGGACCCTGAAACTCAATCTCCGTTTTGACCGGCAGCGAAACATTGAGATGACCGCCGCCAATGCCCTCAACTTTCTGCGGAAATTCATTTTAGCGAACGGTTGATAACCCATTATAGCCAAATCACTACCTTTGGCACCGGTCGATTGCCTGCTGCGTGAGCCCATTTGGCGACATGCACTACCTGCAATCTCCTATCTAAAATCTAACATCTACAATTTAAAATTGTATTATGGCTGTTGTTGACTTAGTAATGCCAAAACTGGGTGAAAGCATCATGGAAGCCACCGTGCTGAAATGGCACAAGCAACCCGGTGATACTGTAAATATGGATGAAACCGTGCTGGAAATTGCTACCGATAAGGTGGACAGTGAAGTGCCCAGCACTGCTGCCGGAGTGATTGAAGAGATCCTGTTTAAAGTGAATGATGTGGTGCCGATTGGAACAGTGATCGCCCGGATCAGGACCAGTGCCGCCGATTCAGTTTCTTCAAAACCTGTTTTAAGTACTCCGCCAAAAGAGGCCGTTACCCAACCTGCCCAGGCAGCTGTAGTAGTTGAAACTATCCAACATCCAACATCTAACATCCAACATTCAACCACCAATGGTTCTTCCAACCGTTTTTACTCCCCGCTGGTTCTCAACATCGCCGCCAGTGAAGATGTAAGCATGACCGAACTGGAAAATATCTCTGGAACAGGCAATGAAGGAAGAGTGACCAAGAAGGATATCCTGCAGTATGTGAGTCAGAGAAAGTCGGGAGTCCGGAGTCGGGAGCCCGGAGTTAAAACCGGCGAAATGGTTATCCCTGTTTCAAGAGTTGAACAACAGCAAACAAACAGCAATCAGCAGATCACCACTTATACCGGTAATGTAGAGATCATTGAAATGGACCGGATGCGGAAATTGATTGCCGAACACATGGTGCGGAGCAAGCATACCAGCCCGCATGTCACCAGCTTTACAGAGGCAGATGTAACCAATCTGGTGCTGTGGCGGGATAAAGTGAAAAAAGAATTTGAAAAAAGAGAAGGAACGAAAATCACCTTCACTCCTTTGTTTATTGAGGCTATCGTCCGCTGCATCAAAAAATTCCCCCTTATCAACTGCTCATTGGACGGTGATAAGATTATTATAAAGAAAAACATCAACGTAGGCATGGCCACTGCCCTGCCCAGTGGCAACCTGATCGTTCCTGTTATTAAGAATGCCGACCAGCTTAACCTGGTGGGGCTGGCTAAACAGGTAAACAATCTTGCTGATAATGCCCGCAACGGAAAACTGAGAGCTGATGATACACAGGGGGGCACATTTACCCTCACCAATGTGGGCACATTCGGCAGCCTGATGGGTACACCCATCATTAATCAGCCGCAGGTGGCGATACTGGCTGTTGGCGCCATCAAGAAAAGGCCGGTGGTCATTGAAACTCCTGCGGGTGACAGCATCGCTATCCGCCATATGATGTACCTGAGCATGAGCTATGATCACCGCATTGTTGATGGAAGCCTTGGCGCTACTTTCTTAACGGCTGTGGCGAAGGAACTGGAGAATTTTAATGGAGAGAGGGAGTATTAAAAACCCCTGAGCTATGCTCGCAACCTTCGCTAACAGCTCGGTTGCCTAAAGGGGCTTTAGAGAAAACTGTAAGCAAGTTTTTTTGCCGGCTGTAGTGCTACTATGATCGACTGTACACGCCATGGCGGGGCTCTTCATCGTTCTGTCCGCTATTGAGCATAATACCATTTCACCTGAAGAACTCTCTTCCACTCCCCTTTAGGGCAGGAAGTATTTTCGCTTTTATACTGATGCCGGGGGTTTATTTTGATGGCGCACCATACTTCTCACTTTTGAACTGATAACTGTTCCCTTTTCTTTTCAGGATAAAAAGATTGTCGTATTCACTGTCTTTCAAATCCCCTGCCACTACGGTTTTGCCGGCCAGTTTATTGGCAAGATCATCCACGGTGTTGGAATGGCCCACAATCAGCACATTTCCCTTGCGGATATTTTTTATGCGCTGAATAAATGCATCCATTGAATCCATCTTGCTGTTGTAAATATGAATGGGCATGCCCAGGTACAGTTCTTTCATCGGTTTCGCTGTTGAAATGGTGAGTAAGGTGTTGGTGGAGTAAATATGCTTTATATTCTCACCTGCCAGTACCTGCTTCAGTGTTAAAGCCCTTTCCTGCCCGGCCAGGCTCAGCGGGGGATCCGTGGAGGGCTTCATCGTCGCCATGTCAATCCCGGTCTCTTTTTCGGCATGGCGGACGATATAAATGCTGTTGCTGCAGGAAGACAGTACAATCAGTATCAGGACGATAAAAAATAACCTCATAACACAATATTTTTTTAACAGGCTAAAAATAAACTTCCTTTTCATTCTTACCGTCCTTTTTGTAAATTAGTTGAACCAAACCCGTTAAACTATGAAGAGTTTATCCGAAACCTGGTTTGCCGAAGGCCGTATCGATTTTGAATTAAAAAAATACACCCTGCTCGCCTACCTGCAGGAAATCAGCCGGAATTTCAACGAAAACAGACTTTACCCGCAACTGGCCGATGTTATCTTTCACTACCACAACATCATGGCCTTCCGGGAAAACAAAAAATATCTGCAGGAACATTTCCCAAAGAAACTCACCGGTGTGCAATTAGAAAAATTGCAGACCCTCTATGAACAGATGATCGGCGATGATGAGCTGATGCTGGAACTGGAAGATATCATTTACTTCTCAGCGGGCAAGATGAAAAATACCATCAGCGACGGTACCGAATTATATGAGTTTGTAGAAGAGAAAATAAATATCAGCCCGGTGGGACTGATACCATTGGACTCCCAGGAAGGCTATTTCTTTTTAAGCGCCGGTGAAAGGGGCCGCACAAAAGTTTACCAGTACCGGCTCTCCATCTTTGAAAAGCATGATGAAAGATACCGCAGCATACGGACATTTTTTATTGACCACCGGGTACGCAGCATCAGCAGCACTTACGAACATATAAAGGCCGAACTGATACGGAACCGCAGAGACCTGCCCAATCCGGCTGTTTACTCTATCGAAACAGACCTGAGCTTCCCGGTGGATGAAACTTTGCTGCCGGTTGCCAAGAGGAGTTTGGTGAAATTTATTAGTGCAGCTGCCTGAGGCCTCACCCCACCACGATTCTGATCTTTAAAGACTCTGCGCTCCCTCTCCGTGCGGAGAGGGGATGAAGATTCTGCAGTTTGAATGACTATTGTTGGGGTGAGGCATCCAACCCCCATTCCTTCCCTTTCTTCACAGCAGGCACACCTTCGGTTATCCATTTGGCCGGCTTTGCCCCCTTCAGCATATAATCAAAAAATTGCTGCATGCGGATTTGGTAATCTTTCATGTCCTGCCGCTGCGACAATCCATGCCCCTGCCCATTGTAGTTGAACATCCACACTTTCTTTCCCAGTCTTCTTAGTCCGGTAAACAATTCTATTCCCTGGTACCAGGGCACAGCGCCATCTGCATCATTGGCCATGATGACCATGGGCGCTGTTACTTTATCCAAACGAAACAATGGTGAGTTTTTGATATACAGTTCCGGCTTCTCCCACAAGGTGGCGCCAATCCGGCTTTGGGTTTTTTCGTACTGGAATTGCCGGTTCACCCCGCTTTCCCAGCGGATGCCCCCGTAGGCGCTGGTCATGTTTGCCACAGGAGCTCCGGCCCAGACCGCTTTAAATAGTTTTGTCATGGTGGCTACCTGTGCTGCCTGGTAGCCGCCCCAGCTATGTCCCTGCAATGCGATATTGGTACTGTCCACCCAACCCTTTTTGACCAATGCCCTGGAGCCGCTGACGATATAATCATAAGCCCCCTGTCCGGGGTAACCGGTTTTGTACTCAATATCCGGCAGGAAGATGATATAACCATTGCTGACGAAATAAGGGATATTGATGGCGCTGCGGATCGGGGCCGGCTCTTTGTAATCAAACAATGCATCACTCAGTTTTTCATAGAAATAAACCACCATTGGGTATTTCCTTTTTGGGTTAAAGTTTTCAGGCTTGTACACTATCCCGGTTGCCTCTTTACCATTGTATGCTTTCCATTTGAAGAGTTCGGCAGTGCCCCAGAGATAATTGGATTGCTGAGGGTTGATGGAGGAGAGCTTTATCCCGTCAACGCCTTCTTCTGTTTGATACCAGTGATAGAGGTCAGGTGATTCATTGTAGGATTCCAAAGTGAAAATATAATTCTCTGCGTTCTTTGATTTAAGCAGCTGACCAGTAAGATGGCCGTCATCACTATGCAGGGGCAGCAAGTTCTTGCTTATGGCATTGTCACCTTCATATTTTCCACGCCAGAGACCTGCCTGCTTGTTTGATTCATCAAAAGTCAAAAAAACCATTGGCTGCCCTGTCCGGATAAATCTCTCTTCTGCATCCGTTTGGATATACCTGTACCGGTATTTTTTATCTCGTCTTCCAATAAGGTTTACCGGATCTTTTCCGGTTGCAACGCCCACTTTCCAGATACCATACCTGTCATTAATCAACACATTTTCATCTCCTTCTTCCCATTTTACTATTCCGTAGCCATTCGGTTCATCGGGTGTATCCCAGTCTTCCTGGTAAAGCGGCACCCTGATTTTCTCTGTAATATTTCTTGTGCTGCTTCCATTCCAAACAAAATAGTTCCTCGCCTTACGATCGTACCACATTATATATTTCCCTGTGGATGACGGATACACCTGCCCGTGCAGGTTTTCTTTTACCAGTTTCTTCTGCCCGGTATTTACATCAATGGCATAAATATCTTTCCGGGTTGTACCCAGCCATTGGCTCTCTATTCTTTTCCCAAAATCAGTTACTCCCACAAATGTATCTCCGTCACCTTCGTTGGTTTGCAGTATTTGCGGTATCTCCCGGCTGCCGAGTTGTTTGATCATTTTGTTTTCCATGTCATATACTGCAAGATAATTTTCCTGTTGCGCCGCCCTTAATCTTGCGGGGAACAACTGCACCGTCTGCAGGTAATCATCCTTATAATGCCAGATATCCAGTTTCGGCATATCCATTTCAATGATGGTAGAGTCCTTTGGTACCGGCACAGGCCCTGCCCCGAAGAACAAGCGTTTGCCGCTCTTGCTGAAACTAAGGTTACCAAACTCACTTACGGTCATTCCTATTTTCATCCCAATCGAATTCCTGTCTGCTATAACAACAGCACTGTCCATACCCGGTTTGTAATACCACAACTTGAAATACTTCACCAGGTCTTTCGGTTTCGAATCCCTTTCTGCCACATAGGCTATCTGTGATCCATCATCCGCCATGGCGAAATTCTTATACTCATTTCCTCCCCTGCTGAGTGTGGTTGACTGAGCGGTTTTCAGGTCAACCAGCAGCACTTTTCTTGTACTCAGGGAATCAGCCGGATCCTTCGCCTGCTCTATCAGCAGCTTGTCACCCGTTTTGGAGAAATAATATTCCAGCACTTTGGCAAACAGCACTTCCTTGCCTGTTGCCAGTTCTTTTACCAGGAGGTCGTTGGCGGGTTCGGCGGGGGCAGTGCTGGCTTCGTCACTGTCGGCATCTTCGTTGTCAATGGTGAATGGTGAATAGTCAATTGCCTCCTCGTTTTCGTCTACGTCTTTTTTCTTCTTTTTTTTCTGCGGCATGGTTTCAATCACTCTCTGTAAAGAATCAATCACCCGGTTGAGGCTGTCAGTAGCTTTTGAGCTGGTTCTGGTATCTGCGGCTTTTGGCTTTGACGGAGGTTCGGGCATTTTTTCCAGTTGATAAGCCACCCAGCCAAAGGATTTCTGAGGAGTCTTATAGTTCTTCACCATTTCTTTTTTCCAAATCTCTTCCTTACCCAGCTCCACGATGGCCAGTGAATCTTTGGGCATGTCATCAGCCTTTTTCTTTTTGATCTTCGCTTCCCTTGTGTCTTTGAAGAATGGTCTTATCTTAAATATCACATAGCGGCTGTCTTCAGTTATAACAGCGCTATATCCTCTGGGAATTGCCTTTTTATATTTCGCATCGGAGGACTGTATCAGCAGTTCGTTATCGCCTTCCTGCGGGTCAATTGTATAAACCACCCATTTACCGTCATTACTGATCATTCTCTCGCCAATATGCTGCCAGTTGTCGTACACAGAATGATCGAGAGGCTTCTTCTGTGCCTGTGAATAATGAATGGTCAATAATGAAATGATAAAGGCAGCAATCCTCGTCATGGCGGTGATTTTATTTTTCTAAGATAGTGGAATACAGGGAAAAGCTGTCAGGGTTTTACCCCGGTTATCAACCCATATTGCCAGAAACCTTTTTTCAGCCCCTGGTACTGGTATTTGCAGGCCCGGATGTTTTTCTTCTGCATTTCTGTTGCGGGTTTGGAGAAGTTTATTTTCTTCCACAATAAATACAGGCTTGCCAAATAATAAAACTTGTTCAGCCTGCGGGATGAATTTGACACTTCTTTGGAGATGTCCCTGTATTTAATTGCTGTAAACCCTGCCTGCTGCATAAATTGCTGAAACCGTTGCGCTGTTTCTAAATAATTCACCTGCCAGCCATCCAGCCACTGCCGGATAACAGGATTATCATTATTCTCAAAAGCAGAAACAAATCCATCAGCCACCACCAGCCTGCCACTCGGTTTCAGCAGGCGCCATGCTTCTTTTATGAATTGTGCTTTTTTATCCGCATAGCAGGTACTTTCACAACCCCACACCACATCGAAGCTTGCATCGGGAAATTCAGTTGCAGCGTAATCCATCACTTTAAAATCAACAAGGTCTTTTAAATTTTTTGTTTTTGCGTTATCCGTTGCCTGCTGTACCTGTCTTTCACTTAGAGTAATTCCCGTTACCCTGCACCCCAGCATGGCTGCCAAAAATATACTGCTGCCCCCCACTCCGCATCCGGCATCCAGTACCCTGTCTGTGGATCGGATGGATGCCGCCTGCATCATCACTTCATTCATCCGGATAAGCGACTCCGGAAAGGACCTTACCTGCTTATCCCAATAACCATAATGAATGGAAAGGCTGTTGTTAAGATCCCAGGAATCTTTGTAGGCATTCTCAGTATCCCGGTAATAATCAATAATTCTTTTATGGTACTCAGCGGACTGCATGCAATTTTGTTTTTTTGTCCTCCTTGATCAGCATGATAACATGAATGATCAGCGCCGCCGCAATCATGGCAAAACCAATAAAGAACCATTTGCTGAGCAACTCATTCTCCTTATAAACAATAAAAGCGAGGATGATGCCATACACCGGCTCCAGGTTGAACGTAAGATTGACCGTAAAAGCTGAAAGTTTTTTCAGTGCCTGCACCGAAAACTGAAAAGCGATGACAGAACATAACCAGGAAAGCACCAGCAGCCACATCCAGTCGCTGGCATCCGGGATAATATAGTCCGTGGGAAACTGCTGCATATAGAAAGGCATGAAGGCAGAAAGTGTAACAAGTCCCCCGGTAAGCTGATAAGTGAGCAGTGTTTCCGGATTAATCCGTTTAACCAGTTGTTTGAGCAGTATAATGACGATGGCAATGAATATGGCTGATAAAATTCCGAGGATAATTCCTGTTTTATACTGCGGGTCAAAGTGAAAAATGATATAGATGCCTGCCATCACTACGAGGCCAAGTAAAACCTCTGCCCATTTTATCCGTACCCGCAGAATAAACGGCTCTATCAATGCAGTAAAAAAACCAACCGCTGAAAAGCATACCAATGCCACCGACACATTTGCATATTTTATAGAGCCATAAAAAGTAACCCAGTGAAGCGCTGCGAGAAAACCTATGCCTGACAGTTGTAAAATATCCCTGAAAGGAAGCCGCTCCAGTTTTCTTGTAACGGAGAAAAGTATCCACATACTTACGGATGTGATGAACAGCCTGTACCAGACCAGCAGGGCCTCATTCAGATCAATGAGGCGGCCTAAAATACCGGTGAAGCCTGCAAGGAAAACGGCGATGTGTAACTGGAGGAAGGCTTTTTTCATCAGCCTGAAAACTAAACAAAAAAAAGCTTACTTACTCTCCGCCAGCATTTCATTCTGCTGGATGGGCTTGATGCTGGTTTTTTCAGGCTCTGCATTGCTTACCTTTTTGCGGTAGTTGGTGAACCAGCTTTTCCAGCGGAGTTTGAGCACTCCCAGGATCCCTTCCTTTACAATACCCTTGTTCATTTTGGATGTGCCATATACCCGGTCTTTGAAAATGATGGGTACTTCCTTTATTTTGAAACCCAGTTTCCAGGCGGTGAACTTCATAGCAATCTGGAAAGCATAACCCACAAAAGGAATTTTATCAAGGTTAATAGCTTCGAGCACTTCCCTTTTGTAGCACATGAAACCTGCAGTCGGGTCCTTCACCGGCATCCAGGTTATCATCCGGGTATAAACCGATGCGCCTTTGGACAAAGCAATCCTGTTTTTGGGCCAGTTCACCACGCCTCCGTCTTTTACATAGCGGGAACCAATGGCAAGGTCTGCCCCCCCGTACTTGCAGGCATCATACAGGCGGGAAAGATCTGCAGGGTTGTGAGAAAAATCTGCATCAATCTCAAAAATAAACTGGTAGCTATTCGTTAACGCCCATTTAAACCCATGAATATAGGCGGTACCCAGGCCCAGCTTCCCTTTTCTTTCCGCCAAAAATAACTGTCCCGGAAACTTTGACTGAAGGTCAATGACGATTTGTGCAGTGCCGTCCGGCGAGCTATCATCTACCACCAGTACATGAAAGCCCTCGTTCAGGCCAAAGATGGCATGAAGAATACTGCTGATATTCTCCTGCTCATTATAGGTTGGTATGACAACTAACTTTTCCAGTGGGGTAATAAAGGTTAAACCCGAATTTACGACAAATGGGCGGCAAGCTGTGTTAAAAATGTTCACCGGCCCGCATTGCCTTCGCTGATTCCGGTAGCTACCGGTGAGCGGAGCAGGGCCCGACTGGCAGGCAAGAATCCGCACTAAATCTTTTTCAGCATGGTACGGGTATAAATCTCGGTGAGCTTCTGTTTGGTATGCTGGGGAAAATCGCCTTTCATCATCCAGTCATAATACTGTGGCTCGGCCCTCAGCACATCGGATACCGGGCGGCCTTTATATTTCCCGAAGTTGAATACTTCGGTGCCGTTGTCCATCACAAAACGCCGGGCAAAATCAACGATCTGGTCTTCTCCCATCATTTTCAAAACAGATTCAACGGAGTTTCCGAGTTCAGGATATTTTTCAATCTGAGCTTCGAGGATTTCATGTGTGGCCGATGCATCCACTTCGGCGCTGTGGGCTCCTTCGAGTGTTTTATTGCAGTAAAATTTATAAGCGGCGCCCAGCGTCCGGGGTTCCATCTTATGAAAAATATTCTGCACATCCAGCAGCTTGCGGTTCTTCATGTCAAATTCCACCTGTGCCCGCAGAAATTCTTCCATCAGCAGCGGGATATCAAAACGGTTAGAATTATAACCGGCCAGGTCGCAACCATCCAGCATCTGTTTCAGTTCCTGCGCCACCAGTTTGAAAGCAGGGGCATTCTTCACCATCTCATCGGTAATGCCATGCACATCGCTGGCGCCTTTGGGAATGGGCATCTCCGGGTTAATAAGCTTTCTTTTTACACTACGGCTTCCATCCGTCAGAATCTTCACAATCGCTATTTCCACTATCCGGTCCGTACCCAGGTTGATGCCGGTGGTCTCCAGATCAATAAAGGCAAGGGGCTTTTTCAGTTGCAGCATGGGGTCAGTAATTACTCTTATTTATTTGGGGGGCCCGTCTTCGCTGAAGCTACCGCGGGCAAGGCGGTAAAGTTAACGGTTTGCTATGGTTATCAAAATCAATTTTGCCGGAGCTGCTTATCTGAAGTCAAGGAAACCAGCGTTTTAGGATAAAAGAACCGTCCCCATAGCTGTTAAAAATAATGATAGGCCGTAATAGCAGCCTGT
>JBQTHS010000066.1:0-12075 GCA_052389635.1 Bacteroidota bacterium | reverse complement strand
AGGCCTTTTTTGTGGGAGATAAACTCACCTGTTGTGTTACTTGCAGTTGTTGAATCTTCCATCTTCCTTTTTCTCACCCTCCTTTTTATGTATAAAAGAGGTTTTTTTACTTTCTTCAAACTTCCTTTTTCGGAACCAAGAATGCTGATGTGTTTCATTTTTGCATTCGTTTTTGCCATAGCGGTTGGAATATCATCGGCCAACTTTGGGGCACTCTCCAGGTATAAGATACCCTGTTTGCCCTTTTACCTGATCATGGTTGTGCTGCTATACCAGAAAACAAACCTGCGATATCCCGGCTGGTTTATCAAAATTTTAGACCTTGCCGTTCCTGCAAAACGATAACTTATGTGTGGCATTGCAGGATCAGTAAACTTTCGTCTGGATATTCCCCGACTCACCGCCGATCTTTTTCACCGGGGGCCAGATGAGCAAGCGACATTGGAGGAGGGGCCGGTGCAGCTGCACCATCATCGCCTGGCGATACTGGATATTACCGGAGGCAGACAACCGATGCACCTGGGGCCGTTCACCATTATTTTCAACGGGGAGATGTATAATCATACTGAGGTCAGAAAAAAGCTGAACCTCACAGGAACTACCAATTCTGATACAGAAACAATTCTTTTGGCATATCAGAAAACCGGGGCTGCCTGCCTGAAGGAATTCGATGGCATGTTTGCCTTTGTGATCTATGACCGATCAAAAAATGAATTATTCATTGCCAGGGACAGGGCAGGAAAAAAGCCGTTATATTATTATCACTACAACGATCAGTTTGCATTTGCCAGCGAACTGAATGCCCTGCACCGGCAGGTGAAGGCAACAGTGAATGAAGGACATATCCGTCAATACATCCGGATGGGTTATTTCTATAAGTCTTTCACTCCCTATAATAATGTGTATGAGATTCCTGCAGGCAGTTATGCGACAGTAAGTATAAGCAGGCCCAACCCGGTCATCACCCGATGGTGGAATATTCATTCTTTTTACCAGTCGCCTTCATCACATGATTTTAAAACAGCACTTCAGCACATTGACGATCATATTCACAAGGCAGTAAAGCGCAGAGTGGAATCCTCTGACCTGGAGGTAGGTTCTTTTTTAAGCGGGGGAATTGATAGTGGCATCGTCAGCGCTATTGCCAAACAGTACAATTCAACACTTAAGACATTTACGGTTTCTTTTGACGGGGAATATGATGAAGCGCCGCTTGCCAGGTTAGTGGCTGACAGGTATGAAACCGATCATCATGAAATAAAAATATCATTCCATCACCTGCGGGATGATGTGGAAAAGATACTGACCAATTATGGCGAGCCATTCATGGACAGCTCTGCTATCCCAAGCTATTATGTAAGCCGGGAGGCAAAGAAATACCTGACAGTAATCCTGAACGGGGACGGTGGCGATGAGCTATTTGGCGGTTACCGGCGATACGTACCCTTTGCAAAATATGACTTTTTTAAACCCGGCTTTTTTATCAGAAATTCAGCGGCATTGCTGCATAAAGCACTCCCGGTTCCGCAGAACAGGAAAAGCAAATACAATTATATCTACCGGCTGGCCGATTTGGCAGGAAAGAAAAGCCTTTCTGTATACCTCTCTTCAACAATTGACAGTTTCGAAGGATTTGAAAAATATCTGGTTGCTGAGAACAACAACCTGGAGCAAATCCAACAAGATTTTGAGCTGGTGAACAATACATCACTGACCGGTCTGCAGAAAATAATGGATCTTGATTTCGACAATATTTTAACCGGCGACCTGCTGGTAAAAATGGATATTGCCACGATGGCCCATTCGCTGGAGGGCAGAAGCCCGTTGCTCAGCAAAGAGTTGTTGGAGTATATCCCTTCTTTACCCGATAAATATAAGATCAGAGGCAGTGCAACAAAATATTTGCTCCGCAGGCTGGCCGAAAAGTATTTGCCTGCAGAGCTGATTCATCAGCCTAAAAGAGGATTTGAGATTCCCCTGAAGAAATGGGTGGATAATGAACTGAAGGAAGTAATAGCAGCATACATTCTGCCTGCCGATGCTTACTGCCGGCAATTTGTTACCGCATCTTTTGTAGATGACTGCTGGAACCGGAAGATAAAATCCGGTGATGAGAAGAGAGCAAAAATGCTCTGGACACTTTTTGCGCTGGAACTGTGGTATAAAAAATGTTACTTGCCAAATGCCTAAACTCCTCCGGATCACAACGTCGCCCCTCTCATTACAATCGCTTTTATCAAACCAGATGAGGTATATGAAAGAAAACGGTTTTAAAGTGCTGATGGTAAGCAGTGAGGGGAAAGAATGGCCTGACCTTATCAAAAATGAAGGATGCGATTACCGCATAGTACCAATGGCAAGGGAGATTACCCCTTTCAGAGATATGAAATCACTGTGGCAGTTGTACCGGCTCATAAAAAAGGAAAAACCGGATATTGTGCACTCCCATACGCCCAAAGCAGGGCTGCTGGCGATGTTGGCTGCAAAATTTGCTGGTGTTAAGATAAGGGTGCATACCATTGCCGGGTTAAGATTCATGACGGTGAAAGGGGTGAAAAGGAAATTGCTTGTAATGATGGAAAAACTGACGGGAAAAGCGGCCACTCATGTATGGCCCAACAGCCATTCTCTTTTAAAATTTATCCAACAGAGAAAACTGGTGAAAGAAAGCCAACTGCAGGTGATTGGTCATGGCTCCAGCAACGGAGTTGACCTGAACCGTTTTTCCCCTTCAGCACTTGATACCGGAAAAATTGAAGAAGTAAAGCAGTTGCTTGACTATAATGAAAATCTTTTTTATCTGCTGAACATGGGTCGTATTGTAAAAGATAAGGGGATTGATGAGCTGATGGCTGCTTTTAAAACACTGCACAAAGAGAATCCGCTGTTGCGCCTTGTTGTGTTGGGAAATTTTGAAGATAAACTGGACCCCGTTTCAGGTGAAGCAAGGCAAATATTGCTAAGCCACCCGGCTGTTATTCATATCTCCTGGAGCGATAAGGTGGAGTACTTTATGCACCTGACCCACCTGATGGTACATGCTTCTTACCGGGAAGGCTTCCCCAATACTTTATTGCAGGCGGGAGCGATGGGTTGCCCCATTGTTTGTTCGGCCATCGAAGGAAGTGTGGACATTGTAACCGATCATGAAACCGGGTTGCTGTTTCAGCCGATGAACACGGAAGATCTGCTTGTAAAATTAAGGTATGCAATGGGCAACAGGGATTTGATAAAAAACATGGCTGCAAAGCTCAGGGTAAAAGTGGAGAATAACTTCAGTCAGCAATACCTGCACCGGTGCCTGAAGGAAAAATACCTTGAGTTACTTGCCAAAAACAACTGATACAGCAGTTCGTTTCTCAAACTTGTATCTTTGACCTTGAACTAATCCGGCTCACATTTTAATACCATTCTCATTTTATGGAAACAGCCACGCAGCAAATTTCACGCAGCCCCATCACCAACAAGGAGTATCCTCTTCCTTCCTCCATAAATGATAAGGAAGGAATTGATACATTTCTTGCTCAGCATCACGGCAAAAAGGTGGTGGTGGTGCAGGGGCTTGGTTTTGTGGGCTCGGTAATGGGGCTGGTGGTGGCCAATGCGCTGACAGAAGAGTATGCAGTAATTGGCATTGATCTTCCCACTACATCTTCGTTCTGGAAAATATGCTCCATCAACGAGGGAGTGTTTCCGGTGCTGGCCAGCGATCCCAAGATCAGCCAGTATTATACCAATGCCCGCAAAAAGAAAAATTATTATGCCACTTATGACCCATTTGCTTACAGCAGGGCTGATGTGGTGATAGTGGATATTAACCTTGATGTAAAAAAACAAATCGCACGGGCCAAAGAACCGGAGGAATATAGTGTTGACATGGCTCCATTTAAGAAAGCAGTTGAAAGCATTGGTAACAACTGCAAACCCGATGTGCTGGTGCTGGTAGAAACAACTGTTCCGCCGGGCACTACAGATAAAGTAGTAAAGCCGCTTCTCGAAGAGTGCCTGGCAAAAAGAAACCTGTCATCCGGTAATTTGAAAGTTGGTCACTCCTATGAAAGAGTGATGCCGGGCCCAAAATATGTGGATTCCATTCAGAATTTCTACCGGGTATTTGCAGGAACGGATGATCAAAGCGCTGATGCAGTTGAGAAATTTTTGCGGACAGTTATCCGCACCGATGAGTATCCGCTTACAAGACTTGGCAATACCAATGCTACCGAAATGGCGAAAGTGCTGGAAAATTCTTTCCGGGCCATGAACATCGCTTTTATGGTAGAGTGGAGCCGGTTTGCGGAAGAAGCGGGGGTGGATATTTATGAAGTGGTGAATGCCATCCGCATGAGGCCTACCCATAAAAACATCATGTTGCCGGGTTTGGGTGTTGGGGGTTATTGCCTGACGAAAGACCCGCTGCTGGCAAGCTGGGCCAGGATGAACCTGTTTGGCAGCAGCGAAAAACTGCACCAGAGTGAAAAAGGTGTTCATATCAATGACAAGATGCCGCTTTATGCGTTTGAGTATATGCAGTCGCAGTACAGCGGCTCGTTAGAGGGAAAAAAAGTTTTACTGCTTGGAGTGAGTTATCTGAACGATGTTGGGGATACCCGCTATACACCGGTGGAAGGTTTTTATGATCAGCTGGAAATAGAAGGCTGCTCCATTTCGCTGCATGACCCGCATGTTTTGTACTGGGAGGAAAAAGATATTTGGGTGAATCAGGACCTGGGGAAACTGCTGGAAAAGGAATATGACATTATTGCTATTACCACCGGGCATAAAGAATACCGGGAAAACGAAGCACTGGTTGAAAGGATGCTTAAGCTGCCGGCTGCTTTTATTTATGATACCATCGGCGTACTTTCAAACGGGGAGATAACCCGGCTTTCTTCACAGCATACAGTAAAAGTAATCGGCAGAGGTGATCTTTGAGAAGTCATCCCGGGGGATTTAATTTTCTATCTGATTATTTATGTCAAAAAAAGTGTTGATACTCGGCGGGGCCGGATTCATTGGTTTTAATGTTGCAAAATACCTGGCCACTAACAGGAATTATCAGCTCACCATCGCTGATAATTTTATGAAGAAGAACCGGGATGGGGAGTTTGACTCGCTGGTCAGCAAGTACGGCATCAAAGTAATCGAAGATGATTTTTCATACCCCGATGCCTATGAAAAATTAGATAGCGAATATGACCAGGTATATATGATGGCGGCGCTGGTGGGTGTGGACAATGCCAACAGCAAACCACATGAAGTGATACGCATCAATACAGCGCTTACTCTTTATACACTGGAGTGGATACGCCGTTCGAAGATCGGAAAGGTCGTTTTTGCATCCACCAGTGAGAACTATGCAGGCACTGTGGATGCATTCGGATATAAAATTCCTACGCCTGAAGAGGTGCCGCTGACAATACAAAACATCGGGCATCCCCGGTTCACCTATGCTGTTACCAAAATGCTGGGAGAATCAGGTTTTTTGAATTATGCAAAGATGCTGGGCTTCGAAACCACCATCATCCGCTATCATAATGTATTTGGCCCCCGCATGGGTTTCAACCATGTGGTGCCGCACCTGGTGATACGTTTCAGGAATGGAGAAAACCCCTATAAGATATATGGGCATGACCAGACAAGGGATTTCTGTTATATCACCGATGCCGTAGAGGGAACGGTACTTTCAATGGAAACACCCGGTACCAATGGCCAGATATATCACCTGGGAACAGGAGTTGAAATAACGATAGAAGAGCTGACCCGTAAAACAGGTGAACTGATGGGTTTTAGAGGAGAATACATCTATGCCCCCACTTATCCCGGCTCTGTATCACGCCGCAGTCCGGATGTGACAAAATCAAAAAAGGAACTAGGTTTCACCGCCAAAACAACCTGGCAACAGGGCCTGGAAGAAACTGTTGACTGGTATAATACATATTTTGACTCGGGGAAAACCGTTCCTGAAAAGATTACATTTCAATAGCAACTGTCCTGCAGGGATTGTTTATGTACAGGTATATAAAAAGATTCTTCGATATTATTTTTTCACTAATCGTACTGATTCTGCTGCTGCCGGTTTTTGCACCCATCATCATCTTATTATTGCTGACCGGTGAGCATGAAGTGTTTTACCGGCAGGACAGGGTGGGGTATAAGAATAAAATCTTCGGTATCTGGAAGTTTGCTACTATGATAAAAAACAGCCCCAATATCGGCGCTAAAGACCTGACTATGCGGAACGATCCGAGGGTTACCCCGGTGGGGCGATTCCTGCGTAAGTCAAAGATCAACGAATTGCCGCAGATGCTAAATATCCTTACCGGTGATATGTCGTTCACCGGGCCCCGTCCGCTTATGAAAAGCGGCTTTGACAGGTATTCGGATGAAATGAAAGCGAAAGTGTATAATGCGAAACCAGGCCTTACCGGTATTGGTTCCATCATATTCCGGGATGAGGAACTGATAATCACCAAAAGTAAATTATCGCCTGAGGAATGTTACAGAGATGTGATACTTCCCTATAAAGGGGCTTTGGAAATCTGGTACCAGCAGCATCAGGATTTCTTTACCGATTTCATGCTGCTTTTTCTAACAGGGTGGTATGTTTTTTTCCCCCACAGCAAACTGGTCTTTAAAATTTTTCCTTCGCTTCCCCGCAGGGAAGGATAACATATACTATGTTTAAGATATTCTCCCGTTCAGGATCAGGTTCATTCAGGCAGGAGTTCGGTCTGTTGAAAACAGACATGCACTCACACCTGATACCGGGCATCGATGATGGCGCACCCGACCTGGCCACTTCACTGAAGCTGATAAAGGGGATGGTTGAACTGGGCTATTCGAAACTTATCACCACACCCCACATTATGTGGGACATGTACAAAAACAGCCGGGAGACGATCTTGTCAAAACTGGAATTGCTCAGGGAAGCAGTACAGGCTGAAAACATACCGGTTGAGCTATCTGCAGCTGCTGAATATTTCCTGGATGATCATGTAGCGGGGCTGCTGAAGAATAATGAACCATTACTGACCATCAGCGGCAATATGGTGCTGGTGGAATTTTCACTGGCTTATAAGTCCCATGGCATTAAAGATATATTATTTGATATGCAGATGCAGGGCTACCAGCCTGTCATTGCACACCCCGAAAGGTATATCTACCTTAGTCATAGTAAGGAATTCTATGAGGAACTGAGGGATATCGGCTGCTTATTTCAGTTGAATATCCTGGCCCTTGGAGGACATTATGGAAAATCGGTACAGGAACTGGCACAATACCTTATCAAAAAAAAGTATTACGACCTGGTGGGTACCGATCTTCACCACGCCGGTCACCTGCAGGCGCTGCAAAATCCTTCGCTTATCCAGCCATTGCGGAAATTGATGGATGCCGGCACTTTGCGTAATCCTGATACCTGACAGTCCTTCGCCATATCCAATATGTTGAAAAGTTCAGTCCCGGCTGAACTTTTTCTTTTTTAAGTTGTAGCTATTGCGTATGAATGCATTTACCATCAAAGACCTGGAGAACTTATCTGGTATTAAGGCGCATACCATCCGCATATGGGAGCAACGATATAATTTCCTGAAGCCGCAGCGTACCGCCACCAACATACGGTATTACAGCAATGATGAACTAAGGGCTATCCTCAATATCGCACTGCTGAATAAGTACGGCTACAAGATTTCTCATATTGGCCGTATGCAGCCTGATGAGATAAAAGACAGAATACTTTCCCTCGGCGATCCCCGTGCCGTGCAGGAACGGATCATCAATGAGCTGGTGCAGGAAATGGCGGACATGAATATGGAACGGTTTGAGAAGATCATCGCTGACTATATTTCGGTCAAAGGGATCGAAAGGACTGTCACCCGGATCATATTTCCTTTCCTTGAAAAAATTGGCATTCTTTGGCAAACGGGGCATGTCAATCCGGCACAGGAACACTTAGTCACCAATATTATCCGGCAGAAACTTATAGTGGCAATCGAAGCAACAACACCTCATATTAAAACCGGCAAAACATTCCTTCTCTTCCTGCCGGAAGGCGAGCACCATGAACTCGGCCTGTTGTTTATGTATTATCTGCTGAAGAGCCGGGGTGTCAGCACTATTTATCTTGGCGCCAATGTTCCTTTGCGGGATGTGGAGTATGTTGTCAGAATTAAAAAGCCTGATATTGTATTCATTCATCTTACGGCCGCCGGCATAGGATTTAATTTTGAGAAATTTCTGACTACTGCCGGGCAGAAACTGGCAGGGGTTTATATTATGATCTCCGGCTATCCCACTCTTAATTACCACAGAAGACTGCCAGAAAATGTCCAGTTTAAAAAATCACTTTCTGAAGTAACTGAACTTCTTGCTTCTCTCTGAAAACTGATTTTCAGCGATTTATTTTTTAAGAATTTTATTTTTTTTAATAGAAAAGCAAACGAAAATTTTGGCAGAAGCCCGATTTGTGTTTAGCTTTACTCTTCGAATTCTTAAACAATATTTTATGTCAACTCCCGAGTTCGGTCAGCTGCTCGTTAACAACGCCGGTTTTCTGAAACCATTTGCCATCAACCTTACACGGGATACAGAAGCTGCTAATGACCTGTACCAGGAGACCCTTTATAAAGCGCTGGCCAATCATGAGAAATATAATACCGGTACGAATATCAAAGCCTGGTTGTTCACTATCATGCGGAATATTTTTATTAATGATTACCGCAGAAAAGCTAAACAGAAAACAATCTTCGATACCAGTTCCAGTGAATACCTGATCAATCAGAAACGGGCAATTGTAAGTAATGCTGCAGAAAGTGAAATACGGGTAAAGGAAATTAAAAAAGCTATCCGGGAACTGCCGGAAATATTTAAAACCCCTTTTTTGCTGTATTTTGACGGTTATAAGTATAATGAAATTGCTGACCTGCTGCATGAGCCGCTTGGAACTATCAAAAGCCGGATTCACTTTGCCCGCAAATTGCTGAAAGAGCAGATCAGCCGTTATTAAACCTTTATTTGTGGCCCAACGCTCAGTTATTGTTATCGGCAGCGGTTTTGCCGGACTGTCTGCTGCATCCTTCATGGCAAAAGAAGGGTGGAAAGTAACAATGATTGAAAAAAACGAAACACCGGGTGGCAGGGCAAGACAATTAAAAGAGGATGGCTTCACTTTCGACATGGGCCCCAGCTTTTACTGGATGCCTGATGTTTTTGAAAGGTACTTCAGCCAGTTTGGGAAAAAAGTTACTGACTATTACACACTTCACCGTCTTGATCCTTCCTATCGTATTTTCTGGAATGATGGCTACACAGATATGCCGGCTGATTATGAAGAACTAAAAAAAGTTTTCGAGTCGCTGGAACCTGGCAGCTCTCACAAACTGGATGATTATTTAAAAGGGGCTGCTTACAAATATGAAGTCGGGATAAATAACCTGGTGTATAAACCCGGCCGGTCACTTACTGAGTTTATAGATTGGTCCGTCATCAGCGGGGTGTTTAAACTGCAGGTGTTCACCTCCATCAGCCGGCATATCGCAAAATATTTCAACCATCCGAAGCTGCGGCAAATAATGGAGTTCCCGGTTTTGTTCCTGGGCGCCCTGCCACAGGACACACCGGCACTGTACAGCCTGATGAATTATGCAGATATAAAAGGGGGAACCTGGTATCCGCAAGGTGGTATGTATGCTGTGGTGGGGGCCATGTATAAACTTGCCCTTGAACTGGGTGTGGAGTTCCATTTTGGTGAAAAGGCAAACGGGTTGATGGTGAAGGGCAATAAGATTAAAACGGTGGCAACGGACAAGGATTATTACCGGGCGGATGCCGTCATCAGCGGGGCCGATTATCATTTTACAGAGACAAGACTTTTACCGGAGGAATGCCGTAGTTATTCCGATAAATACTGGAACAGAAAAATTATGGCGCCATCCTGTTTATTGTATTATGTAGGGCTGAATAAAAAACTTAAACAGGAGGTTCATCACTCTCTTTTTTTTGATGTTCCCTTTGATCTGCACGGAAAGGAAATCTACAAAAATCCGCAGTGGCCGTCTGAACCTTTGTTTTATGTAAGTATTTCTTCCCTGACAGATGAAACCACTGCCCCTGCCGGTGGTGAAAGCCTGGTTTTTCTGATACCGGTGGCATCGGGGCTTGAAGGCGATACGGAGGAACTGAGAGAAAAATACTTCCAAATGGTCGTTGGGAGAATGGAAAAACATACGGGAGAGAATATTTCTGATGCTGTTGTTTACAAGAGAAGCTATTCAGTGAGGGATTTTGTGCAGGACTATAACTCGTTTAAAGGAAATGCCTATGGCCTGGCGAACACCCTGAAGCAGACTGCTATATTCAGGCCTGCATGCCGGAGTAAAAAAGTAAAAAATTTATTTTACACAGGACAGCTTACCGTGCCGGGGCCAGGTGTACCGCCCAGCCTGATAAGCGGAGAAGTGGTGGCTAAACAATTAATAAAAAGTATGCGATAATTTGTCTATATTCAAATCATGGTTCATCTTTTTCATAGCACCAGCGAGAGCTGCAGCCGGGTCGTAACACGGCGGTACAGCACCTCCTTTTCATCTGCCATCCGGATGTTGCACCGGGATTTGCGTACACCGGTTTATAATATCTATGGATTTGTCCGCTTTGCAGATGAGATTGTGGATACTTTTCATGACCATGACAAACCAGCCTTACTCCGGCAGTTCCAAAATGAAACCTATGATGCTGTTAAAAGAGGGATCAGCCTGAACCCCATCCTCAACAGCTTTCAGCGTACAGTGAATAAGTATAATATTGACATTAAACTGGTGGATGCTTTTTTTCACAGTATGCAGATGGACCTGGAAAAAAAATTATATGACTGCAAAGGTTACAAAGAGTACGTCTATGGTTCGGCCGAGGTGGTGGGGCTGATGTGCCTCTATGTATTTTGTGAAGGGAAAAAAGATTTGTATGAAAAACTAGAAGCTCCGGCCCGCTCGCTTGGCGCAGCTTTTCAGAAAGTAAATTTTCTGCGGGATATCAAAGCAGATTACAACGGGCTGGCCAGGGTTTATTTCCCGGGCTGCGATTTTAATAATTTTACAGAGCAGGACAAAAAACAAATAGAAGAAGATATACATATTGATTTCAGGCAGGCCTATCAGGGAATTGTCAAACTGCCGCTGAAAGCAAGATTCGGTGTTTATGTTGCCTACAAGTATTATTTATCATTATTCAAAAAAATAAAGAGGATGAAACCGGCCCGGGTGCTTTCCGCAAGGGTCCGCATTCCCAATTACCGCAAGGCGATGATTATCTTCAGGGCAGGGGTAAAAAACCAGCTGAGGCTTATCTGATACCTGCACTGCGGGGCTAAACGGCCCGGGAAATTAAATTTATCAATGCAATCATTCGTCCGGATAATAAGAGAAACAGAATGGATTCAACGGAAGTAATACTGGTGGATGTCAATGACAGACAGACCGGCGTCATGGAAAAAATGGAAGCGCATCAGAAAGGGATGCTGCACCGTGCCTTCAGTATTTTTATTTTCAACAACAAAGGGGAAATGCTGCTGCAGCAAAGGGCCCTGCAAAAGTATCACAGCGGCGGATTATGGACCAATACCTGCTGCAGTCATCCGCTCCCCGGCGAAGAAACAGCAGAAGCAGCAAAAAGAAGGCTGAGGGAAGAACTTGGGTTTGAAACTGCCATCCGGAAAATTTTTGCCTTCACCTACAAGACTGATTTTGACAACGGGCTGACTGAATATGAATTTGACCATGTTTTTACAGGGCAGTATGAAGGTGACATTGATTTCAATAAAGAAGAAGTGATGGATATCTGCTTTAAAAATATCGGAGAGGTCCGTAACTCCCTTCAGTTGCAGCCCCAAAAATTCACCGCCTGGTTTCACCTTGCCTTTCCCCGCATAGAAAAATGGTGGCAGAAGGCCTACAATAATAAAGTAACATAACTTTGCCTTTGATGGGTGCTGTATATTACATATTGGTGCTGACGGGAACATTTGTCATCATGGAGGGCATTACCTGGTGCACCCACCGCTATGTGATGCATGGTTTTTTG